>DATLSI010000182.1:0-2026 GCA_035534255.1 Ktedonobacteraceae bacterium | reverse complement strand
AATTCAGGGTTATTGCGCGTTGTCTGTTCCATGTTGGGTCTGTCTCCTTCTATAAAGTCTAACATACGATGAAGATAGAAATCGAGTGAGAAAATAGCTATAAAAGCCGCGAGCGATAGGATACTATCAGGTATTCTCATTAACACTATGGAATTACCAGCCTCCAGGTCTGAATATGGTACAATTACTATAAAGCCGGACTGGCTCTTGTAGTAGATACATTTTTCCTGATACACTCGACCTCAACGAGGAGTTATTAACCATGCTTGAACAGAAGATGCCGCAGACCAACCACGCATACGAACAGGGAAGCCTGTTTGATAAAAATGAATTGGAGCGCCTGAGAGGGGAACGGCAACACTGGGAAGAGACGACGCTACACAAGTCGCAGGAGCGCGTACCCGAACGTGACAACTTGATGACCACCTCCAGCGTGCCTATAAACCGCGTCTATACGCCGCAGGATAACGCTCACTTTGATTATATGCGTGACATTGGTTTGCCTGGTGAGTATCCGTACACGCGTGGCGTGCAGCCTACCATGTATCGCGCCAGGCCCTGGACGATGCGCATGTTTGCCGGATTTGGAACCGCCGAGGATACCAATAAACGTTTCAAATACCTGCTCGCGCAGGGCCAGACGGGCCTTTCGACCGCCTTTGACATGCCCACACTGTATGGATATGATACCGATCACCCGCTGGCGTCGGGCGAATTCGGCAAGTGCGGCGTGGCTGTCTCCTCGCTGGCCGACATGGAAATTCTGTATGATGGCCTGCCGCTCGATCAGATCACTACGTCCATGACCATCAACAGCCCGGCGGCGGTGATCTGGGCCATGTATATCGCCAATGCAGAGAAGCGCGGCTTCCCGATGGTGAAGCTGGGCGGCACGCTTCAAAATGACATTCTCAAAGAGTACAGCGCGCAGAAAGAATTTCTCTTCCCGCCTGAACCGTCCATGCGCCTGGTGGTGGATACCATCGAATTTGGCACGCGCTACATGCCTAAGTGGAACACCATCAGCATCAGCGGTTATCACATTCGCGAGGCGGGCGCGACTGCCGTGCAGGAACTGGCCTTCACCATAGCAGATGGGCTGGCTTACGTCGATGCCTCGCTGAAACGCGGCTTGAAGATCGATGAGTTCGCCCCACGTCTTTCTTTCTTTCTTGATGTGCATAATGATTTCTTTGAAGAGATTGCCAAGTTCCGCGCCGGGCGGCGTTTATGGGCCAAACTGATGCGCGAACGCTACGGCGCGAAGGACCCGCGTTCGTGGACGATGCGTTGCCACGCGCAGACCGCCGGCGTTTCCCTGACCGCGCAGCAGGCTGATAACAACATCGTGCGTACCACCATTCAAGCCCTGGCTGCCGTGCTGGGTGGCACCAATTCGCTGCACACCAACTCGCTGGACGAGGCTCTGGCGCTGCCAACTGAACGCGCCGCGCTAATCGCCTTGCGCACACAGCAGATCATCGCCAGTGAAAGCGGCGTCGTCAATACCGTTGACCCCCTCGGCGGCTCATATTTCATCGAGAGCCTGACCGACGAGACCGAACGCGCCACTATGGAGTATATAGAGCGCATCGACGCGCTGGGCGGCGTGCTGGCCTGTATCCAGAACGGCTTCTTCCAGCGCGAGATTGCAGAGTCGGCCTATCGCTATCAGATGGAGATCGACGATCACCGGCGCTCCATCGTGGGCGTCAACGACTACACGATGGACGAACATATCAAAGTTCCCACGCTCTATATCGACCGCGTGGGCGAGCGCGCCCACCTTGATCGTCTCAATCGCGTGCGCCACGAACGCGACAACGCCGCCGTCAAACGCGCGCTCGACAACCTGCGCCGCGCCACCGACGGCACCGAAAACACCATGCCCGCCATCATCGAGGCGGTAAAGGCTTACGCCACGCTTGGCGAGATCATGGACATCTTCCGCGCCGCATTCGGGGAGTATATGGAGCCGGCGGTATTTTAAAGCTGAACACCGGTGTGATATGAACCAAGGCGACCG
>DATLSI010000181.1:0-3845 GCA_035534255.1 Ktedonobacteraceae bacterium | reverse complement strand
ACCGCATCCGCCCCGCCAATGGTTACCCCTTCGTAGAGATGTTGCACGTTGCCGACTCCTCCAGAGGCAATGACTGGCACAGAAACCGCGGCGGACACGATTGCATTAAGAGCAAGATCGTAGCCTTGCTGTGTTCCATCGCGGTTCATGCTTGTGAGAAGAATTTCGCCGGCACCGAGAGCGACGCCCCGTTGCGCCCATTCTACAACATCCATACCTGTGGGTGTGCGTCCGCCATGAATGAATACCTCATATCCACTCGGTTGCGCTGGATTGGCACGTGCGTCAATGGCGAGAATCATGCACTGAGCGCCAAATTGCTCTGCGCCTGCCCGCAGCAAGTCGGGGTTTTGTACTGCTGCCGTATTGACGGAGGTTTTGTCAGCACCTGCTCCCAGCGTTGCGCGAATATCCTCGACGCTGCGTATACCGCCGCCCACTGTTACCGGTATAAAAACCTGCTCAACAGTACGGCGTACTACATCAAGCATGGTGGCGCGGTTCTCAAAAGATGCGGTGATGTCGAGAAAAACCAGTTCATCGGCACCTTCCGTGTTATAAAATGCCGCCAGTTCCACCGGGTCACCGGCATCGCGCAGATTGACAAAATTAACGCCTTTGACGACGCGACCTGCTGCAACATCGAGGCAGGGGATGATGCGCTTTGTAAGCATGAAATTAGGTCCTTTCAAATGTTGAGATTGCTGTTGTCAGGTCAATCGTTCCCGTGTAGAGGGCTTTGCCGATGATGGCTCCTTCTATATCGAGGGTGGCGAGGGAGCGTAAATCGTCCAGAGAGCTAATGCCGCCGGAGGCTATCAAAGAAGCAGCATTGGTGGTTGCCTGTTTCATCTCACGCAGGGCTTCAAGGTTGGGTCCCTGGAGAGTGCCATCGCGGGCGATGTCAGTATAGATGAAGCGTTGTACTCCTGCTCTGCTCAGTTCGCTGGCGAGGGTTGTTGCTCGCGTGGGCGAGGTTTCACGCCAGCCGGAGATGGCGACCAGTCCGTCGCGTGCATCGAGTCCTACCACTATTCGTTCGTCCCAACGCGATAAGGCATCTTGCAGTAAGTCGCGATTCGTCAGGGCAGCGGTGCCAAGAATAACACGGTCTATGCCGAGATTCAGTATTTGCTGGATATGTGAGAGTGAGCGCATGCCACCGCCGAGTTCTATGTGCAGGGAGGTTGCAGCACGTATATGGGCAATCAGAGCGAGATTAACTGGTTGCCCTTGCGCGGCAGCGTCCAGGTCAACGATATGCAGCCAACTGGCTCCTGCTGCTTGCCAGCGTTGAGCGACTTCTACAGGGTCGGCGGCATAGGTCGTGACCTGATCGTAGTCTCCCTGATAGAGTCGCACGCACTGACCGCCTTTGATGTCTATTGCCGGAAAGATAATCAAGAGCGCACCCACTTTACAAAGTTTTTGAGTAATTGCAAGCCGACTAGCCCGCTTTTCTCAGGATGAAATTGCGTACCCCAGACGCGGTCGGTAACGATCACGCTGCAATAGGACGAGCCATAATCGGTAACGGCTGCGACACCCTGCGCGTCCTGCGGTTCGACATAATAGGAATGAGCGAAATAGAAATACGCATCCGCTGGGATATTGGCAAAAATGGGCAGGTCAGCTTGCAATGGATTAACCGTATTCCAGCCCATATGCGGAATCTTGGGGCCATGCGGGATGCGCCGGACTTCGCCACGAAAGAGGCCGAGCCCATCAACCTCGCCTTCGGCATGGTGGTCAGCCAGCAATTGCATGCCGAGACAGATGCCGAGAAACGGTTTGCCTTGCCTGGTTGCCTGGCGAATGGCATCATCTAACCCGCGTTCTCGCATACGGCTCATGGCTGCTCCTCCAGAGCCGACGCCGGGGAGTACTATTGCTTGTGAGTCCTCCACAACCGAAGAGTCGTCAGTTATCTGAGCATCGGCCCCGATGTATGCTAAAGCTTTTTCTATGCTGCGTATATTCCCGGCCCCATAATCAATGATAGCAATCATCAAATGTTCCTTTCTATGAAAGCATTCTCAATCTTGCCACTACTTTGTGTACCCGCGAGGAATGCATACTATTTAATGGCATTAGAATTGCTCAATGCCGGTGTTGCCAACTTGTATAGTTTGCGCCAATCCCAGCCATGTAATAGTTGCTGGCATGCGTTGCGCATCAAGCAGATTGACCGTCAGCAATGGGCAGCACATGAGTGCCATCTGCATGAACTCCATCCAGTCGTCGGGCAGTGCGTTTCGCGCACGCAGGTGTGCGATGAGCGGTGTAAGGAGTTGGTCTTTCTTCACCTGCAAAATTGCCCTGCGCACAGGCGTAAGCGCATAGGTATGTTCAATAGAGATGCTTTTGTTCTTTATGGTAACAGATACTTGCAAGTCTCGCGCAATATCGTGCGGGAAATACATCCAGGCCGCAAAGATATTATGAAAGAGCGGCTTAATGATATCAAGGAGCGGCGAGTGGCGACCCGCGAACGCTGGATCGAAGTAGAGGTAACGAGAGTTGCCGCTTGCGTAGGATGCCGCCTGAACGGTTTCAAGTTGAGAAGGCGTGGATTGTGCGCTAACGGCGGATTCAAGGAAGATGTTGCCGAAATGGGCATCACCATGGCCGATAATTGTGCTGGTGGGTTGAGCGGGATTGAGTAGGTGCGTGGCGCGTTCGACCAGTTCGCCCAATGTTTTTTGCTGTGGTACTTCGTTGATAGTCCAGTGATAGGCTAGCAGCTCATCGAATGAAATACCTGAGTTGGGACTTTGTGGGCTTTTTTCATCAGGGAGGAGAACCTGTTTTCCAGCATAGAATGTCTGGAAGCGTCCTCCTGTTAGCCGGTGCCAGAAGAGTTGGTGGATGGGCGCACGAGCATTTTCTTCAGCCGTACTGAACGCGAGTGTCGAGGTATAGATTTCGAGCAAGCGATGGCATTCTTGCTGTTCAGCGTCTGCAATGGTCTCAATGCTCATTGCGCCAACATTGGCGGTATTACCTGTCTCAATGGCGCGAACGAGGTCAAACATGACGGGCCAGTGAATGACCGGATAGATGACCATCTGCTGATCTTTTTCGTGCAGGGTTTGTAAAGGCAAGACGATATTGTAGCCGGAGCGGTGCAGCAATTCAGCATGGTAATACTCTTCGAGAATACCTTGCTCCTCGACGTGCGTTTTGAAGAAATATTCCTCGTTGTTGAGGCGATAAAAGCCGTTGAAGGAGTTCAGCGAGACGGCTCTGGGCGTGAGAGTGATGCTGTCAACGTTGAGATGCATGTGGTGTGCAAACCAGAGTTGCAGGAGGCGTTCGGCCTGCTCACGTTCGGTAAATTGTAGTTTCTGGATGGCAGTGAGGCTATCGAGATGCGCCAACAGGGCTGGGAGTTTTGTCATGTCGTCTATGGTAAAGTCAGGCGTACTTTGAGCTAGCAGTTTGCGAGCTTCTGGCGTGCGTGCGCCGGTTAGGACTGCGATGGTAAGAGCGCCTGCTGCTCGCCCGCCAAGAATATCGCTGGTAGAGTCGCCGACAACGATGAACGGAAAAGGATGCTGCGTCGAGATTGGGCTTTGCACAATAGTTTGCTGATATTGAGAATCAACAGCCAGCAGAAACGGGAAAGGGTGAGGTTTGCTCAACAATGTCTGATCGCCGCGACTCCGTAACACCGCTTCTGCCTGTTCAACGTAGTCGTAGGTTGAAATATGCTGTTCATCGAAGTAGGAGAGCAAGTTGTACATTTTGAGAGGATAAACAGCCTCCTGACGAACGCGACCGGTGGCAAAGCCAAGAGTGTAATCTTGCTCACGCAATGTTTGCAAGGTTGCTCTTTCCTGCTC
>DATLSI010000180.1:0-6942 GCA_035534255.1 Ktedonobacteraceae bacterium | reverse complement strand
GGGAGTATTCGGCATCTGAAAAACGTGGATACAAACTGTCAGTGTCCATAGTAGTCCTCTAGGCCCGCAGTTTTTCGCGCATCCAATCGGCCTGCTGCGGCCGGTGCTTGTACGGAATATTGTTGCAGACGTGATTGCCATCCTCGAACATCCACAACTCCGATACCGCGCTAGCTTCGCCTGCCATTCTTTCCGCGTCGGCCCAGGGTACAAGCCTGTCGCGGCGTCCCATAATGATCAAAAGCGGACTCTGAACCTTCTCCATCACGCCCTCAAGATTAAAGGCCGCCAGCTTCTCGCGAGCCTCAATCTCGTCCTTTGCTTTGAGACGGTGGGTAAATGCAGCGCGTGTATGGCCGGGCAGACGATCAAAGTGGCTGACGAAATTGTATCCACCGCAGTTGGCAATAGTGGCCTTCAAGCGTGGTTCAAATGCTGCCGCGCGTGGAGCATAGTACCCTCCCAGGCTGACTCCCATCAATCCCACGCGACTCTCATCTACATCTGGTCGGCTCTCAAGATAGTCTATGGCATAGCGCACAGGTACCTCAAAATCATGGCGCATAGCATGCTCGAACTCCATCTCGCCCTGACCCGGACCATCGATTGCCAGCACCGCCATGCCGCGCCTGAGAAAGTCTTCGCCATAGGTATGCAATTCTTCCTTGACAGAATCCAATCCAGGCACAAGGATCACCACCGGGGGCTTTGGCGCATGCCAGGGTTTTCTCAAGATACCGTACATCGTCGCTCCACCCTCGTAGGGGATAGCCACGTGTTCGCCGGGAACATCAAAATATGGCAGCGCTTTCTTATACGCGTTTACGGTATGATCGTGCGCCGCGCGCAGTTCTTGCGGCCTATGCACAAATAAAAACTTTCCGAAGTGATAGGCAATCGCCGCGTGGTAATAATGGTAGGCCGCCGATTCATAATGTCCCCCGGCTTCAGCCACGTCCCCCATCTGCTCGTGCATGGCACCGCACTCCGACCATGCCCGGCACCAATCGTCCCAACGTTCTACGCTGTTCGTGATACGCTGAAAATCATTCGAGTCTACCCCATTGGCAACAAACCTGGGAGCCCAATTATCAATCGCACTCTGTACCAGTTCGTCTCTCGCCATTTGTTCATCCTTTCGCTCGTTGTAGATTACCAACAATGATTCGGACGCGATTCTTCGCGTCCTCCAACCCGTTTACACCCACAAAGTACATCCGCCACAACTCAAATAAAAATACCATCCTCCAGATGTTTGAAGCGTATTACACGATCAGAGAGCCGCGTCAAATCGTCGTGCAGATCGGTATCGAGCGTGCCAAGCAGCCCATTTGTGGTATTGCGCTGCAAATTCGCCACAACCAGCAAGTGTTTATCATACTCGTCATCGCCATCAGCCTCATCGATCAGCGTCGTGAGCAAGGCTTTATACTCCTCAACCGCGTCCACCAGCGCGTCGTAGGCATCCTGGATTGAGAGTACCTTCGCTTTGCAGGTCTGATACACACCCTTCTTTTCGGCCATCTCAGTACCTTTCTTGTTCACATACGCCGCCAACGGTATGGTAGTTCAACTATTGTGCCTGGTTCCGAGATCAAAGTAAGCTGCTCAAGCACTGCCGTCAGTATCCTGCGCTGCTGATCCGGCTCATTGGGACTACCCATTGGATTGCCGGTTGGGAAACGCAAATAGCAAGCGCGCGAAATATTGGCATGCGCCGTAATCTCCGGTCGCACCGTTACCGCAATGGTTGGAATACCTTGCCGCTCGATAGCCCCCTGCAACAGTCCCACGGACTGGTGGCACATCGGTCAGCCCGGTGTCAGCACAGCGGCATCCACTCCCTCGCTCTGTAACCGCTCCGCAACTATGGGCGCGGTGGTATCACGCAGCAAACGCCCATCGGGGATAAATCCCATAAAGCCATAGTGAACTGGCGCGACGCCCCCCACCAGGCCCATCAACACCAGTTCGCGTAACCTGTCGATGGGAAAAACACAGTTGGGATCGGCGTTTGCATCTGTAGTGTCGTAGTGGGAATGGTCTACGGCAATGTCTCTCGCCTGTGTGTTACCAGGAATCTCGCGAAAACTGGCATCTCCATGCGGGTCGAGCAGATCATGAGCAGGTTGACTTTTCAAGTGGACACCCGCCGTCGTGACAAGCGCGACAGTACATTGCGCGAGCGGCTTGCGCACAGGCACCCACGCTATAGACGGGTTGGGCGTGAAATTAGCATTCTCATGCATTTCAGCAGTCAGCTTGAGCCAGCGACGAAACCGTTCATCCAGATCAGGGGTTGGCATACTTTGTAATTCATCCTTCTAACTATACAGATGCTGGCGCATCCAATCGGCCTGTTGCGGTCGATGCTTGTACGGGATGTTGTTACAAACATGATTGCCATCCTCGAAAAACCAGAGTTCGGCGTGGCTGCCGACGCTTGCCGCTATTCGCTTGCCCTGCTCACCCGGCACCAGCCTATCCTTTGCACCCTGGATAACGAGCAGAGGACACGCAACCTTCTCTGCCACTCCCTGCAGGTTGAACAGTTTTAACGTGTTCAAACCATCCTCAACGCTTGAGGCTTTTAAGCGGTGAATATATGTTTCGCGGCTAATTACCGGGCGCTGGTGGAAGTTCTCAATGGGGTTATACGGGCCGCAGTTCTCAATCGTTGCTTTTAGCCGACGCTCAAACGCCGCGGCCCGCACGGCATAATAGCCTCCCAGACTGACCCCCATCAAACCAACACGCTGCGCATCTACATCCGCCCGGATCTCAAGATAATCGATAGCATGCTTGATAGGGACTTCATAGTCGTAGCGCATGGCATGCTCGAACTCCATCTCGCCCTGTCCGGGGCCATCGATTGCCAGCACCGCCATACCGCGCTTGAGAAAGTCATCACCATAAATATGCAGTTCCTCTTTAACCGAGTCCAGTCCGGGTACAAAAATTACAACCGGGGGTTTTGGCGTATGCCAGGGCTTTCTCAAGATGCCATACATCGTCGCGCCTCCCTCGTAAGGAATCGCCACGCGCTCACCCGGATACTCAAAGTAGGGTAATGCCTTTGTATAAGCATGCACGACACGGTCATGCGCGGCCCGCAGCTCCTGTGGATGGCGCACAAATAAATATTTCCCAAAGTGGTAGCAAATGGCAGCTTGAAAATAGTGCTGCGCCGCCGACTCGTAATGTTCCCCGCCTTCCGCCTCGACTCCCATCTGCTCGTGCATGGCTCCGCACTCGCACCACGCCCGGCACCAGTCATCCCAACGCCCTACGCTACTGGTCACGCGCTGGAAATCATTGGCATCTATGCCATTGGATATAAACCTGGGAGCCCAGTTGTCTATCGCGCTCTGCACCAGTTCATCTCTTGCCATTGATTGATCCTTTCCAAATTGGGCCCGTAGGAGCAAGGCTTGCGGTTATGCATTCGAGAGCATACCACCCAGGTAGAGGTGGCCGATCTCAGGATTGTTCAGAATATCGGTATGCGTGCCTTCAAGTCGCACGCGCCCGCTCTCCAGCACCACTCCATTGTCTGCCAGGCTCAAGCCAGTGCGCGCGTTTTGCTCAACCAGCAAGATCGTCCTGCCGCTGCTTTGCATGACCTTGATTGTCTCGATCACCTGCTTGAATGTTCGCGGGTCCAGCCCCATCGACGGCTCGTCCAGCAAGATGACGCGTGGGTCCAGCATCAAGCAGCGCGCGAACTCCACCAGGCGCTGTTGCCCGCCCGACAGGTTGCCCGCCCTGTCACGCGCGCGCGTTTTTACCACGGGAAACATCTCTTCTACTTCGCCCAGACGCTTCTCCACGAGCGCGCTATCGTGCAGCATATAGGCACCCAGCCGCACATTCTCCTGTACGGTCATGCTGGGAAACAGGCTGTGGCTCTGCGGCACCTGCACTATTCCCAACGCAAGAATTTCACGCGGCGCGAGACCAACGAGCGAGCGGCCATCAAAGACAACTTCGCCCAGGCGCGGCTTGAGTAACCCGCTCAGGACACGCAACACTGTAGATTTGCCAGCTCCATTGGGACCAACGATGCAGGTGGTAGTGCCCTGCTCAACCACTAGATCGATGCCCTTGAGCACATCGCCTCCATCATAGCCAGCATAGATATTGTGTAGTTTTAACAGCATCTCTAGTCTCCCAAATAGGCTTCCAGCACCGCCGGATTCGCCCTCACTTCTGCCGGCGCCCCTTCAGCAATCTTTGTGCCGCGATGCATGACCATGATCTTACTGCACAATCCCATTACGAATTCCATGTTGTGCTCGACGATCAGAAAGGTAACGCCCCGTTGATTGAGCGTGCGAATGCGCTCCGTCAGATAGTTAATCATGGTTGGATTGACGCCGCCAGCTGGTTCATCCAACAGGATGACCTTTGGCTCGGCAATCAGGACAAAGGCAAACTCCAGCAACTTCTTCTGCCCATAGGACAGGTTCCCGGCTGGCAGATTCTTAAGGGAGGTCAGCCCCACAAAGTCCAGCAAGTCCAGCGCGCGCTTCTGTTCATCCGTCGAACTCCAGCGGCTGAAAAGCCCTTTCAGATCGGTGCGCTGCGCCGCCACGTGCATATTCTCCATCACCGTCAGCCGCGGAAAGATGCGCGTCAGTTGAAAGGTACGGCCCAGACCCAGGCGGAAGACCTTATCCGGCGGCGCGTTGGTGATGGGACGGCCCCCGAAGCTCACCTGCCCGCCATCAACGCGTTCGTAGCCGGTCATCACATTAAACAAGGTGGTTTTCCCCGATCCATTGGGTCCGATCAAGCCTGTAACCGAGCCTTGTTCTACACTGATGGAACACATATCCAGCGCGTGAATACCTCCAAACGACTTGGAAATCCCTTGCGCTTCTAACAAGCTCATAAGTTGATCCCTTCCTTCCTCTCGGCGCTATCAGCCCCACCACCGGGTGTAGGTAACACGGAGACGAGAGTCGCCCTCCCTTGCTGGCCTTGCTGACGAGTGATCTGATATTTAGCCCAACGCCCGCTCAACGTAGGAATGATCCCTCTCGGCAACAGCAGTATGACTATAAGAAATAGTCCTCCATACGCTATCAGGTAATAGCCGGAAGAGACAAACTGCAAGGTGAAGTATTGCTGAGTCGATTCCAGGATAAGCGCGCCCAGGATGGGACCGGATATCGTCCCCAGGCCGCCCAGGAAGGCCATCAATGCCAGCGCCACGTCAAAGTTGGCATCAAAGGCAGAAGGTGGATAGATCGACTCGACGTAGTAGCCCCAGACAGCGCCAACCATGCCCACGATGAAGGCAGAGATGACAAATGCCGCCAGTTTAGATGGGCCGGTTTTCACACCTAGCCCCAGCGCCCGGTCTTCGTCATCGCGAATAGCCAGCAAACCCAATCCGTATTTGGAGTTGCGCACCCACCACGAGATAGCAATCGCCACCAGCAAAATGGCTAACATAACGTAGTAGAATGGGAAATTGTAGAAATTACCACCCCAGGAGATAGGAATAGGCAATCCCAGACCGATGGAACCATTGGTGACACTCGTCAGGTTATAAGCCAGTAGCTGGAAAATGAAGAACATGGCAATCGTAATCACGACAAAAGTGTGACGCCGCACGCGCAGTGAGATCCAACCTAGCGGAATGGCGATGATCGCTGCCGCTAACCCTGCCACGGGAACCAGCAAGAAAGGCTGATAGCCCCCTGGAATATTCCAGTGCTGGCATATCAAGGCCAGGGCATAAGCCCCCAGGCCGAAATAGGCGGCATGCCCCAGCGAGATGTAGCCAGTATAGCCCGAAAAGATATTCCAGCCGGTTGTGGCTGCAGCGAACATCAAGGCAAAAATGGCGATAGTGGTCACCGCTGGATTAGGAAAAATCTGGGGGAAAGCGATGAATAGTGCCAGCAATACAAGCAGTCCGACCAGTTTGAATATCCTCATTGCTTTCTTGCCTCCAGCTTACCAAGCAATCCCTGCGGACGAAGCAGCAGGATAATTACCAGCAGGATGAAAAAGACAGTGCTGGCCCAGACCGGCGACCAGACCACCGAAGTGACATCTTCAACCACCAGCATACCTACGGCAGCAATCAGCGCGCCCGGTAAACTGCCCATACCTCCAAAGATGATAATGGCCAGCAGACGCGAAATCAGGTCATAAGCGCTGCCAGCATTGAAGGCGTTAGTCGCCCCAAACGCCATACCGCCCGCGGCAGCCAGCGCAATACCGATGCCGAAGGTAATCGCCGACACCCGTTCGACATTTATACCGATCAATTCAGCAGCCGTGCGATTCTGCATAGAGGCGCGCAGGCCATACCCAAATTTGGTGCGATAAAGCAGCAAGTAGAGTCCTCCCAACAGCACCACAGCTAGCAAAAAGCCAAATACGTAAATGTAGGCGAGATAAAATCCCCCTACCTTAAATGATGCCGTAATGTACCAGGCTTGTAGTTTGACATTATCAGCCGTGAAAATAAGATTGAGAACGCCCTCGATAATCAGCGCTATTCCAAATGTCACCAGGATGGAGAGCATCGTGCGATCGCGCTTGATCGGGCGAATAAACAATAACTCGATCAGCAGACCGAGGCCAAACATGAACGGCATCGTCAGAAGCAGTCCTAAAAACAGGTCGATGTGCAATCTCTGCTCCAGGAAGTAGCTGAGGTAAGCGCCCAGGATGACCAGCGCGCCCTGTCCAACGTTGATAATATCCATCACCCCGAACACCAGCGTCAGTCCCGATGCCATCAAGGCGTAGACTCCTCCGGTTAAGATGCCGAGAATGATCCCTTCAATTATAAGTGAAAACATAAGTCCTCTTTCCATCGACGGAAGTCTGTTAATGACCAGGGTCGCATATCCAAAGGGCGCAATAACACCTACACTAGTTCCGAATATATACGATGAGTAAGAGTGAAGGTTCCTGCTG
>DATLSI010000179.1:0-4206 GCA_035534255.1 Ktedonobacteraceae bacterium | reverse complement strand
TCGCTCAGATTGATCTGCGCCGGCAAGGTGATGTAGGGGATGCTCGCATCCGTCACCTCGTTGAGGTAGAAGAAGCCCGCGTCAAGCTGTCCAGATGTCAGGCGCGCCACCAGTTCTTCTTCGGGGAAAATCTGGCTGGTATTCTCCGCCGCGCCCAGAATCTTGCTCGTTAAACCGGGCTGGTTGTAATACTTTTCGGCCAGTTCCATCATCTGGATCGTGCGCACGCCTTTAGGGTCGAGCAGTGGATCGCTGCGCCCGGTACGCACGCCCGTCTCTTGCAGCACCTGGTACCAGGCTTTGGAGCCGCTGGCGGCTGCCTGGAAGTCCGCGGCGAATTTGCTGGTGCGACTATACCCGATCACCATCGACGTGCGAATAAAGGGCGCATACCACGAGACATAGTTACCATTAGCCACGCCCATAAGGGTTGTGTTAACAGCAGGGTCCGCGCTAATAAAAATATCGGGGAAGCGCAGTTTGCCTTTAATCTCATTGGCGAGCGCGGTAGAACCTTTTCCCTCGCCCTCGTATGGATAGCCGCTCGCCTGCGTAAAGGCCGGGCCGACCTTTTTCTCCATCAAATTGACGAGAGAACCTGCGTACAGCACACTGACCTTACTTTTAGTTGTGGAGGTGGGGGTGCTACCAGTCTTGCTGGAACCGCCGCCGCAGGCTGCCAGCAAGACGCCGAACAGGAGGACGCAACTACAAAATAGCGCCGCGAAGCTGAAAGGTTTGTGACGTTTGAAGTGCATAGATGTCTCCTTTTGGTCAAAGTGCAACATCAGACTATACTCCGACATGGAGTAGTCAATCTATGAGTATATTGTAAGCGTGAGGAGAAGCGCTGTCAAGAACTGGAGAGCAGGCAACATCTCTGATCTAAGAGAAAGGTCTGGTGTGAAATATGGTATCATACAGTGACTACTCTCGTGGAAAGGAGCAGCAATATATCTTTTTCTACTCCTGCTGAACGTGTTGAACCAGTTTTAGCCTGGACCGAAGATGAACAAAGGAGTTTTTTGTATGACCACAGCAAAGACCCCGCATATGACCGATTACGAGGCGGATCGACGTAATTTTCACCTGGAAGTCCCCGAATATTTTAACTTCGCGACCGATGTGATCGGCAAATGGGCCAGCGACCCGCACAAGTTGGCGATGTTGTGGGTTGGTCAGGATGGCGAAGAGCGCCAGTTGACTTTCGCCCATTTCGCCGCGTATTCGAGCCGCGCCGCTAACGCCTTCGCTGCCCTGGGCATCAAGAAAGGCGACCGCGTGCTGGTGATGTTGCCGCGCATTCCCGAATGGTGGGAGAGCGTGCTGGGGCTAATGAAGCTGGGAGCCATCCCGATCCCTAGCACGACGCTGCTGACACCCAAGGACATCCAGTTCCGCGCCGAAGTCGCGGAGGCTGCTGCTTTCGTCACGGACAGCGAGGGCGCGGGCAAGTTTGACCAGGTGCGCGGCGAGTGCCCGACTGTACAATACGCCATCCTGGTGGACACGCCTCAAACGGAGCGCGCTGGCTGGATAAATTATCACCGGGAGGTCGTGAAGGCATCACCCGAATTTAGCGGACCTAAAACGCGCAGCGATGACTCCTGCCTGGTGTATTTCACCTCCGGCACGGTCGGCTATCCCAAGATGGTGCTGCACACGCACGCCAGCTACCCCATCGGGCATACCATCACGGCCAAATACTGGCTGGACCTGCACGAGGACGACCTGCACTGGAACCTGTCCGAGATGGGCTGGGCGAAGGCCGCGTGGAGCAACCTGTTTGGCCCCTGGATGATGGGCGCGGCCATGTTCATGCAGGATGCGCGCGGCAAATTCAACGCCATCGAAACGCTGGAAATGCTGCACAATTATCCCATCACCACGCTGTGCGCGCCGCCAACGGCCTACCGCATGCTGGTGCTCGACGAGCCGATGGCCTACATGAAAGCTAATCTGCCAAAGGCGCTGCGTCACTGTGTCGGCGCGGGCGAGCCGCTCAACCCGGAAGTTATCAAGGTCTGGCAGGAGGCGACGGGCATGACCATCCGCGACGGCTACGGGCAGACGGAGACGGTGCTGCTGTGCGCCAACTTCCCACCTCTGACGGTGAAACCCGGCTCGATGGGCAAACCTTCGCCCGGCTTCGACGTGAGCGTGATCGACCACGACGGCAGCGAACTTCCACCCAACAAAGAGGGTGATATCGCGGTCAGGATCAAGCCGGACAGGCCGACCTGGATGTTCAAGGAGTACTGGCGCAACCCGGAAGCCACCAACGGCTGCGTGCGCGGCGACTGGTACATTACAGGCGATCGCGCCTACAAGGACGAGGATGGCTATTTCTGGTTCGTAGGGCGCGCCGACGATGTGATCATCAGCGCGGGCTACCGCATCGGCCCATTCGAGGTAGAAAGCGCGCTCAAAGAGCATCCAGCCGTAGCGGAGTCGGCGGTGATCGCCAGCCCGGACGAGATGCGCGGTGAGATCGTCAAAGCCTATATCATCCTGGCCCCCGGCTACACGGCCTCGCCCCAATTGGCAAGCGAGATTCAAGAGCATGTCAAGCGCGTCACGGCCCCCTATAAATATCCACGCGAAATCGAGTTTGTAGAGGCATTGCCCAAGACTATCTCAGGCAAAATCCGGCGCGTGGAATTGAGGGAGATGGAACGCCAGAAGAAGTCGGGGAAGTGAGTAACTGACCAGGTACCCTCGTAAGCATCTTTGCTTGCTTACGAGGGACCTTATATTAGGATTAACTATCTGATTTTGTAAGAAGAGTCAAGGAAGAATTGATATCCAAAAATAGATGAAGAACGGATATTGGAGAATCCTTGCCACGTTGATGGTGACGTGTGCGATAAAGGCTCTCATGATTGCCAAAATTTGTTTCAAGTATCCAGTTCTCTTTCATGCGGGTTCTTCTTCTAGTGATAGCTAAATATCCCGTTATACGCTGAATACATTGAGATGTCCTACCATCAATCACGAATCCTATCATCGCCATCCAATCATGGCCTGGGCTATATTTTCCTGCCACAAAGCGCATTAAGCCTTTGTTCACATATTTCTTAGCCAGGTCATTGCCCCTATCGCTAACCGCTTACATTCAATTCCGAAGTATTCAGTTTCGATAAAACTATAGATAATCTTAATGTCTATACGGCCATCTGGTTTATCTGGATTATCAATTGACCTTGTACCACTTTCTTCGTCGATACGGAATGGCGCATCTCGACCAAACTCCTGATTCTTCATCACTATCATCTCTTTTCCTAAGCACCCGGCAATGTTATTTTCTGTAGCTAATTCACCTATTTCTCCTCTTGCCAATATGTTTGACCAACTGCTGACAACCAACTTTAGAACTGTTGCAATAATATTACGTAGCAACTGGTCATCGCCTTGCTCTACATCACCAGACTCATCTAACGGCAGCATAATTGGCCTTCATTTGCTCAGAAATAATTGTATCAGCATCGCTAAGAGCGGCGGATCGATTCCAATAGCGTCGCTGTACGGATTTGATTATATAGAATTCTCTACCCGAGTAGATACGTAGATTGCGACGTGTGTAAATAGTATCAGCTAGCTTCACAGGTAACTGCGTAGCAATTTTTTTCAGTACGTCGTCGAGAACTTGTCCTGTAATGACTTGAGTAGGGAGAGCACGTCCAGGAACGGGAACTAAACTGAACTTAACAACCTGAAGAGGTGCTGTTTTCGTTTCAAAGATATCAGCTACTATTGTCATTTCATTAAGAGTCTGGAGAAACGGCTTTATAGCATCAATAAGCTGAGAACTATAAGCTATTAATTCCTCATTTTCTGGAGGGTCCAGCGCCTTCGAAGCCTCACGCTTCATGCGAAAATCAATTGTGTAATTTACAGTATCCTTCACTAAAATACGTTCTACTTCGCTCAGATCATAGAGATCAAACACAGCATTATTGAGCAAGGTCTTTGTCTCATTTACTGTACTCTGACTCTGAGATGAGCCCAGCTTTTTTCCCAATTCGACTATGTGAGCCACCAAATACTCGTTGTCTTCTGTTGGCATGGGTAAAGGAAACCTCAGCAGATCATTTGGTTCAACTTTGTCCCGTTCAACTCCCCACACAGAAGCAGTTAAAAAGAGAAAGTAGCTTGCTAGATACGAGTTAAGCACCCCGTTGAGATATTGAGCTAAATATTCCTGCT
>DATLSI010000178.1:0-7284 GCA_035534255.1 Ktedonobacteraceae bacterium | reverse complement strand
AAACGCAAACAGAAAGCAAAAAGTGGACGGAGGTAGCCACAATGCAACACAGGCGACTCAATCGCTTAATGAAGACTATGATCGCTGGTTTGATACTTGGTATCGTTCTCGTGACCAGCGGCTGTGGGGGTAGTCAGCAATCGCAGCAACAGTCGAGCCAGGGGAAAGCGCAACTCGATTCTACTCTGCAACATGCCAGAAGTATCGGGGTGCCTGCTGCGTCACTCCAGCCTATACTCCATCAAGAACAGCAATTAAGTAGTACAAGCGCGCCGTTTAATCTCTTCGATGACCAGCCTGCTACCAACTATTACCTGAATCAGGCTAAACAATATAACCAGTTAGTGGCCCAGTTGCAGGGCATCATTACAACCACCACCAGTGATGCCTCGACAAAGGCACAGTTGAGCCTCCAGAATTTCCAGGCGGCTCTTGCGAAAGTGCAAAAACTGCGGGTTGGAAATACGCCGGTTTTCACGCAAGAATACAATAATGACTCCAGCCAGTTCGCCTCCGCGCAAGACCCGAAACAATTCTTTGCGATCAGTGACAATGCCAATAATGTCGCCGCCGCTCTGAGTATGCTGATTACCACCAATGAGCAGCTAGTTACGTTCAATAACACTATCAAGCAGATGCGCTCGGCTAACCTCGATGTAACTGCTATGCAGTCGCAATACCAGAGCGATGTAGCCAGCTTGAATAGCTTTACCACCACCGCCGCTTTCACCAGCCTTAACGCGCTGATCAGCACTCAGTATCAAATGGCGGTTGTTAATTCCATTCAAGCCTTGCCTTTTGTGGGTACTGCCAAACTGAACCAGTTTAATACGCAGATCAAACTATTGAAGACTTACGGGATGAATGCTGCGCAGTACCAGCAGTTGTACAACGCCGACTCGCAACAGATGCATAATGCGAAGAGCATCAATGCTTATCTGGCCGTCTCCCAGAAGATCGATAGCGATATGGCCTCTATGCAGACTGATCTGACGCAGGGCGCTGCCAGCTATCTGATCGGCGAGCTGGATCGCGAGGCCAATGCCTGGGGCAAGGCTAACCTCTTTCACGATAAGTTTGATGGCAACAATTACATTCTCGACTCCGGCTATACCATGAACGGCATTGGCTACTGGCTGCAGCAGCAGCTGAGCTATTCCTGGCAACCCGGCGACTACCAGGCGCTGGTGACAGAAGAAAACAACGAGTTGTTTAACCTGAAGATGTTGGAACAGGATTACAGCGATAAAACTCCTTATAACCAGGTACACGCGACCGACACACAGATCATGCAGCATTATCCCAGCCTGCAACATGGCACGGTGTTGATGGTTTCAATGGTTGAGCAGGCCATGCGCCTCTACAAAGATGGCAAGCTGGTGAGGGCGTTCTATGTCACGACCGGGCGTTACGAGCTTCCTTCGCTCCCTGGCCTCTGGTCGGTGGAGAATCGCGCGTCACCCACCACATTCAAATCCAGTGATCCGCCGAGTTCGCCTTTCTGGTATCCGCCGACTCCGATCCATTACGCGATCCTGTATCACTGGGACGGCTATTTCGTCCACGATGCCTGGTGGCGTGTGAACTTTGGGCCGGGCACGCAGTTCCCGCATTATGATACCGGCGGTGACGAATCTTTCGCCGGTAACGGCAGCCATGGCTGCATCAATATGCAGGAAAACGACGCGGCCTGGGTGTACAACAACACCGACTACAATACGCAAATCATGGTGTATTAAATACAACAAACGAAGGCGGAGGAACTCGATACATCGAGTTCCTCCGCCTTCGTTTGTTGTATTTATGGATGCCTTTACTCGGTTTCGCCGGCGGCATCACTCTCGTTCTCTTCTACCTGCTCCTCATTTTCAGCATCTACTACTTCCACTTCCTCGCTCTGTTCGCCGTTCTCTATAGGCTCGTCGCCATTTTCTCCGTTGGCATCAGACTCTTCGAGCTTTTTGCCGTTGGTGGTGGCTACTGCGACTACTTTGTCGCCTTCGCCGAGGTTCATCAGGCGCACGCCCTGGGTTGCGCGTCCGGCGACGTGGATGGCGCTGACATCGGTGCGGATGACTACTCCACCGGCGGAGATAATCATCAGATCGTTGTCCTGTTCGGTAATGATGCGAGCCGCTGCGACCTGGCCTGTCTTTTCCGTCACTTTTGAGGTAATCACGCCGCCGCCGCCGCGACTGTGGGTGGGATAGTCTTCGATGGGCGTGCGTTTGCCATAGCCGTTTTCTGTGACGACCAGCAGTTGACTGCCTCCGGGTGTGAGATTGAGCGAAACCATCGTGTCACCCTGGGGGAGGCGGATGCCGCGCACGCCACCACTGGTGCGCGAGGCGGAACGCAGTTCCTCGACGGTGAAGCGTATGGCTTTGCCCTGCGCGCTTATCAACAGCACGTCGTCGTCGGCATGAGCCAGCTTCGCGCCGATCAGTTCATCGTCCTCTTCCAGGTTCATGGCGATCAGTCCGGCGCGGCGTACCACCTCGAACTCGTCCATGGCCGTCTTTTTGACCTCGCCTTTCTTCGTGGCGACAATCATAAAGTCGCGGCTGACGCCTTTGGGAACACAGACGATGGCTGTGACACGCTCGCGCTGCTCGATGGAGATCAGGTTGATGATGTGCTCGCCTTTGGCCGTGCGCCCGGTGTCGGGCAGCTCATACACGCGCAGTTGGAAGACGCGCCCCCTGTCGGTGAAGAAGAGCAGGCTATCGTGACTATGCGCAACCAGCAGTTGGCGCACGGTGTCGTCCTCGCGGGTGGTCATGCCGTTGATGCCGCGCCCGCCGCGTCGCTGCGCGCGGTAGGTGTTGGAAGGCAGGCGTTTGATGTAGCCCTTTTCCGTCAGCGTCACGACTACTTCTTCGTTGGGAATCAGGTCTTCATCCCGGAACTCGCCCGCTTCTGCTTCCACGATCTCGCTGCGACGCGCATCGCCATATTTTTCTTTTAACTCCTGCAGGTCGGTCTTGATGAGCTTGCGTATCTCGTTGATGTCTGCCAGCAGCATGTTGTAGTAGTCGATGTGTTGCAGCACGTCTTTGAGTTCGTCTTCCACCTTGCGGCGTTGTAGTCCGGCAAGGCTGGCAAGACGCATGTCCAGCACGGCTTTCGCCTGCTCTTGCGAGAAGCCGAATTGTTGTTGTAGCTCCAGGGTCAGTCCTGCTGTTTCGTTTTGCGATGCGCGGATCGTCGAGATAACCGCGTCCAGGTTATCGAGCGCGATTTTCAAGCCCTCTAAGATGTGCTTGCGCGCCTCGGCTTTTGCCAGTTCATAGCGCGTGCGGCGCGTAATCACGACCTCGCGGTGATGAATGTGGTGCTGCAAGAACGCTTTGAGCGTCAGGATGCGCGGCTGCTGATCGACCAGGGCCAGCATATTGGCGTTGAACGCGCTTTGCATGGCGGTATATTTATAAAGCGAGTTAAGCACGCTTTCAGGCGTGGCGTCGCGTTTTAGCTCGATGAGGATGCGCATGCCCTGGCGGTCAGACTCGTCGCGCACCTCGGAGATGCCATCAATTTTCTTGTCGCGTGTAAACTCAGCGATCTTTTTGACCAGTTCTGCTTTATTCACCTGGTAGGGAAGTTCGGTAACAATGATGCTCATGCGCCCGCGTTCGCCCTCTTCAACCACGGTACGCGCGCGCACCACGACGCGCCCGCGCCCATTGACGTAAGTGTTGCGGATGCCTTCACGCCCCTGGATGATGCCGCCCGTCGGAAAGTCAGGCCCGCGCACGATGCGCGATAGGTCTTCGGTCGTCGCTTCAGGGTTCTCGATCAGGTGAATGATGCCGTTACATACCTCGACCAGGTTATGCGGTGGAATATTGGTTGCCATACCAACGGCGATGCCCGTCGAGCCGTTAAGGAGCAAGTTAGGCAGACGCGCAGGCATGACTGTGGGTTCTTCGGTCTGGTTATCGTAGTTTGGCGTAAAATCAACGGTATCTTTATCGATGTCACGCAGGAGTTCATCCGCGATGGCGGCAAGCTTGGCTTCTGTATAGCGCATGGCGGCAGGTGGATCGTCATCTTGCGAACCAAAATTACCCTGTCCCAGCACCAGAGGATAGCGCATTGACCAGGGCTGCGCCATGCGCACCAGCGACTCGTAGACCGCGGCATCACCATGGGGATGATAACTCTTCAAGACTTCGCCAACCGTACCGGCGCACTTGCGAAATTGTTTGGTAGATTGCAAGCCCATTTGATCCATAGCGTACAGGATGCGGCGATGCACCGGCTTGAGGCCGTCGCGCACATCGGGTAAGGCGCGACTCACAATCACGCTCATCGAATAGTCGAGGTACGCGGTGGTCATTTCCTCGACGATACTGACTATTCTCGTATTCCCAGCATTCCCAGGTTCCATAGCATATCCTCATAACATACAAACATAGAAAAACCATCAAAGCAGAATAGTGGGTTGAAATACATTTCCGGGGAGGGTCCCGCAAGATTCACGCCTACTAATCAATTATAGCACATTTGGGGGATAAATAGAAAGTTTGCGCCGCGTGAATAGAACTTTTGGTCACTGAAAAGGGTGTCTCTCCTGTGATATACAATGATACATCCCAAAATCGTCCAGATTACTCTAGGTTTTGTTGGTTGTGTGTGGTATGATTAAAGCAAAAGCGGCTTGAGGGAGCAACAGCAACTAGGATTGGCCTTGGGGAGCATCTTGTTTACTTTGGCGTCCCAGGGAAGGGAGGCAGAAGCTCTATGGAATTGTTACTTTCGTCTCAGCAATGTTTTTTTATCGCGATCGTGGGTTTTGGGCTGATCGGCTTCATTCGTGGATGGCGCCGCGAGGTGATCTCGCTGGCCTTCGCGCTGACCGCCGTCCTCTTCTTACTGCTCAATGGTGGTAGTGCCCTGGCCCAGATCGTTTTTATAAAACTCCCTGTCGCCTTCCAGTATTTTTTCGGCTCCGGCAGTCCTCAAAAACCGCCGTCACCCTCGGCACAGCAAACGCTGATAGTCACGCTCGTTGCCTTTGTACTCATTGTCGTCATTGGCTATATGGTTGGTAATAGAGCCTTTCCCGCCAAAGGCAATGCTCTTTCACCCGCTGACCGCCTACTTGGCATTCTTCCGGGATTAGTGACAGGATATTTCCTGATTACATACATCTCGAATACCTTTGCCCGCAATCCTGTGATTAGCGTGGGCGTTGGTACTCCCTCGCAGGATGTGCTGACAAATTATGTTCCGCTCCTCTTTGTTGTGGCAATTGTGGTGGTGATCGCCGGTCTTATTGCGTCACGTGCCAAAAAGGGCGGCGCACCCGCTAAGAAGTAATCAGTCCCACTGTAACCTACTGGCAGAGGTACATGCATGAGCAGCACGAAGCAAGCACAGACCGATGAATGGAAACCAGTACGTACTCATGCCGTCCTGCGGCGATTCAGGCGCGGGCCTGACAAGACCAAACGCTTTCCGGGTCAGCAGCCGGATGAGACAATACGGCGCGTTGTGCGCGAACATCCCATTTTCTATGCCCGGTCAGGGGTGCCTTTCCTGTTAGCTATGATTTTCCTCGGCCTGGTGGTCTGGCTTGAAACCCGCCTGGCGCTGCCCGCGTCTGCTACTCCGTTACTGGATGCTATCGCGGTTATTGCAATCGTTGGCTCTGCTATCTATGGTATTTACCGGATTTACGAACTATGGTGGGTAAACGTTGATATCGTCACCAATAAACGTATCCTCACCTGGCGCGGCCTCTTGCGTCCAACCAGGGACGAGACCACGCTCGATAAAGTGCAGCAGGTTGCCGTAGAACAGGACACATTGCTGGGCATTCTTTTGTCCTATGGCGATGTGTACGTCTATCTGGCTGGCGGCAAACGACTCCTTTTGAAACATGTGCCTGACCCCAAAGGCATACGCGATGATATCGAGGGTATTAGCCAGAGCTACAAGGCAGCAAAGCCTGCCAGTGGACCGCCGGTAATGCCGTCCGATCCCGCGCTGATTGCTACGCTGGATAAGTTAGGCGAGAAGGAATCTCTGCCTAAATTGCGCGATGCCGATGCGAAATATGCGCATCGCCACGCGCAGAATAAAGTGCGCGGCCCTTTGCGTCGCTTTGGCGGTCCCTTGCGTATCGAGTGTGATGTGCATTACGACGCGGAAGAATTTACGGTAATGTATATCCAGCGGTCCTGGTGGGTGCTGTCAATGCAGCTCGTTATACCCGTGTTGCTGTTACTCGCAACGCTGATCGGCGCGCTCATAGCCAGAGTCTTTTTTGGCCTGTTTGCCATTGCTTTCTTTGTTGTCTTGATCCTAATCGGCTTGACGATTATCAACTATATCGACGACGTGTTTATTATCACCAATAAACGTATCATTGACATTAATCGTAAATTCGTCATTTTATCAGAGCAGCACGATACTACGACCTACGATAAAATCAGTAAGATCGAGGTGAAAAGCCCGAATGTTATTCAGCTCGCGCTGGATATCGGCAACTTGTATATTGAGACGCAGGGTAATAACCCCGATATTCATATGCGCCACATCGCGCACCCTTTCTTCATTCAGGACAAGATTTACGAAATTAAGGGCTTTAAGGAGAAGGTTGATAAGGTCAAGGGAGCTAATGAACGTAAAGTCGAGCTTACTAAATGGTTCGGTACTGTTCTCGCGACACTGGAGACGAAACTCACAAATCGGGGCGTGCCGAACTTACAGGCCTTAGACCTGTGGGTAGCGGTTGAGCGAGCCAGTGAGTTTGGCATGCGGGTTGTGCCAATCGGCGAGTCCGATAGCTATCCTAACATGGAGTCGGGCAGGATCGTGATGCAGATACCACCGCCCGGCACTCTTATGGACGTCAGTTCGCCAGAGAAGCCCCAGATTCAAGTGATCTTGAGCAAAAGAATATAATAGCCAGTAATAGCAGAAGAGGGCGCGAGATGTGAAGCATCTCGCGCCCTCTTCTGCTATTACCTGTACCCGTTGCGTGCCAGCAGCGCGATACACTCGATGTGATAAGTCTGGGGGAACATATCAATGGGCTGTGCGTAGACCAGCCGGTAGCGATCATTGAGGCAGAGCGAAGCTATGTCACGCGCCAGGGTGCTGGGATCGCAGGAGACGTAAACGATGGAGCGCGGCGCTAATGACTGTAGCGCCTGGATGGCTTTCGGATGGCAGCCGGCGCGGGGCGGATCAACCAGCGCCAGGTCAATGCGTTCGCGCCGGTAGTAAAGTTGGCCCAGCAACCGTTCTAATGTACCCTCCAACACTGTGATG
>DATLSI010000177.1:0-8381 GCA_035534255.1 Ktedonobacteraceae bacterium | reverse complement strand
GGGGGCAAGCCCCGCCCCTACCCTGCTACGACGTGGCCTGTCTATCCCGTATAGGGTAGGGGCGGGGCTTGCCCCCGCCCTGGTCGCTCGCGCAAAAAGATGACGGGCACCCTGGAAGTTTGGAAATCGGGAGTTTTGCAGGATATGCAAGGTAAGTGAACTATGCTATACTGCATAGAAACTTAAAACCGAGCAGAAGAAGCTATGAGAAAGTTATTGTCACAAGTTGTCGCTAGATAGATAAAACGAGGGGAAACCAAAGCTATGCGTCGAGGAACCTTAACACTCCTCCTATTCATTATTTTGCTGGGAGCGGCGGCTGTCTATATTGACTTGCCGAATAATCCCGGCATCCACATCCTGGGCATCAATAATCCGCTGCAAGTCCAGTTGGGATTGGACCTGCAAGGCGGAGTGCGCGTACTGCTGGTACCTGATCCCAGCCAGCACTACAATTCGACTACGTTGAGTGATGAGATGCCTGCTGTGCGCGATGCCATTGAGCAGCGCGTAAGCGGCGGACTGGGTGTCAACGAATCGAACATCCAGTTGCAGACCAGCAATGGCAACCCGGCTATCCTGGTCGAACTGCCGGGACTGGGCGGCAACCAGACAACAGCCATCAACACGCTGCTGCAAACCGGAGTGCTGGAGTTCTGGAACACGGGGTCTTCCCCTGTAACAATTGGTACGACATTTGATCCAACCCAGTATACGACATACAACCCCGGTAACAAGCCATGGTTCACCGGTAAAGACCTTGATCCCAGCCAGACGTATGTGAGTTATGACCAGGCCGGGCGGCCACAGATCAGTTTTGAGATGAAAGGTGATGCCATCGGAAAATTTGGCACCTTCACGCAAAACAATATCAATAATTTCCTGACAGTGACGCTGGACAAGACAGTCATTGAGTCAGCAACTATTAATAGCGCCATTACCGGTCCCGGTGTGATTACAGGCACGTTCTCACTCGCTCAGGCTCAGCAAATCGTGACCGTACTGAAATATGGCTCGCTGCCGATCTCATTGAAGATTAGCAGCCAGGAGACAATCGGCGCAACCCTGGGTCAGGACTCCATCCAGAAAAGCCTGATTGCTGCTGCCATTGGCCTGGGCATGGTCATTCTCTTTATGCTGCTCTATTATCGCTTACCGGGATTGCTGGCAGCTATCGCGCTTCTCCTGTACGCGGCATTGACATTCGCCATTTTCAAGCTGATAGGCGTGGTGCTTTCACTGGCCGGTATCGCGGGCTTCATTCTTTCGATTGGCATGGCTGTGGATGCCAACGTGCTGATCTTCGAGCGTGTGAAGGAAGAACTGCGAGCAGGAAGATTGCTCTCCTCGGCCATCGATATCGGCTGGAAACGCGCCTGGACCTCCATTCGTGACTCGAACATTTCGACGCTCATCACCTGCGCGGTGCTGTATGGCTTTGGCAGCAACTTTGGCGCGAGCGTCATCGTTGGATTTGCCACAACGCTGTTCCTGGGCGTTCTGATCAGTATGTTTACCGCCGTCGTTGTCACACGCACCTTCTTGAACCTGCTGGTGCCGACAGGCGCGATAAGTCACCCCGCACTCTTTGGGCTTCCTCCTGGCTCGATTGCCACGGCATCCCTGGCGCGGCGGAACAGCACTGTTTAAGAAGGAGAAAGCCGTGTTCAATCTTGTAGGAAAACGTTACCTGTTTTTGATCATCTCACTGATCGTGATCGTGCCGGGCACCATCTCGTTGATCTTCAGAGGCCTCAACGTTGGTATTGATTTTGCCGGTGGCACCAACGTTGAACTGCGCCCGCGCACGAGCCTGACGGCAGCGGAGATTACCACACTGGTCAAACCACTCAACCTTTCATCGCTGCAGGTTGTGACGGGGAATAACGTCAGCGTGCCGGGCAGCCAGAATGTCTGGGTGCGCCTGAATACGCGCATCGATGGTACTGTACAACAAACGATCATAAGTGATTTACAGGCCAAATACACACCGGCGCTTTCGGTCACATTCGATGATCTTACTTTAAATCCCCTATCGGGCACAGGCAGCCCAGGCATTGTGACAGTTGTCAATATAACCAAGTTCCCCTCCGGGGTTACGCCCAAAGTTAGCGATATTCAGACCTTGCTGGCCAAGCTGCCTGATACCTCTAATCCCAGCCTGGGGCCGGCAACAACGCCAACGGCTACAACCACCCCGACGACGACAGCGACGGTCACCAGTACGTCAACTGCGACACCAACACCTGCAGCTACCAACACGCCTGTAATTTCGGTTTCGCCGACAGTCACGGCTACAGCAACCGCCGGAAATAACCCATCCAACATCCCGGTAAAGGTGGAAAATGTCTACATAGGAGCAACCACACAGACGTTTACGCTGCTGACCCTGACACCTGTTGACGCTACTACGCTGCTGAAGATGAAATCCATTTTCACAAACAGCAATAATAACTACGTGTACACGCTGGATAACGCGGTGGTGTCGGGATCGGTGGCGGCCGAGACAACGCGCAACGCGTTCCTGGCGGTACTGGCTGCCTCGGTGTTCATCCTGCTTTACATCTCGTTCGCCTTCCGCAAAGTGGCCCGGCCCTGGCGTTATGGAGCCTGCGCTATCATCGCGCTGCTGCACGACGTGCTGGTGGTACTGGGAGTGTTCTCAATCCTGGGCTGGACACTGCACGTGCAGATCGACGCGCTGTTTTTGACTGCTCTATTGACGGTGGTTGGTTTCTCAGTGCATGACACGATTGTGGTGTTTGACCGCATTCGCGAGAACATGACGCACCGCACCTCGGAGACGTTTGAGCAGGTGGTGAATGCCAGCCTTGTGCAGACGATGGCCCGTTCGCTGAATACGTCACTGACCGTGCTTATCACGTTGAGCGCGCTGACACTCTTTGGTGGCACAACCATCCGTACCTTTACGGGTGCGCTACTGATCGGAATCTTCAGTGGTACTTATTCATCGATCTTCAACGCCAGTATGCTGCTGGTGATGTGGGAACGCGGCGAACTGTTCTTCGGACGCTTCAACCGCAACCGCAATCGCCCCCCCACGCGTGATGGGCGCGAAACGCGCGAACTGGCCCGCACACGCGGATAGGACAATTTAACAATTCACAGTAGGGACGCCCCTCGTGGGTGTCCGCGTTCCCCATAATGTGTAACGTGGGCGCGGCGGACACCCACGAGGGGCGTCCCTACTGTGAATTTTATAACGAGGAGATACGCTTATGTTCACGGCAATCGACCATATCATTATTGGCGTGTATAATTTGGAAAAAGCGGTGGCGCAGTTCGGCCAAAAGCTGGGATTGCTGGCAAGCGGAGGCGGGGTTCATCCCTCCGGTGGAACCGCCAATCGTATTATCGTGATTGGGGATACTTATCTCGAGCTTATGGCAGTGAATAAAGCGGAGGAGGCGCAGCGCAGCTTGCTGGATCGCCTGGCAAAAGGCGAGGGCTATCTCAACATGGTACTGGCATCGAGTGATATCGAGGCGGATGCAGCGGCCATGCGCGGGCGCGGCGTTACCGTCATTGGCCCGACGCCCGGGCAACTGCGCTCCGAGGATAGACGCTCGCGCGGCTGGTCGCGCCTTGATGTCGAGCGGCCCGATCTCGCGCAAGGGTACCCTTTTCTGATTCAGCACGAGAGCGCGGGCGAAGAGCGGCGTTTCCGGCTGGCAGGCTGGACAACACCCCCTGAGCACCCGCTCGGTGCCACGCGGGTACTGAGCGCGACGATCGCGGTCGCGGCGCTGAATGAGGCGGCGCAGCGTTTCTCGCATATTTATGGGCTACAACCATCTGAGTCGTTTACGGGCGAGGCCGATGGGTGGGACGCCATGCTGGTATCACTGCCGCTGGGAGTGGATAGCCAGCATCTTGAGCTTGCTATGCCGCTGGCGCTGTCTACAGAGGAAGATCAAGAGATCGATATGGAGCACTTGCCAGAAGCAGGCGCGCTGGCGAGGCACATCGCGCGCCTGGGCGAAAGCGTGTGCCGCATAACGCTGGCGGTGAGAAATCTGGATGAGGCGCGGCGCTATCTGGATGCGCAATCAGTCACCTATACGTATGGCGATGAGATACGTCCAGTTTTGTGGATTCATCCAGATAATGCCTGCGGCGCGGCCATTGTGTTGCACGAACTAGCGGAATAGGTAAAGTTCGGGGACTAATCCCGTATCAGGAAGCGCAAATTGCGCTTGAATACTTTCTCGAAGAGGTCAGCTTTCTCGCTGGCATGTTCAAGTTCGTCGTCCAGGTCAGCCAGAGGACGCACCCAGATGGAGATCGTCCAGTTTTCCCTGTCGCAAAATTCGGGGTTCGCGACAAGGCGCAAGACGCGTCCATCGTGGCTATAGTCCAGGGCATCGGCGATTCGCAGCAGCGCGGCAAGCATAGAAACTCGTTTACGCGCGTCGCGTTTCATGACAGCATATTCCTCGTGCGAGACGCTAGGAAGCGCGCGGCGGTGATAGCGGGCAATGGTGGCGATTTCATGGCGCTCCTCGTCGTTGAAATCCGGCAGTTGTGTCTCTTTAATGAGGCGATAGGAATGCTTGTGATGGCGGCGCGCCTCGATCAACATGCCGGTATTATGCAAAAGCGCGGCGCGCTCGAGCAGGCGCAGCGCGCCGGCATCTAGCTCGTGAAGAGGCTGCGTGGCATCAAAAAGCTGCGCGGAGAGACGCGCCACATGGCGGGCATGAGGCCAGTCTTCTACCTGCAATCCCCCGCTTATTTGCAATTCTTCTGCTGTCGGAGCCGATTGTTGCCACCAATCCAACTCTCCAATCGGTATGGGATTTATCATGTGCATGCTCACCTTCACTCGTGCTTCGATCATGTTCGATATAGCGGCGCAAATTCCTGAATGATCACAATAGAACCACGTATTATGCGCTCAGGATGTCTAAAATCTCACGGCGGAAGTCTCTCGCCTGCAACTCGTACCAGTGCCTGCGAAAAGCGTCATAATGCTCTGTCCGCAGGTGTTCCTGTCCGTGTAAAAACGTTTCTAGACCGTAGCGTTGTTCGGCAGTAGGCACTGCTGATGGGTCAAGTAGATAAACAGTCATCTCTGACGGCACAAGCGCCTTTTTGTTGCCGGACGCATGCTTCGCGGCGGGTGACTGGTTGGTCAGGCAGAGGCGCACTAAAGCGATCATTACATCGCTATCATGCAGGTCGCCAAGCTCATCTTGCAACTTAGTCAGTTCATTCACGATGCTCTTACTTGTGGCTGGCAGAACTTCCTCGAATACTTCTAACGTATAACGCAGGCGTTTTGCTGCAATACGCATATCGTGCAACTCGCGTATACTATACGGGTTATCTACCGAGCGATCCCACTGGTACAGTTCCTCAAGGCGCGTCTGCGCAATAAGGCGCGCATTAGTGGCAACGGGGGCCTGCGGATCGAGGCCGGTAATGGCCTTAGCTTTTGCCATGCGGCACCTCTTCTTTTTGTGGGATACAGGCCTCCACAAGTTTTTTCAGCGAGTCTCGATCCATCTCCCCCAAGAAGTGTTCCAGCTCGCTCTGTTTCTCCTGACGAAAGCTTTGCAGGCGGTCGAGCAGCCACTGCACACCTGCCCGCGCCTCGCCTGTGGTATGCTCCAGGCGCGATTGCAGGTGCTGCAACATGACATCCGCGTCACGCGCTGCTCCCAGCATATCGGCAGCTTCTGTAACACGACGATACACTCGCCGGTAAGGTTTTGGCTCGCAACAGGACTCAAAAGCATCGAGGGTAGCGCGCAGGCGGCGCGATGCAACGCGCATTTTATGCACCGCCTCGACATCTTCGTGCTTGAGCACTTCACCGGGCAATTCTAGAAACTTTTGCAGGCGATGGTGCAGCATGCGCCGTCCCGCCTGCTCAAACGTTTCAACCAGCGCGGGCTGCGCGCCATTAAGTTTGCCAGCGGGGCTTACAAGCATTTGCTGGACAGTCGCGAGATTGAGGTCGGGCAACGAGGTTTGTACAGGATTATCAGCCGGCACTGCTTTTCCGCTCACTTTTTCCAGCCAGGATGCGCCGTAGCGTTCGCGCGCCAGCAAGATGCCTTCGCGAATACCATGCGGGCTGACATGGATTTCGTCCAGATGCAGGCGCTCCATCACGGCTTGCATAATCAAAGCTCCGGCCAGCAGAATACGCACGCGTTCAACCGGCTGCTCAAAACGCTGCGCGATCTCTGCTGCCGGCAGCGCGCTTAACAGCCCCTGGCAGCGCACCAAATCATGCTGCGACAATTGCGTCTGGTGGATTTCTAGCTTGAACGCGCGATAAGTGAGATAGAGCAGGGAGTTCGCGCTGCCACCTGTAACTATCAACATGGGGGGCTTGTGTTTGATACGCATACCCTGAAAATAGGCCTCAAGGAAGGCTTCGGCAATAGCGATTGCATGATGATCGGGTGGATCATCGTTTAGGAAGCGATCATGCAGCCAGCCCGAACCAACCGGCACAGAGGTTTTCCAGGTGATGCGCGCGCGGTTGGCAGCGACTATTTCCGTACTGCCGCCGCCCAGGTCCATCACGCCGAGCAGTTGCGGAGGGTGCGGCAACGCCAGCGCCTCGTAGGTTGCGCCCGCGAAGGTGAGGGTTGCCTCAGCGTTGCCGCTGATAAGGTTGATTTGCAGGCCGGTCTTCTGCCTGACCGTTGCAATGAACCAGTCGCTATTACTGGCCTGGCGAATAGCCTCCGTTGCTACCACAAAGATGTCCCGCGCCTGGTGCTGTTGCGCTATCGCCTTGTATTGCGCGAGCACGCATATGGCATTGTCGCATTTCTCCTGCGAGATCTGCCCGCTTGCCGTGACGCTCTCCCCGATACGCACCATATCCACCTCATCCGCCAGAATATCGAGCGTATGAGCAGTCGCGCGGGCAACAACGATATGGATAGTGTTGCTGCCGATATCAATAGCGGCGCGCACAGGAGACCACGAATTTTGCATACCGCGTGACTCTTTCTCACTACAAACAGTAATAAAGCATCCAGAATCCAGGGACCGCTCGCAATACGGGCATGCCAGGGCCAGGAGCAGACGAAGTTATAGGATAGCTGACTCAATTATACCACGTTACCGATAATGGAGGAGTTATAGGCGAAAGATAAGGAAAATGCCTGAAAAACCTCTTGACAGGTCGCACAAGTTACAGTAATATAACGCTACCAGCCGAAGTGGTGAAATTGGTAGACACGCAACGTTCAGGGCGTTGTGCTCGCAAGGGCATGGGGGTTCGAGTCCCCCCTTCGGCACTATAGAACGTCTCAAAGCAGCAATGAAGCGGCTTGAGGCGTTTTAGTTTTATAAAACTCACCTATGTACAGCAACTGTACAGCAACGCAGAATTTTTGTATGACGACTCCTAAGAGGAACATATCCAGCCGATGGTGACGACAGAGAACATTTACTGCCATACAGTCCTAGAATGCTCTACTCTCGCTTAGCTGGTAATTGATCATCCAGGACTTGCTCTACACGTTCAGCTACTTCCTCTAGAAGTGCTTCGCGATCGACGAGGCCCCTGAATATTCTCTCTCCATCTATCAAAGCGACAAAGGGTCCTTTGCGGCGAAGGAGAGCTTGTGCTCGTCTGACCTTTGAGGTATCTAATGAATCCTCGTACCAAACCTCCTCGGACGTGCGGAGAGCACCACCCAAATCGTTTTTTAAGCAGGCCTCGTCGATCCATTTTGCATGCTCCCAATATGAGTATGCTCCTTTTTCGACGCATACCCACTCACTTGGATCAGGAGAAGAAGTTTTGTCCTTTCTCATGTCGTCGTCGTGGGCAAAGGCACCAACAAGCTCAGCAGCTATCTCTATCGTTAGCTCGCCTTGCTTCGATTGAGTCTGTACGGGCATCAGGGATTTTGCTGTGGTGTATGCTTTGTTATAAATCACTTCCAACCAAGGATATTGGCGAGCGAGTTCCCATCGGACTTCATCCGCTAAGGCTATTCCTACAAAGCTTTGAGGAACATTACAACGTGTACCCTGGAACACTACACATCGTAGACCTCGCATACGCTTCAATATAAGCGTAAAGATAAACAAGCGTGATGTTAACCATTTCTGTTCCGCATCGAGATCAACGACCACATAGTCTAAAGCTTTAACTTTATCTTTTTCTATCGCCTGTAGAAGCTCTCTCAGACTATCGCTGCCTACTTCGCCAGAAGGAATCTGCTTAGAGTATGTTCCTTCAAGATCAGCGAACTTGAGAGATGATACATCGGGGAGTGATAGTTCGACAGCAAAAAATTGAGTGATAGAGAACTTCGTTACTCGTCCAGCTATCCCCAGTAGGAAGTCTGCGAGCGGTTTGCGAAATACAATCAAGACTATCA
>DATLSI010000176.1:0-15295 GCA_035534255.1 Ktedonobacteraceae bacterium | reverse complement strand
TTTGTGCCACCGGCTCCTGAAGACATGAATAAAGCCTTAAGTGATCTCGAAAAATTCATCTATGCAGAGACAGATTTACCTACCCTCTTAAAAGTAGGCTTAGTTCATGCTCAATTTGAGACAATACACCCATTTCTTGATGGGAATGGGCGTATGGGTAGGTTACTTATTACGTTCATCCTCTGTTTCGAGGGTATTTTACATAAGCCGCTACTCTATTTGTCACATTTCTTCCATATGCACCGATTGGAGTATTATGAGCATCTTCAGAGAATACGTGATGAGGGTGATTGGGAGTCATGGTTAAAGTTCTTTTTAAGAGGCGTGAATGAGGTCGCTCAGGAAGCAACAACGACTGCTATGAAAATCGTCCAACTCAGGGAAAAGCATCGAGATATTATCGCGGCTTACTTTTCCCGTTCGTCCGGGTCGGCTTATCAGTTGCTTGAGTATCTATATAAACGGCCAATCATTACAGCTAATGGTGTCACTAAGGTTACTAATTTAAGCTATTCAAATGCGAATAAGCTCGCAATGAAATTTCAAGAACTCGGCCTTCTGCATCAGATGGATACATATCAACGTAACAGGCGATTTGTATATTCTGACTACCTTGCGATGTTTGCTGATGATGAGATGCAGAAGAATAATCATAAGATGCGCTCAGAAGATAAAGACAAAACCGAGTTTCTGGCTTAGGGAGTTTTCTTCATCTCAGTAATTATACGTAAAACGTGTAAAACGTGTTACTTTGAGCAAAACAAAACGTCAGCATTCAATATGAACACCCAATTTCAAAACTAGTAAGAACAGCGCATGATAACCCGAGAGAACGAGACCGATCTACAGCCAGACGTACAAATCCAACCCGTGCATACACCTGCATCTATATGGCGTGAAGCGCTGCTCCCTTTCCTGGGTACCCGCCTGGTACTTCTACTCGTCGGCTTGCTGGCGGAATTATATCTCCTGCCTTTGCTGAAAAGCAATCCGCTTTTGCCTTCAGTCAGCATGAACACCCATCTGCCTGACGCGCTCTGGCTCATGTGGAAACGCTTTGACGCTGGCTTCTATGTCGATATTGCCGAGTTTGGTTACTGGCCCGCCAGTACATTGAAAACGGCCTCGAACTGGATATTTCTCCCTCTCTACCCCTTGCTCATGTACCCCTTTGGACACCTTTTTGGAGGAAGTGATGCGGCATTTGATATAGCAGGTATCTTCGTCTCTAATGCAGCAGCGCTGGTGGCAATAACCTATCTTTACCTGCTCGTCCGCCGTGAATCTGGCTCAAGGATTGCATCCCGCACGATCCTCTATCTGGCAGTCTTTCCCACGAGTTTCTTCCTCTCAGCGATTTATTCGGAAGCGGTTTTTTTGGCCTGTGCCGTGGCCTGTATCTATTATGCGCGCCAGCATCGCTGGTGGCTGGCCGGTCTATGCGGTGGATTAGCCTCGCTTGCACGCGTACAGGGTCTCGCGCTCGTTGTGCCGGTTGCCTGGGAATACTGGCAATTCCTGAGTGATCGCTATGCTCCATTACCTGAACTACGTGAGATGCCGCTGCTGGAGAGAGCAAACGCCTGGTTGTGCTCGCGTTTATACGCACTGCTTCTGGCAGCAAGGGCATGGCGAAATTGGTTCGTGCTGCTAGCAATAGCCCTTATTCCTCTGGGCCTGCTCCCATTTTTGCTCTACTCTCAGGTGGAAACGGGGGATTTCCTGGCCACGATTCATAACCACAGTGTAGGCTGGGGTCGCTATTTCGAGTATCCCTGGCGCACACTCATATTCGCCTTCACGCATCCGCTCGCCACCAATGCCATGGAGTGGAACTTCTGGGCGCTCAATATCACTATGATAGTGGCGTTTCTTGGGTTCACCGTCTGGGCGTTTCGGCGACTCCCCATCATCTACGCGCTCTACACGCTCGTCATGGTCGTTCTTCCGCTTTGCACAGCGAGCATTAATAGCATTAGCCGCTATTACTTAATCATTTTCCCGGCCTTGATACTCCTGGCCCTGTGGAGCAATCACGAGGAAAAACAGCACCGTCACTTCTTAATTCTATGCCTCTTCGCTTCCATACAGGCCGTTTTCATGATCTTTTTCGTCCTGGGCCTGCCTCTCATCGCCTGAAAAAAAGCTATTCCTTCGCTCCATTCTCTAGCAATTTCCAATGCAAGTATAACATGAGCCATCGAAGCTGGTCAAACCGATTATATTTTTGTGATTTTACAAAATACCATTTTTATTGACATTTTAGGAGTCACCGTTTACAATAGGAAGAGACGAACAGCTTTGCGTTAGTAACAGGAGGCAGTTCCATGGCAGTCATGCAGCCTGATTTTTATCGTCATCAGAACCTCATCCGCAAATCAATACAGATTCCCTCAATGCAGCATAAAGAGCTAAAAGCTCTGGCGGTTGAGCTAGAATCTTCGCTAGGAGATGTTGTGGAAACAATTATGGACCTGATGCGCCAGGACAACTACGAGCAGTTACGCGTAGCCATTATGCAGAAACGCGAACAAGAACTCTCCACCCTCAGTCACTCCCTCGATGAAGCCTACGCCTACCTCGGTTCCCTACCAGAAACCCTTGATGACGCGAGCTTCTTTTTTAATGCCGGTCAAGAAGGTATGGTCGCGTAGGATAATGTTACATGAGTAGTGAGGCGAAGGCATCTTCAACGCCCAGCCCCCAGCAACAGAATAAACAGCCACAGCCCACACCGTCGCCATCTTCTCCTCCCAGCCCCAGGCGCGGTGAAATCTGGGATGTGAACTGGTCCCCTGGTCGCGGTGCCGAAATGCAAGGAACGCGCCCGGCTTTGATTATCCAGAATGACCGCGGCAACGCTTCTTCCACCTACCCGCTGACAATCGTAGCAGCCATGAGCCGCACCGAACGCGAATTACCCTTGCACGTGCGCATCATCCCCAATTCAGAAAATGGCCTGACCGATTACACCGATGTCAAATGCGAGCAAATGATGACCATCGAGAAATCACGCCTGCTGCGCCGCCGCGGCTCCATCACCGCCGAGGAGTTGGCGCGCGTCGATATCGCACTCAAACTAAGCTTGAACTTACTGGTGTAAAAACCCTTGCGCTCGCCCTGGATGCCCTGTCAGCCTCCTCACCGCCTCCACAATCAACCGGTGCTCCACCACTTTCAACCGCTCGTGCAAACTCTCTTCGGTATCCCCTTCTCGAATCGTCACTTCATCCTTGCAAATCACCGGCCCCGCGTCTACCTCCGGCGTCACAAAATGTACGCTGCTGCCCGTCACTTTCACACCGGCGTCGAGGGCCTGCCTGACAGCGTGCAGGCCGCGAAAGACCGGTATCACGCTGCCGTCGCGCGTGACGCAGGTGCTGCCCGTGCCATCGTCGGGCATAAGCGCGGGATGAATGTTGATGACACAGCGCGGGAATTGCGCCAGGAATGGCGCGCTGAGGATGCGCATCCAGCCCGCCAGCACTACCAGGTCAACCTGAAAGTGGTGCAGTTGGGCGGTCAGTTTGGCCTCGCTCTCCACGCGATCTTGCCAGGGCAGGTACAGAGATTGCAGGTGATGGCGATGGGCGCGTTCCAACCCGTAAGCGTCGATATTGTTGCACACCACCAGCACGATCTCCACGCCTGGCAGTTCGCGATTTTCAATGGCATCGATCAATGCCTGCAAGTTACTGCCAGCGCCGGAGAGCAAGACCGCCAGGCGCAGCGGTGACAAGTTCGATGGCCTCTCTTCTTCGGCCTGTTCTGCTGTCTGCACATGCCCTTTATCAAGTATTTTCCACTCGAAGCTTTCGCCCTTATTGTTGCTCACAACTGCTGCACCTCTTCATCCGCATGTGCCAGTTCTGCCACCAGCCGCTGCCTGTAGCCCTCCAAACGTTGCCAGATGCTAGCATCCGCGAAGGCCAGCAATTTAGCGGCGAGCAGAGCGGCTCCCTCCGCCTCCAAAATGGTGGGCGAGGCAATGCCCGATGGCAGACGCAGGGACGAGAGAATATCCATACCGCCAAAGCGATCGCTAGAGGGCGGGCAGGCAATGACGGGGTAGCGCGTATTGGCGTCCACTACGGCAGAGAGCGCGTTCGAGCGTCCCGCGATGGTAATGTACACGAGCGGGTCTGACTGCTCGTAGCTCTGCAACATCTCCAGCAGACGCCGCGTGGCCTTGTGCGCCGAACAAACCCGCATGGCGTAGCTGATATCCAGCGCTTTGAGCGTTTTGGCCACAGACTGCGCGTGCGCGAGGTCGCCCTTGCTGCCCATGATGATGATGACCTGTGCTGCCATATTTCTCCATCCTTATATGCACGCGATAAATCGGGTCCTACAATTATTCTAATCCGCGGTGCGCAATATCGCGGCGATAGTGTATACCCTCGAACGAGATACGCGCCGCCGCGTCATAGGCGCGCGCCGCCGCTTCCGGCAGGGTCGCGCCATAGGCGGCTACGCTGAGCACGCGTCCACCAGCCGTTACCAACTGGCCATCCTTCACGGCGGTGCCAGCGTGAAACACCTGTACATCTTCGAGACGGTTGGCCTCGTCCACACCGCTAATGGGGAGACCGCTGCGATAGGGGCCGGGGTAGCCACCAGACGCCAGCGAGATGCTCACGGCATAGCCGGGCCTCCACAGGTCATCGACTTTCACCGGCAGCGTGTGCGAGAACTCCAGCACGCGCAGCAGGTCTTCCCGCATGAGCAGCATGAAGGCCTGCGTCTCCGGGTCGCCGAAGCGCGTGTTGTGTTCAAGCACAACCGGGCCGCGTTCGGTCAGCATGATATTGGAGTACAGGACGCCTGAGAAATCGATGCCCTTCGCCTTCAATGCCCGCAAGGTGGTGGCCACGATGGTGCGCATAATCTGCTGCTCGATTGCCTTATCAACAAACGATAAGGGCGTGAACACACCCATACCGCCTGTATTCAGCCCCTCATCGTGATCGAGGGCGCGTTTGTGATCCTGCGTCAGCGTCAGGGGCAGGTAGTGCGTCCCCTGGCAGAGCGCGGTTGAGCCGATTTCGTCACCCTGGAGATAGTCTTCGATCACTACCACGTCTCCCGCGCTTCCAAAGACGCGCTCGACCAGCATCTGCCGCACGGCGTCCTGCGCGGTATGCATGTCCAGGGCTACGATCGCACCCTTGCCAGCCGCGTTGCCATCGGCCTTGACTACGACGGGCGCGCCGTGTTCCTCTAAATACGCAAATGCGGATTGCGCGTCGGTGAAGGTACGATGCTGCGCGGTAGGAATGCCAGCCTCGGTCATTAGTTGTTTGGCGAAGGCTTTGCTGCCTTCGAGGGCCGCGCCCGCCGCGCCGGGTCCGAACACGGACAGGCCGCGCGCTCGCAAGACATCGGCGAGTCCAGCAACAAGCGGAGCTTCCGGCCCGATGACGGTGAGATCAATACGCCCGCGTTCGACGAAATTCGCCAGTTGCTTGAAGTGCGCTTCGTCAGGAAGAATTGGCAGGCACTCGGCGCAGTCCTGCATGCCGGGATTGCCCGGCGCGGCGTAAACCTTTGTGACGCGCTGGCTCTGCGCCAACTTCCAGGCCAGCGCATGTTCGCGTGCCCCCGAACCAACTACCAGCACCCTCATACTTGCATCTCCTCCATCTTTGATGGTTTATTGCGCGTGCGTCGCGTGCAGTTCCAGCGGCGCTGACGAGACGCGCTGGCCTGCGAGCGGGTCAAAAGGCCAGCCCAGCTTGTCCATGCAGCCGTAGCAAAACTCGTTGTGCAACAGCGTATCGGCCTGCGCGTCGTCAAGTCTCTCCCCTCCCTCAGCGGAGGCAATGGCGCGCCCCAGGCCAGTAGTGCTGAGGTAGCCCAGGCTATCCACGCCGATGTACTCGGCGATCTCTTGCACCGTGCGACCGGCAGCGATCAGTTCCACTTCCTGCGGGATATCAATGCCAAAGTAGCAGGGATGGCGCAGGGGCGGCGAACTGGAGCGCAGGTGAATCTCCTGCGCCCCCTGGTGGCGCAGGGCCGCGACCAGTCTTTTCATGGTATTGCCGCGCACGATAGAATCATCGACGACCACCAGGCGCTTGCCCTTTATCCTGGGCTTGACCATGTTGAATTTTAGATCAACCTCTAACTGGCGCAGGCGCTGGTCGGGCTTGATGAAGGTGCGGTCGCTATAACGATTCTTGATGATGGCTTGCCCGTAGGTAATACCGGACGCCGCCGCGTAGCCAAGCGCGGCGGGTATAGAAGAGTCTGGCACGGGTATGACCAGGTCCGCCTCGACGGGATGCTCCAACGCCAGTTCGCGCCCCAGCGCCTCGCGCACCTCGTAGACGTATCTGCCATTGAGCTGACTGGTCGCATCGGAAAAATAGATGTACTCAAAAACGCACAGAGATTTGCGCGGGACTTGCGCCAGGATTTCTGAATGCATGCCCTGCTCATCGATGGTGATAAGCTCGCCGGGTGCGACTTTGCGTACAAAGTTCGCGCCGATGCGGTCGAGGGCGCACGACTCAGAGGAGACAATCCAGTTGTCGTCAATGCGCCCGATGCACAACGGGCGCATGCCCCAGGGGTCGCGCATAGCGTAAAGTTTGCCCTCCGCCAGCATCACCATACTGTAAGCGCCGCGCAGCTTCGGGAAGGTGGCGATCATGCGCTCCCGCAGCGTGGGACCTTCAGAGTGCAGGAGTAGCAGTGCAATGGCTTCACTGTCGGTGGTAGAGTGCAGGTACTCCTGCGGCAGTTGTGCGCGCAGGACAGGACCATTTACCAGGTTGCCATTATGGGCGACAGCGATGGTATCCTGCTCGCCGCGCCATTCACCCACCACGAACGGCCCGGCGTTCTCTACACAACTGGAGCCGGTGGTCGAATAACGCACGTGGCCGATGCCACAGCGCGTCTCAGGCAGACCCGTCCCCGTGTCGGAGAAGACTTCACGCACCTTGCCCATACTGACGCGGCTGAAAATCTTGCCGTCGTGATCGTACACTGCCATACCCGCGCTCTCCTGACCGCGATGTTGCAGGGCGGTGAGCGCGAGCGTGAGATAGCGGCGCACATCGATATTTTCGCCGTTCTCCTTCGCGAAGATGCCCACTACTCCGCAGGCGTCGTGTAGTCTTTCCATATTTTGCTCCTTATAATTTCAATTTGCCGGTCAGGTCGGCTACCAGGGCATAACGGTCGGCGACTTGCTGTAAATCGGCGGGCGTCACGTCATGTAAGTTGCGATAAACCTGCTTATCGAGCATGCGGGTTTTATCGCCGCCGGGCCAGATGCGCCAGCTATCGTTGTCGATGACATCGGCCACTAACAATTCTCCACGCGGGTCGCGGCCAAATTCGATTTTCAGGTCAACTAGCGTGACATCGACGGTTGCCCAGGCGCGTTCGAGCGTCTCGAAGACGCGGCGTCCCTGCTCCGCCATCCACGCGATTTCCGGCATGGTCGCCAGTCCAAGACCGGCGATATCAGCTTCCCAGATTTGTGGGTCGTGCCGCGCATCGTCCTTCAGGAACGTCTCGACCAGCACCGGCTCGAAGCGCGTTCCCTCGCTGACCTCCGGGTGCCGCTTGAGATAAGAGCCGGTGGCGATGCGCCGCATGACCTGCTCTACGGGCAGCATCTCGCAGCGCCGCACCAGCAGCGTGACATCGTCGATCTGTTTGACAAAATGGGTGGCGATCTGCTCCTCATTTAATAAACGGAAGACGTTAGCGGTTGTGATGGTGCTCCAGCGCGACTTGCCCGCGAGTTCATTGCGCCGCGCGCCATCTCCCGCCGTGATCTGGTCTTTATTGACCATGTAGGCCAGCGTATCATCGCCGCGATATGCATAGATTAATTTGGTTTTGCCCTCTGCCAGCAAGGGGCCAACTTCGGGTTGTTCTATCATTTTTGCTCCTCTTCCTTTCTACTGTAGGGACGCCCCTCGTGGGTGTCCGTCGTCTATCAATATAACGCCCTCGCCTTCTCTGAGATAGCCGATGGTGACTAGTTCGGGTAAGATACGCCGGGCGCGCTTCGCCGCGTCGGGCGAGACGACCAGCGCCATGCCAATGCCCATGTTCAGAGCGCGGTACATCTCCTCGCGCGCTACGTTGCCCAGGCGTCCAATCAATTCAAATAGCGGCGGCGCTTCCCAGGCTCCGGTTTCGATGACCGCCTGCATGCCCGGTGGCAGGATGCGCGAGATATTGCCCTCGAAGCCGCCGCCCGTGATATGCGCCATGCCCTTGATGATGATGCCTGGGTATTCGCGCAGCGTGCGTAGTTCGCGCAGGTAGCAGCGATGCGGGCGCAGCAGGGCATCGGCCAGCGGCTCGCCAAGTTCCGGCAAGACAGTGTCCAGCGCGTAGCCCGCGAAGACGCGCCGCGCCAGCGAGTAACCGTTGGTATGCAGTCCGCTCGACGGCAGACCCAGCAGCACATCGCCGCATTGTATAGAAGTTGTATTGATCAGCGTATCTTGTTCGATAATGCCAACGATGGTTCCCGCCAGGTCAAATGCGCCCGGCAGGTAGACATCGGGCATCTCCGCCGTCTCGCCGCCCAGCAAGGCGCAGCCAACTTCGCGGCAAGCGCCTGCAACGCTGCTCACGATAGCGGCTGCCTGTCGCGCATCGAGTTTGCCCATGGCGAGATAATCCATAAAGAAAAGCGGCTGCGCGCCCTGCGTCAGCAAATCGTTGACAGAGTGGTTGACAAGATCGTAACCGATACCCTCAAATCGCCCGGCCTGCGCTGCGATGAGCGTTTTGGTGCCGACGCCATCAGTCGAAGCCACCAGCGCGGGTTTGCGCATCCGCTCTATGCCGTTCAAAGCAAAGACGCCCGCGAACGCCCCCATACCGGCCAACACCTGCGGCCCCTGGGCAGCGCGCACCGCCTCGCGCATCAATTCTTTCGCCCTATCAGCCGCCGCGATATCCACCCCACTCGCGGCATAATCGTATGAATATAATTGCGCACCGTCCCCGGCAGAGGCAACCCCCTCCGTAACAGGGTACGGGCGGGGCTTGCCCCCGCCCTGGTCAACGCCGTGCTTGCCCCCGCCCCGAACAACATACTCAAAAGCATTTTTAAAAATCAGCAGCCCATCGCACGCGTCCTGCTTGCCGCGCCTCTGCGGATGTTGGATGGGCTGCACATAGCGTTCGGGATGGGGCATGAGGCCGAAGACGTTGCCGCGCGCGTTGCAGATGCCCGCGATATTGCCAGTTGAGCCGTTGGGATTGTCAGGATAAGGTACGGGAACGCTGGTATACAAGAGCGTAGCAGGCGAGGGTGATGCCTGCCACGCAGTTATAGTATACACAATCGGTATCTGCTTGTCTGCTTGTAAGCGCGATAGGAGCGCGGAATTTGCCAGCACGAACTGTCCCTCGCCGTGCGCGACCGGTAATTCGATGGGATGATCGATGCCCCGCGTGAATAGACAGGGACTATCGAGCGTGGCTAATGTCACCCAGCGACACTCAAATTGCGCCGAGGCGTTGTTTGTGAGGCTGGCAAATGGTTGTGTGTCCGGCGTATCTATCGAGCCGGGCAGCAGACCGGCGCGCACCAGCGTCTGGAAGCCGTTACAGATGCCCAGCACCGGCCAGCCCTCGTCGATGAACTGGCGCAGCTGTTCTCCCAGGTGGATGGTCAGGTTTTTCGCCAGCAAGGTACCCGCTCCCAGGTCATCGCCATAGGAGAAGCCGCCCGGTAAGACCAGGAAGTGATAATCGAGCAGGAGCTGCGGCTGCTTAATAAGCTGGTTGATGTGCAAGAGATGCGTTTCAAATCCAGCCAGGCGACAGGCATACGCCGTCTCGCGATCACAGTTGATGCCGGGGGCGCGTAACACCAGTGCGCGTGCTGCACTCATTCTACTCATGCCGCCACTCCTTTCCACGCCGCCTGCAGTTCGTCAACGGCCAGGTCTATCAGCATGCGCTCGCCAGCGCGCACCTGGAAGCGGGGCGGCACCGTCACACTGCCCAGGCAGGCGATATCCTGTATGCCCTGTTCCTGCATGTGCGTCTCGAATGCCTCGCGCTGCCCCGGCGCGACTTCTAGCAGGAAGCGCGAGGCCGATTCACTGAACAGCAAAACGCTTGCCAGCAAGTCGCCTGTATATTCCATTGGCTCGCGCGGAACCCCTTCTATATCAATGGAGAGGCCGAGCAGTCCTGCCAGCGCCATTTCAGCAGCCGCCACTGCCAGCCCACCCTCAGAAAGATCGTGACAGGACAGCGCCAACCCATCGCGAATAGCCTTGCTTACCGCGTTCATGGTAGCGCGTGCCGTCGCGACATCGACGCGTGGAACGCTGGTGTCGGGGCTTGCCCCCGCCCTGGCGTGCTTTTCTGCTATTACCTCGAAATAGTGCGAACCGGCCAGTTCGTTGCGCGTCTTGCCGACGAGATAGAGCAGGTTGCCGGGTTGTTTGAGCGACATATCAACGCTGCGCGCCGCGTCGTCGATGACACCCACCGCCGATATCAGCAGCGTGGGGATCACGGGCAGGCGTTGCCCACCGGCCCTGTACTCGTTGTTGAGACTATCTTTACCGGAAATAAACGGAACGCCGAATCCGACAGCCGCGTCGTGACAGCCCTTGACGGCGCGTACCAGCATGCCCAGTTGCTCCGGGTCGGTAGGGTTGCCCCAGCAGAAATTATCGAGGATGGCGGCACGTTCGATATCTCCCCCGACAGCGGCCAGGTTGCGCAGCGCCTCGTCAACGGCGTTCATGGCCATCCAGTACGGGTCAAACTCTCCATAGAGCGGGTTGATGCCATTGGAGAGGACAATTCCCGCGCTGTTTCGCTCATCGCTGAGGGGTTGCAGGATAGCGGCATCGCCCGGCCCGTTGCCAGCGCGTCCAACCAGTGGCTTGAGCGCAGTCGCGCCCTGCACTTCATGGTCATAGCGGCGCACCACAGCCTCTTTCGAGCCAATCGTAGGATGTTCTAATAAAGAGAGCAATATGGGAGAGAAATTCACTGTCGCCATGGCGACAGTGAATTTCTCTCCCATATTGCTCTCTTTATCTATTATCCACACTGCTTCCAGTGTCCTGCCGGGTCTGCCGTCGTGCAAGAAGGACATAGGAAGATCGGCGAGGGTCTGGCCGTGATCGGTGACGATCAGGCGGTGGCTGTTGGTAAAGGTGCCGGTGATGCTGGCCTCCACTTCCTCGATGGCGCAGATGTCCAGCAATGCTTCAAGGTGGTGAGGCGGAACGGCCAGCACCATGCGTTCCTGCGCCTCGGAGAGCCAGATTTCCCAGGGGGTCAGGCCCTGGTATTTGAGCGGGGCTTTCTCTAATTCGACATACACGCCGCTCTCGGCTCCCATTTCGCCGATGGCCGACGAAAAGCCGCCCGCGCCGCAGTCGGTGATGGCTGAGTAGAGTTGCCTGTCGCGCGCCTGCATAATTACATCGGCGACTTTCTTTTCGGTAATGGGCGCGCCGATCTGTACCGCGCTCCCGGCCCGCGCGTTGCTCTCGCTGCTCATCTCGCCCGAAGAGAAGGTCGCGCCGTGAATGCCGTCGCGGCCTGTGCGCCCGCCCAGCACGACGATACGATCTCCGGGCTGCACGCTGTTCGGGTGGCTGCCGTGTGGCAGCATACCCAGGCAGCCGCAGAAGACCAGCGGGTTGTAAATATAGCCGGGATGATAGAGAATCGCGCCGTTGACGGTAGGAATACCCATCTTATTGCCGTAATCGCGCACGCCATTCACCACGCCCTCAGCAATGCGGCGCGGTGCGAGTATGCCTGCCGGTAACTCTTCGGGCGCGGTATCAGGTGGGCCAAAACAAAGAATGTCGGTGCAAGCAATGGGCTGCGCCGACACGCCCAGCACGTCGCGAATGACGCCGCCCACGCCTGTATTGGCTCCCCCAAACGGCTCAATAGCCGAGGGGTGATTGTGCGTCTCCACTTTGAAAGCAATATCCTGCGTCTCGCTAAAGCGTACGATGCCCGCGTTGTCGCTGAAAGCCGATACCACCCAGGGACGCGCCACCTGCTGTGTTGCCCGCATAATGTAGCTTTTCAGCAGTCCATTGATGGTCTCCTGCTCAAGCGTGTTGCCATTGGCATCTACTTCGCGATACTCGATGGTGGCCTTGAAGGTTTTATGCGAGCAGTGTTCAGACCAGGTCTGGGCCAGCGTCTCAAGCTCGACATCGGTTGGCTCGCGGCCCTCCGCGCGAAAATGCCCCTGGATGGCGCGCATCTCGTCCAGGTTCAAGGCCAGCAGCCCCTGCTTGCTGGCATCCAACAACTGCTCATCGCTCATACTACCTGTAGGGACGCGATTTATCGCGTCCTCCACTGGAGCATCATTGAATGTGGCATCGGTGGACGCGATAAATCGCGTCCCTACAGCGTGCAATGTATATTGTTGGATGACGGGATTGTATAAAAGAGATGTGGTGATCTGGTGTACCTCGTCCGCGCTCAAATGTTCATCGAGATAGTACCTGCGTCCAGTTTCAACGCGCTCGATGCCGTTGATGCCCAGCATGCATGCGCCGGTAATCACGCTTTCCGCCAGGGTATCGGTGACGCCGGCATGAAAGGATACATCGACGATATGCTCTGCCTGCGAGATTGGTTCTGATGAGAGAATCGTGGCCTGTTGGGTGACTGGATCGATTAAAAGCTGGTGGGTAAGCTGGTCTAGTTGGGAGGGAGATAGGTTGCCATCGATGTGAAAGAGTTGCGCGGTACGTACAGTGTAGGGTTGGTAGGGTCGCTTATGGGTAAGGCTCTGGTAGTCGCCTTTATCAAGTACCTGTAATAGTTCACGAGCAACATGGCGGGCCAGTATATCATACTGCTCCGCGATTGCTCGCACCTCAATGGAGTATCTGGTCACGTTTCTCTTCCAATGCAAGGCTAGCGATCAATCAGCATTTCCGACGAATGGAACAAATTCATTGTAGCACGTGAGAAAGGCATCTAGCAAATCATTGTTTGCCCAAAAGTAATACACAGTACGACACATTCCCCGCCAAAATATGGTTAAATGTCATCTCATGTACGCTTGACGCTCAAAAGTACAGGTTGTATGCTCAACGAAAAGCTTCATTGCATATGGAGAACGGATGGTTGAACGATGGAGCAACGCATCAAGCATATACTGAGCCAGGTAGCCGGTTGGAGCACGGAACGCGCTACAGTCACGCCTCTGGAAGGCGGTATTACCAACCAGAATTACCGCGTGGATATCGATGGCGAGTCGTTTGTGCTGCGCGTCGGGGGTAAGGGGACGCACCTGCTCGGCATCGATCGCGAACGCGAAAGCATCTGCGCCGCGCTTGCCGCCCAGGTAGGCGTCGGCCCGCGTGTGTTGAGCTTTTTGCCCGGCGAAGACGCGCTCGTGACGCGTTTTGTGGTGGGGACCGCCATTACGTCAGAGACCGCCGCGCAGCCTGAGATATTGCGGCGCATCGTGACTTCCATGCAGAGTTATCATGGCGGACCAGCATACCCCGGCACATTTTCCCCATTCGCGACGGTACGCACCTATCACCAGCTGGCGCTGCAAAATGGCGTGACTTTCCCCGCTACGCTGCCGCGCGTGTTCGCATTGATGACTCGCATCGAAGAGGCGTTAGGACCGGTGCGGCAATCCAGGCCGTGCCACAACGATCTGCTCGCCAGCAATTTCATCGACGATGGTCGCACGATCTGGATTATTGACTGGGAGTATGCCGGTATGGGCGATCCTTTCTTCGACCTGGGAAACTTCGCGGTCAATCAATCGCTGGATGCTGAGCGCTGCGAACTACTGCTGCGCTACTATATGGGCGAGGTAAGTCCGGCGCACCTGGCGCACCTGCACCTCATGCGGCTCAGTTCAGATTTGCGCGAGTCGTTCTGGGGCTTTTTGCAACTGGGCGTTTCCGAACTTGATTTCGATTACCAGGAGTATGCTCATCATCACCTGAACCGCTTTTTGCGCAATGTCGAGACATCCCCATTCGAGGAATGGCTGCGCGCAGTCCAGTAGCAACACTCACCAGGAGCGTGCTTAGCGTGACCATTGATGCGTTGCTTCTAAAGTCGCTGCGCGTGGAACGCGCTGTATCGTGTTAGTATTAAAGGAGAAAATCCATGTGTCGTCTGCTTGGGTATGTTGCCCGTGAGCCTGTTATCGCCGAGCGCCTGCTGGACGATACGCTCGCGGCGTTTGTGGAGTTGTCACGCTTTCACGCCGATGGGTGGGGGCTGGCCTGGTACGATGAAAGCGGTCAATTACAACAGTCCAGAACGCCTGAGCCGGCCCATGCCAGCGCGGAGTTTTCACCCCTGGCAGCGTCCATCCGCACCGATGCCTTGATCGGGCATATCCGCTGGGCGACACCGGGATTCGCGCTCTGCCTGGAGAATACGCACCCGTTCACACGCGACCAGTTCGCATTCGCGCACAATGGAGCCGTTGCGCCCAATGCCGCCATCGAAGCCTTGATTGCTCCACACCTGCGCGAAAGCATTAGCGGGACAACCGATAGCGAACGGTATTTTCTGGCGCTACTCACGGCATTTGAGAAGACTCCCCATATCGAAGCTTTCCAGATGCTGCTGAGCATCCTGCGCCAGCGTCTCCAATCAACCAGCCTCAACTCCTTGCTGCTGACGCCGCAGATGCTCTACGTGGTCTGCGATTTTGACGCGGACGCGCCTCTGGCCCGCAAGCTGCCGGACTACTTCTACGTGCAGTACCGCGTCACAAAGGATGCGGTAATCGTCGGTTCAACCGGTTTGAGCCAGGCACCCGGCTGGGAAACCCTGCAAAATGGGCAAATGCTGCTTGTTGAGCGTGGTACACTTAAAGTAACGATTATCGATGTTGCTCAGACAACGAGAAGTTCATTACAGGAGCAGTACTTATCACAACTTCAGGGCTAGATTCAAAGAAGACAGAGCGTGCCAGTGATAGAGCTTACCAACGGCTGCGCGCCATGATAATCGATTTGCGCCTGCAGCCAGGCATGATGATCGATGAACTATCACTGGCCGCCGAAGTCGGCCTTGGCCGCACGCCGGTACACGAAGCAGTGGCTCGCCTGGTTATCGATCGGCTGCTAACGGTGCTCCCGCGGCGCGGCCTCATGATCGCGCCCATCGGCCTTGAGCAGGTGCGTGAGATCTTCGAGGCTCGCGAAGCCATCGAATGCGGCAACGCCTACTTCGCCGTCTCCCACGCCACCGACGCCGATCTCGCCGAACTGCGCCGCCTGATCGAAGCCGCCGAGAACGCCCGCGAGGAAACCGACGT
>DATLSI010000175.1:0-19663 GCA_035534255.1 Ktedonobacteraceae bacterium | reverse complement strand
ACGTTGTGATTTTCTACGCAGTCACACGCGACCGAAGGCTTGGCGTTCGCCTCATGTTACTCTCGTTGCCCATGGTCCTGCTGGGGGCTCTTGCTCTCCTGCTGGTTATGTTGCGCGGGTAACAGTAGTCCACGAGGTTTTCGCAGTATAATGGACGAAAGGCAGAAAGGTAGCAGCCGCACTCAGGCATGCTGGAGTGGTTGTCTACAGGCAACAGGAGGATGATAGTACTGGGCATCAAGAGAATATACGTCAGGTAAGCCAGGGCGACCGCGAGGGTCGCCCCTACCATACGCCGTAGGAAGCGGATTAGCGCCGTTTCCTGTTGCCACTTCCCCAATCATCGTCCGCTTCAATAGAGAAGGTGTGCTCACCCTCCAGGCAATAGTATAGTGGGTTGCCATCCTCGTCGGTATAGGGGACGCTTTCTGTTTCCGCATCCACCAGCAGAATGGCGTCGTCATCGTCAAGCGGACAGGTTTCGTGCTTACTGAAAGGCCAGAAGCTCACTGTTGCCCTCTCTTTCTCACCAGTTAGTGCGTGGTGTACAGGTGTACACTCTTTACTACATAGACGGTATTCACCCGAAAGTTTCGAAATTTTCAGCGCCGGAGTAGATGCATCTCTCACTGGTGAAATATAGTCGCATTTGTCTTTTCTTCAACATTCCGTGCCGGCGAAGACAAAAAGTACTAGATTTTTCTCTTTCCACTTACACGGAAGAGGTTTTCCAGGCAATTAGTACTTTGTGGTTGGTATAAGACACAAACCTGAAAAACGCGGCAAGTTCTTATACTATCTTTTCCTGGAAAGGGAAGTTTGGAACTGTAATTTGAAAGGAAGGAAAACCTATGTTGAAACGTTGTATTCGCTGGCTGCTGCCGTTGATCGCGCTGTGCATGTTCGCGCTGACGCTGGTATTCGCACCTATTATCTCCAGCCACGCCGCATCACTGCCGCCAGCCGCACCAATCAGTGCGCCAGCTATCCCGGCACATCATACGCCTGCGCCTAACTTTTATTGGCGTCCGAGATAAGGAAAACTAAATATGATAATGATTTAGGGAGCAATAACATAGTTAAAATTGTTGCTCCCTATAACTTGGATCGACTTTATCTATTTATGGCATTAAGCCAATCTCTTACTTCTAACGCTTTACGATGTCTCATATTTTCCAGGATTATAACGCTTGAATATCCCAAATCTCTTGCTTCATTAATGTTGTTCAAAGCAGCGTTAGTACGTGCCAATCCAAATTGAGCAAGCGCAATTAAATCTTGGCTCCCCGCTGGAGTATTAATAAGCATTTCACGAAAACTCTCTCTTGCTGCTTCAAAGCTATTCTGATCCAGGTGTAAATTGCCATATTCATATAAAATATTTGAGATCATCTCTGGATTGCCAATCCGACGAGAGATAGTCAAGCCCTCTCGAAAACAGTCTTCTGCCTGAGAGTAGTATCTTCGTTGACGTTTCAACAATCCAAGATTGCTCAGTAAAACACTCATCCACTCCAGATGATCAATCAAGCGTGCTAAAGATAACCCTTCCTGAAAATAGGCTTCCGCATGTTCATAATTTCCTATCTCACTTGAAACTTCACCCAAATTACTGAATAAAGAGCAAATCAACTCTTTATGTCCTAATCGTTGAGCCAATTCCAGTGCTTCTCTGAAATAAACTTCTGCATACGCGTGATCCCCCTGCTCGCCGACTGTGACGCCCAGATCGATGAGCAGAGTGCAGATTTTTTCGCGGTCGCCGATTTTGCGTGCCAGTGCCAGCGCTTGCTCCATGTATACTTTGGATTTTTCGTACTCGCCGCGGCTGGCGGTTACGGAGCCGAGCGTTTCAAGAGCATCGCAGATTAGTTCGGAATTGTTAATTAGCTCGGCGAGCGTCAATCCTTCACGTAAGTAGGTTTCGGCTTGTGAGTATTCGCCGCGTTTCCAGGTAATCCAGCCAAGGTTGGCGAGCAGGGCGCTTATGCGTTCCTTGTTGCCAGTTTGCCGGGCGAGCTGTAAGCCATCTCGCAGGTAAGCACTGGCCTGTTCGTAGTTGCCCTGCTTCTGCGCTATTTCACCGAGGTAGAGCAGCGCGTGCGATTTGCCGTCATAGCCATCATCGCCCAGATTGGTCGCGGCTTCATATGCTCTTTGCAGTTGTTTCTCGGCCAGGGTATAGAGGCCGCGCGAACGTAAATAGGGGATGAAGGCATAGACGCAGCGCATCAATTCTTGCTCTTCGCCAGACGCGTAAGCCAACTCTAGCGCGGCCAGGATAGTAGCGTACTCCTTTTCGAGGTTTTCATAATCCTTCTTGTGCGCTACTACGAAGTCTGTCGTGTAGGTTATCAGGCGATTGTAGGCAGTATCGTCTCGCAGGTTTGAGCGCGCGTAGTCGGCGATGGTCTGGTGGAGTGTGTAGTGGCCGGTGTCGCTGATTTCCAGCAGGCCGGTATCTACAAGTGTATCGAGTGTAGTTACATCGCAGTTGGCAACTGCCAGCGCTGCTTGCTCGGAGAAATGGTTGGGTTTGGGCGGAAAAACGGAGAGCGCGTATAAGGTTGCCCGCGTTTGGGGGTCAAGTTGCTGGCCGGTCACGTCGATTACCGATTGCAACGATAGAGGAGCGTTGAGCGAAAGGCTGCTATGGCGCTCTGTCGGACCGCGCAGTTCGCTGATATGCAGGCGTACCTGGGCATTACTCAGACGCGCCAGAGCCGCATCAACGCGACGTGATTGCCCGCTATAAGATTGCTGGCGCAGGTAATTTCCCAGCAGGGTCAACGCGAGCGGCAGCCCACCAACGGACTGCGCAAGTTCGCGCGCCTTCTGCGGTTCACGCTCGACCACCCGCGGAGCCAGCCTGGACAGCAATTCCATACTTTCGTTTTCTTCCAATTCTTTTATGACGGTCGCGCTGCCGGGAGCAAGCGAGCTGGCTATGCCAGGAAAGCGTGTTGTGACGAGATGGGCGCAATTAGGGCCGCCAACCTTGAAGGCCAGGGCATCTTCGAGACGCCACGCGTCATCGATCACCAGCAGCATGCGGCGCGAACCAATGACGCGGCGCAGCGTCAACGCCCATGCTTCGAGATCACTCAATGCCGGTATTTCGGTCGCGGCGATGCCCAGTTGTTTGCTCCAGTGGCTCAAGATACTAGATATATCCGGCTCAGGGCCAAGACCGGCCCATAGAATACCATCAGAAAAATATGACCTGACGCGCGGATCATGCGCGAGAGTACTGGCCAGGGCCGTCTTGCCTGCGCCGGGCAAGCCATGCAGAGCAATGATAGAGCCATTGCTGCCTGCCCGCAGCTTTTGTTCCAGGTCCGCCAGTTGGCGATCGCGCCCTACCAGCGATACGGGTGGTGGGAGCGGCATAGCTGTGTCATAGATGGGTTCGACGACAATGGTAGTTGCAGCAAGAGCAGTCAGAGGTGTCTTAAACTCTGACGTGGATGTGATCGGGTGTTCATTTGTTACACCGTTCGCGGAGGGCTGGACAGAAGATGACAGGTCAAGCTCTTCCTCTGTCTTCCCAAAAAGTTGAGAGAGCCTGTGCCGGAAGTAGGGACCAGGCCGCGTGATGCCACGTTCCCAGCGACTGACATTGACATAGCTGGTGCCAATGCGCTCGGCTAACTCTTGTTGAGAGAGTTCACGCTGATTGCGAGCTTCAACAAGTCTGGTTCTAGGTTGAGCTTTTGGCGCACCCATCTTTATCATTCCTTCTGTTAAATTCAGAATATGATAAATATGTTAAGAGTAATGATAACATAAGTTCTTTTATAAAGATAGGTTACAGTGCATAATTTACTTAATAACGATTGTTGACTTTCAGCAAAAAGAGAACGCTCCTTACAAAAGCGGAAGTCAGGAGAACCAGCATGCAAGTTGTTTGCCCTCCTAAAGGAAAAGTCGCGCAAGCGTATGTGACAACAACGCGGGATGCTGAGATCATCCGCTACTTCACGCTGCAAGGCGCTCTGCCGGAGGGCCAGACGCTGGTCATGAACTCCGCGCTTGGCACCCTGTCGCTGCTGTCCAATGGCGAGATTCTACCGCGCCTGCTCATTCAACAACAGTTTACAGCAAGTGAGTTAAGCCTGCTGCTGCCCTTACTCGAACAATTCCCCCACTTTTGCCCCTACGATGTAATGTTTGCCAGCTTCTACAATGGCGCTGTGACCGAAGCAACCATCGAACATTGCCGCCGGCAACTAGAGGACGCGCTGGAAGCCGGTTGCTGGGATCAACAACTACGCCCTGTGCGCAATGTATTGTCGCGCATCCGTTTCAAACTGCGCGGGTTTGGGCTGGACATCGTCTCCATTCTGGAAACCGGCTATATCCTGATGATGACGAATAAGGCGAAAGCGCACTAATATTACAACCCCTGGTTGTTTGATGATTTTGACAATCCAATGCCGTAATTGGCGTCCTCATTACCCTCGCCTCAACATTTTTTCTTGAAAAGCAACACATCTTCCTTACGCAAAACGCTGGTTTTGCGTCTTCTGGCAATTCCGGCATGTCTTATACCAGCTTGTAAAAGACATCCCGAAACACTTGTATTTTCGGCAATTCTTGTGTACTGTTAACTGTAGATATATTTCTTGCCGGAAATATATGCACGGACGACATTTTCTGATAGCAGACACCTTAACGAACCTTTAGCAGAATGAACGGAGTTTGAGCAAGATTTCGGGTTTACAACTAAAGAGGTAACTTATCACAAAACGCGCAAGCGAAGTGAAGGAGTCGCGCTATGCAAGGAGTATCGTACCGGAAGATCGCTTCCTCGATGTATCACATGCCACAGAGCGATGAAGATATCCTGCACTATACGCTGGATGAATTGTTGCCTGATGGTCACACGCTGGCAATGAACGTCCTGCTGGGAACCCTCTCGCTGATCGCAAACGATGCCGCGCTGCCCTACCCGCGTATGGTTGCCGAACAGCAATTCACCCTGAGCGAACTGAGCCTGCTACTGCCCCTGCTCAATTCACATCCACACTATTGCCCGTATGAAGTGCTGCTCTCCAGTTTCAATCACCGCATGATTACGGAAGCGACGATTGAACGCTGCCGCAAACGCCTGCACGAAGCGCAGGAAGAGGGAGTGTGGGATCAGGAGATGCGACCTGTGCGCAATGTGCTCTCGCGCACGCGCTTGAAAATGCGCAGTTTCGGCATCGAAATCGCATCTATCCTGGAGACCGGATACGTCCTGATGACTTTACCGGCGCGCAAACAACTGGGCGCGTAGCCTGTGAACCAATATAGCAACTTGCAGGGGAAGCCAGTTGCTATACTGCTCAAGGTTAATTGAGCAAAGTGACTGAATACGTTCAAGGCGCTGCGTCAGAGTGTTGCGATGAACATCCAGTATGTCGGATGCCTCTTTGACATTGCCCCGGTGCGCTAGAAACACTTCCAGGGTGTCAAGCAGTTCAGCGCGTTTGTGTCCCTGATCGTAGCGAGCGATGGTCGCAACCTGTTCCAGGTAAAGGTCATTTCGCGTAAGATCGCGAGCAAAGGCATAGATGTAGCGGTACGCGCCAAGATCGCTAAATCGCATGCTGGCTGCGCGTGTATACAGGCATTCCGCTATGGTAAGCGCCTCTTTCGCCCCCGTAAAACCATCCTGATAATCACATAAGGCGTGACAGGTATTGCTGATACCCGCGAACAAGCTGACCTGCAACTCGCTCTCCACCTGCTGAAGCAGCGTATCGAGCCAGGTTTTGAGATCTTCAGCAACCATTTCTCTGCCAGACACTCCACCGGGCGCTACGATAGCGTACAGGCGCTGTTCTCGCTCGTCGCAGAGGGAACCAGGATAATGCGCCAGCAAACGCTGCGCAACCAGTTTGAGGGCATGGCGGCAAATTGCCTGTTTACTGGCTCGCGTTTCAGCTTGCTCACTAGTATCGAACACGCGCGCAATTTCAAGCTCCAGCATGGTATGTGGCTGCGCGCAATCACAACCAAGCGCGGCTGCGCGACTACGCACTGAGTCCGCGAGAGCGATATTATCCGCCAACAGATCATCAAATAAGCTCTTGACAGAAACGGTAGATGCAGAGGCATCCAGCAACTGGCGATTCGTGATGGACATGGCCGCGAAGCTGCCAATGGTCTGCAAGATAAGCTGCTCCTGCACGTCAAGGTCGCGCGCCTTGCCCGAATAGCAACACAGAAGCCCAACGCATGCATTAGCGGCTGAGAGCGGGACGATATGCAGTTTTTCATATTGCACATTTTTCAACGGGTTGAGAGCTTCTTGCTCAGCGGCATTCAACTGCGGTAATTGACTTGAAGAGGGGCGCAGCTTTTCCCACAGGCCAGGCGCTACAGAAAGCGGCGCAATGGTCAGCAATCGTCCATTGAGATCGGGAGAAGCCGCCTGAATGGTCAGTTGACCATGCTCGGTATCAGCCAGCATAACTGCACACAAATCCATTTCGAGCGTCTGGCGAGTCAGGTTCGCCAGCGACCGAACGATATGATCCAGGGAGGCATCGGCCATTAACTCTCTTAAAATCGTATTGAGGGTAGCCGGTGCATTCAACGAGGAACTGATCGTGGAGTCACTATCTCCAGAATTGAGCGTTGACACGGCAGGCGCAGCCAGGGTAGTTTGCTGTACTTGATCGAAGAGTATCTCCCGCGAAGATGTTTGCATGCTTACTGCCCCCGCAGGCAGATGCGAATGGTTCTCTGCCTGAGACTCGTCATGTATGCGTCCGGTGGGACGCGGCTAACAGATGAACTTACAGGGCCAAAAACAACTGTAACATATTTATTCGTTAAAGTCCATGAAAATGGACGTGAATTAGATCAGTATAAGACAGAAAGAAGCAGGATAGGAGATTATACAAAGAGGGTGCCGCTATACTCCCGTTAGATGCAGGCAACATACTAAGAAAAAGGGAGGTTCACATGCAATCACGTATAAGCGTGCCAACGATCATCAAGGTGGTGATGTGGATAGCAGCAGCGATGGTCATCATCGTCGTTTTTCACCTGGGTGGAACAATTGCGCGACGCGTCGGGCAGTTTTCACCGCTAACCGGCGCGTTCATCGGCGGCGCGCTGACGCTCGGCAGCGTGTTGTTACCGCTGGGCAAGCGAGAAAAAGCCGAACGCTGGATCAAGTTTGAGCGTTTCGCCTGGCTACTGATCGGCCTGGGCGTTGTGATGTGGGGCCTGGGCGAAAGTTTCTGGCGATATTATGTTTCCATCGGGCAGGCTCCTTTTCCATCGACTGCCGATATAGGCTATGCCAGTTTTCCCTTGTTCATTTTCGCCGGACTGTTGTTGCAGCCGTCGCCCGGTCCTGGCCGGAGACGTCTGCTGCTGATGATGGATAGCCTGATTGCCATGGGGTCATTGCTGGCGATTGCCTGGTTTTTGCTCTTAGGCTCGCTGGCTCAGATGCCGGGTGAAGCCAATCTGGCAAAATTTCTGGGGCTGTATTACCCGGTTGCCGATATCGCGCTATTGAGTTGCGTGCTATTCCTGCTGCTGAGAGGGCAGGGACGCACTTACCAGGCGACGGCGCGGCGCGTGGGTCTGCTGGTGATTGGGTTGGGACTGTGCTTTTTCGTCTTCTCCGATTTCCTTTTTAATGTGCAAAACAACGCGGGAACGTATGTCGAAGCGACCTGGATCGACCTGGGCTGGCCGCTGGGTATGATAACCATAGGAATCGGGGCGTACCTGCGCCGCTTCCTGCCCGCCACGCCGCTCGAAGTGATCGAGGAGCGCCTGGAACGTTCCAACGAACGCGCAGTCTTCGGCTTTTCGCGGCTCGTGCCGTATATCTTGCTCTCACTACTCTTCCTGTCATTGACGATTAACGTACTTTCGCAGGATAGCGGCCAGGCGGCTATCCGACCGGTGCTGTTGTTCGCTACGATGGGTGTCGTCGCGCTGGTTGTGGCCCGGCAACTATTCACGCTGTGGGAAAACGCGCACCTGGCTGCGCGACAGGCGGAGGCGCTGGAAGACCTGGCGCACGCGAACCAGCGCATTGAGATGCAGTCACACCATATCGCCGAGCATAATACGGAATTGGAACGTGGCATCGTGCATCTCAAAGCTGTGCAGGCGCAACTCGCCAACGGCAATCTGAAAGCCAGGGCAGCACTCTCAAGCGGTGCCTTGATGCCTCTGGCGGGGAGCCTGAACCTGATGGCAGAACGGCTGATGCGCCTGGGCCAGGCAAGTTTCTACACGCAGCGCCTGATGCGTTCAATGGGTGAATTGAGCGTGGCTCTGGAACGTACAGCAGCGGGCGAACCTTTCGTCGTGCCAGCGTCTTGCAACGAGTTTCTCGAAATCAACCGCCTGCTGGTAGCTCTGCGCGTAAACAACAACAATATTATGCCTGTACTCTCCCCGCATACGCCGCGACCTGTGACCGAGCGCACAAGCATGCAGCCATTGACGCCGCGTCCCACGTTCAGAACGGTGACAGGTTTCGCGGGTTCGAGGCCAATGCCAACGTCAGGGCCATTGCAGCATATGCCCACATCAGGGCCGCTGCAACATACGCCAGCGCAGGGCATACAACCTTTGCCGCCGCTGAGGATATTGCGACGCGCGCCTTTGGACGACCAGTAGCATAAGTGATCAATAGCGGCGCGCGCACACGGCTATGACGCTGATATTGTCTTTACCACCACCTTCGAGGGCGGCCTGCCTGAGTTCATCGCAGATCTGGGGGATATCGGGCAGCGACGACGAAACGATATGTTCTATAGTGGAGTCGCGCACCATCTCCCACAGGCCATCAGAGCAGAGCAAAAGCAGGTCGCCTACCTGGAGAGGCACACTGAACGTATCGACCTTTACCGCGGCCTGGTGCCCCAGACTGCGGTAAACCTCATTGCGTTTAGGGTGGGCATACACCTCGTCGGGCGTAATAGCCCCGGTCTCAACGAGGCGCGCTACCGTCGAATGATCGCGCGTGATCTGCGCCAATCCATCGCTCTCGCGGTACAGGTAAACACGGCTATCTCCAACATTGGCGATATAGGCCGTATTGCCGATGACGAGGACGACGGCAAGCGTTGTCCCCATATTCGACTGCTGCTGACGATTGCGCCTGTAGATGGCAAGATTGGCCGTATGCGCGCCTTCGGCCAGTATTTGCTCGTAGTTATCGTCTTCCGGGCTGCCAACCAGGGCCAGTTTCAACGCGTCATGCAGGGCGGCGATAGCCAGGCGGCTTGCCTCTTGCCCATTGCCATGCCCACCCATGCCATCGGCAACTATGAATAGACCAACCGGCTGCAATCCTCCGCAAGCGTTGCGAATGGCGGGCAACGCGAGCAGGCTATCTTCGTTAGGCCGTCCCCGGCGTTTGATACCGGTATCAAGCACCGTACTGACATCCAGAAAGACTGAACTGCCGCTAAATTGCTCATTGCGCGCATCAACCAGCGCGATGGGCGCGGTCGGCAAGCCGTGGTAGGCATGCTTTAACTGGACATCGAAGCGCACGTTACGCGACGTTTTCGATATAACGGATGTCTGAACACGACCGCGAGTCGTCTCATAGAGAGGGTCTTCCCGCGGGGACTGGTAGGGAGATGGCTCATCCTCCAGGGGAGCACTCATGTCACGAGCGCGCCACCAATGACGAGCGATCAGAACGCAAGCAGCCAGCACGCATATCCATAGCATGAATATGGTCAATGAGAGCAGAGCCAGCCCCAGCAGTGGAGCAAGGATACGCAGACCGCGCAGTTGCCACAGGCGCGGCAGTTGTGGCAATACCTGGAAAAGGAGACGCCATGCCCAGGGTGGAAAGCCGCTCGTCAGAGTGGCCAGCAGGATAACAAAGACACATAATAGCGCGCCGCAAAACCGCCTGATCCAGCGATGAGCCGTGTATGATGCTTTGAATTGATCGAGCATGGAATATCTCCTTACGAGGGTGATACGACTGTTGTTTCGAGAAACGATGTTACTTTGATTATGGTCACGCTCTGGGTAAGCATGCGCAGGCCGCCCATTCCCTGGGTCAGGGCGGTATTAGAGACGGTCAGCATCCAGTTGACCGGTTCTGTTTGATTGCTTTGCCAGGCTCTAACGAAGAGGTTCGCTCCCAAGGTGCGGAAGCGCAGACTATAAGTGACACCATCGCGGGCTTGAAATGGCATGGTAGCCAACGAAGTGATGGTGCCGTTGACGCTGCTCAGGATTTGCAGGCGCGCCCCGTCAATGAGGGCTTTATACCAGTTTTTGGAGTCCGTCCAGCGCAATACAGCCCCCATGTTCACATTGCCAGCCGCGAAATGGTTGACACTCGCGTTGAATACTACCTCGGCGTTCGTGCTGAGCGGGCCGAGTACGGCGTTAAACGCGCCATTGCCGTGTCCGATCTGACCCACGCCTCCCGCGATGGAAAAAACCTCGATGCTGTTGGCGTCACCCGCCCACAAATGGCCGTCGGAGGCGGTTCCCCAGAAGGTCTGCACGGCACGCTGGAAAGTATCTTTTGCCAGCACGACAGCGCCGCCAGGCACAGGTGTCGGCGCTTTCGGCTGACCAGAAGTGGCTACCGGCGTGGATGTGGGCGTAACCGCGCCCGTCTGCCGCGTGCCGTTGATGCTCTGGAGCGTCAAAGCAGCTTCAATCGAGTGCGAGAAAAACCCTGCCAGCAACCCACCGATCATACAGAGGAAGATGATTGTTAAAACAATGGAACGTAAGCGCATAATTTTATACCTCTTTGACTACGGATTGCGTATTCTGGAACATTAAAATTCCCTCTTCCACAAAGCGGGCAACATGGTAAAGGGTGATGTGTTGGGGACTACTTCGGGTATCTGGACGCTCTGGACGTACTGGTAAACATTGAGGGTTGCCAGCGATTGGGCCTGGTCGTGTATCCAGTTCACGCCTTCGTGCATTACGCCTGTGACGGGATCGATTTGCCCTGAATAGGCATAGTTGGCCTGCTGCACCATGTCGTTGAGCAGAGCGAAGGCGGCGGGCTGCAGCAACTGGGCGTTGGTCATGGAGACGAACTGCCGGGCGTCGTCATGCAGCTTTTGAAGCCACTGCTGGACATTGCTCATGGCGTCTATAATCTGGGCGGCTTGCTGGCGAATGGTCAGTGTCGAACCAGGCGCGTTAATCAGGCCATTAAGATGAAGCAGGATGTGGGCGATATAGCCGGGCGGTGTCTGGTTCGCGCCATGCACGTTGATCAGTCCGACGCTGGCGAGATTTGGGATAGTGGGTATCGACGTACCGGGCGGCAAATCCTGCGTTATGAACGAGAGGCCGTCCAGGTAGGCCAGCGTGCGTATGGTCTGGCGCAGCGCGAAACCTGTGTCTCTGACAGCATCCCATTGGTCACGCGCGCTCTCTGTCCATTCCAGTAATTTATCTGTATTGCGATAAAACCAGTTACAGAGTCCTCCGGGCAGTTCCAGTTCATTGAGTAAAGGATCAGAGGCGAGCAGGTGGCGCAGGTGATCGAGATAGCTGTAGTGATTCGCGTCCTGTGGAGTGGGCGTCTGCGGAACCTCGCCGTAGAAACGCCAGGTAGCATAGTCGGGTGAGGGCGCGATAGGTGTAGTGGTGGAGCTTTCTTCTGTCACGAGAAAACGGCTGACGATGGCGAGCAGGTTGGTATGCTGTTGATCGCCTGTATAGAGCAAGTGGGCGCTGCCTTGATTGAGCGTCAATTTGCCCAGGGATATCACAGTTGTATCGCCCTGATTCTCGTCGCTCAGTAGCCAGGCATAATAGCTATTACCTGGCGCTGGCGACTGGATGCCATGCAAGTCTAGCTGTATCTCGTCGTTCAGGCCCTGATTGCTGGTTTCACTCACCTGCTCGCTACTCAAAAAATTGACCTGCCCCATGATTTTGGGCGGTGTGACTGCCGCATTGGCAGGGGAAGATGCACGCGCGTAGAACAGGAAATAGCCAGCGCCTCCCAGGATAATGAGCGACAACAGGATAAGCATGATAAGTGCGAAACGCGAGCCGCGCCGCCTGCGGCGGGCGGGTGGCTGTGATGCAGGAAGCGGTGCTGGCGTAGCAGTATGAGTGTTGTCGGGACGTGGTGAAGGAGGTGCGAGCGGCACCGTTTTTTTGGCGCTGATGTTCCAGGTTGGCTGCGTGGATGACGCCTGGGATGCTGGCGCGGCGGTTGGCAAGCTTTTCGTTATGATGCGCTGGCGGTTAAGCGATAGGTAGCCTTCTTCCAGCGCATCACTGAGGACATCAATGGAGGTATAGGCTGGAAAGCCGTTACGCAGCGCCAGTTGCCGCAAATATTCATTGCCAGTAATCACAAAAATGACGGTGAGGCCGCGCTGCCGTCTGAGGTGTTTGAGGTCGCTAAAATCTTCCGGGCGTTGAAAAACCCTGATTTTCGCCTGCGCGCCAGGTGGCATTGAGAGCAGGATCACCACCGGCTTTTTCTGTTCGCCGACCAGCGCGAAGACAGCTGATTTGTCATCCTCTGGTTCAATGTAGAGCATGCAAAAATCACCGGAATCGCCACGCTTCATAGAACCTCCTTCGCTGATAAGCATTTTTGAGTGACTGTTGGATTCATGAGCCACAGGCCGATCCAGGGCGGGGACAAGCCCGCGCCCGTACCCCCTTCAACTCAGTAGGGACGCCCTTGTGGGTGTCCGCGTCGCCCTGGTAGGTGTCCGCCTGCTCCTTGACTTGACTTGAGTGTGGGGACGCGGACACCCACAAGGGGCGTCCCTACTGGGGTTTGTTAACCTGGTCCGTTATTCTACGAGTTCGATAAGGCCAAGGCGCTGGATGCGTTGTTGGCGGCGGCGACGTAACAATCGTTTTTCACCCGGACGTGCCAGCGCGTAGGGTACATTGTTTGGCTGGAGGTGAGAACGTGCATACCATACTGGCAAAAGTTCATCGGTAAATTGTTCATATTGTGCGAGAGGTTGTTTATCAGACGAGATCGAACGCGCGGCTAGAGCGGTTCCGCAGGTATGGGTCAGCGCGCCCAGCACAATCAACAGGCCCCCGATGTAGCCGGGGAGGGGCAGCATTTCGTGCAGGTAGTAGGCGGCGGCGAACGCGCCCAGCACAGGCTCAAGGATGTAGATAAAGGAGACGGTGACAGGCGTTATATAGCGCTGCATGGCGGCGGCAATGAGCGTGGGTACAAAAGTGCAGGCTCCCGCCACATACACGATGATCCAGATATCTCCGGGCAATGATGGATGCACGGCGTGCCAGTTGCCAAAGAGCAGCACGACGAGATTGGCCCAGAGCGCCATCGTCAACAATTCGATGGCGAAGAGCGGCCAGTGGGCGTGTTTGTCCTCGAGCTGCTGTGGAGAATCGCTGAGGAACACGTAGCCTGTGAAGAACAGGCCACCCAGAAAGGCGATGACGGAGCCGCGCAATCCGCCCGCGCTTGAATTGGCAATCAGCATGGTCACACCAACGACGGAGAGCAAACCCGCGATCCAGGTACTTTTCCTGATGGGCTGGCGCAAAAAAAGCCAGGCAAAGATAGCCGCCAGGAAGCCGTTCAGCGCGGGATAGAAAGCTACACTGGTGGCAGTGGTATATTTCAGAGCGATAGCGATGGTGAATAAGGCCAGGCAGAGAGAACTGCCAAGTACTACGCCGCGTTTGAAGATGGCTCTGCTGATGTGCTTCCAGGAGCAGATGATGATGATAAGGGCAACAGGAACGAGCGTCATCATTTCAAAATAGGTGAAAATGATGGGGTCGATACGGTTCAATGCCTCTTTTGCTACCGCGTAATAGGTGGCGAAACAGAGGGTATTGAGCAAAAATGCGAGTACCGCGACCATTTTCATCTTTGTCATATGTTACTCCTGCTGTATCAGAATCGTGCTGTAGCTGGCTTTAGTGGAAGTATAGCGGACTGCGAGGAGTTTGGACGGTGATTTTTTATCAGGCTTTCGGGTATGGCTTTCAATGATTTCTTGAAATGGGCGTCCTAAATTTTGGGGATGTATACGACATAAAGCACACCTTCTCACCTACGGGCCTTTCATCCCTACACTTTTGGAGCAGGCCCGAAAACCAGCGGAGTGAACGGCCCAGAGAAGCCGCTGCGTTGTCTTTGTAAGGGCGGGGGTTGAGTGGAGCGGGGTGGGGACCTTTACGGTCGCCCTGGGGGACAAAAAAGTGTCGGGGTGAGAGCACCTACGGGCGGGCGACCGTAAAGGCCCTCCCATCCACTCCACTCCCCACTCGCCCCTACGGACGTTGGGAGCTACAATTTGGGGGGTTGTTTGACAGTTGCGCGATCTGGGCAAGGGCCAGTTGAATTTTAGCGTGGGTATCGGTATCCTGGGCTGGGAGTGACAGGGCGCGATGGAGGGTTGTGCTGGCGCGTTTGAGGCAGCGCGGGTCGCCGCTTGTTCTGGCCTGGGCGATTCTCAGGTTTCCCAGGGCCAGCAGGGAGTAAGTGAGACATGGGATATTGCGCATACCGCGAGCAGTGCGCAGGGCACGACCGACGCAAAGCGCCGCGTCGTCGAGTTTACCGCGCTCAAGTAGTACAGAGGCAAGATCGGCATTCCACAGGCTGAGGTATTCGCGGTCGTTGATCTGTTCGGCCAGGGTAATACTGCTTCTGAAGTAGCTTTCGGCTTCCTCGCTGCCACCTTCGCCAGAAGATACAGCAAGTTCACCCAGGTTATGCAGAACGACTGAGGTGAGGGGCGCGTCGCCGATGCGCTCGGCCAGGGTAAACGAACGCTGTAAAAAGGGGCGAGCCTGGGCATAGCGCGCCAATTTTAAATGCACAAAGCCAATATTGCAACACACATGAGCGATCTCGCGCTGGCGGTCATACTGCTCGTAAAGGGCCAGCGCGGTATGCATATGCCGTAAAGCCTCTTCGCGCTGCCCGATGGTGTTGGCAATAGCGCCCAGCAGGGCCTCCGCGCGACCAAGATCGACAGGATCGCCCAGCAGAGTACGCCGGATGCGCGTCAAATGCGCCGCGTCAACGGCGGGTTGGGGCTGCATCCCTTCAAAGAGTTGCAAAGCTTCGCCCACGATGCGGTAAGCCTCCTCGTACTGGCCTTCCTGCCAGCGCAGGCTGCCCTGCTGGAAACGCAGGCGGGCAGGCGCGGGACCAGACGTGATCCCGGCAGCGCGCAACACTTGCTCGCCACGCTCGCAGCATTGCCAGGCGCGCAGGTTATCGCCCGTGTAACGCCAGGTCCAGCCTATCTCACCCCATAGCAGCGCCTGAACCTGGGCTTCCTGGGCGTCAAGCACAGCGGGCAAGCTGTTTGCCTGCTGGTTACGCACGTCGAGAACACGCTCAAAGAGCCGGCGCGCCTCTTGAAATTTGCCCTGTATGCGCACACATTCCGCCAGGCGTTCCAGCAAAAATGGCAAACTTTCTTTCCCAGAGGGCGACCGCAAGGTGCCAGGAGTTCCGCCCCTACTATGAACGGAGGTCTCGGTGTATTGCACGACGAGGCGGTAGTAGCGTTCGGCTTCGGGATAGGCGAAAAGGGCGTAGGCGTAGTTGGCGGCAAGTTCCGCGAAACGGGCGATTTGAGCGGCATCCGCGCCGCCCTTGAGAAGATGCCCGGTGATGGCGGCGGCCTGTTCATCCTCGCGACCGGCATATGCTTGCTGCAAAACGTCGGCGGCGCGCCGGTGCATACGCGCGCGGCGGGTGGCAGACAGGGCGTTATAGAGGTGGCTGGCAAGCAAAGGATGCCAGAAGCGATAGGTGATGCGCGACCCTGTACCCTCTTCCGTAAGCACACCTGAACGCAGGGCCTCGTCCAGTAAATCGAGCATGTCATCCTCGTAGGCGGCGGACACGCCCGTCTCCATAGCGGAAATCAGAGGATAGCCGAAGGAGCCGCCAAGCACCGCCGCCCTGCTCAACAACTGCTGGCATGCCAGGCTTAAACGTTGCATACGCTGATTGAGTACGGCAGTGATGGTGGTTGGCAAGGCAAGCGCTTCATCGCTTTGCGCATGCCGGATGCCAGGCGCATCTTGCCCGGCACCCAGCGTGTAGGCCAGTTCTTCCGCGAAGAAGGGATTACCCGCGGCCTGCGTCTGGATATGGCGCACAAACGAGCCGGGCAGATGGGCCACCAGCGCCGCGATCTGGGTATCGCTGAGCGGTTCGACGCGCAAGTACTCGACAGCGTGTTCACGCTGCATGTGGGAGAGCAATGAGTGCAGCATGGCGTTCGCGGCCAGTTCGGTCTCGCGGCAAGTAGCAAGCAAGGCAATAGGATGACCCGGCAGACGACGCGCCAGGTAGCCAAGTAGTTCGCTGCTGCTGCCGTCCGCCCATTGCACATCATCCAGCACGATCAGTAGAGGCGTTGTCGCGCTGATGGTCGTTAACAACGCGTAAACCGCTTCGCGCAGGCGCACCTGTTCCTGCTCGGGCGATAGAGGGTTATGGTTATAAGGACCTGAAACATCGCGCCCCGCGTGTTCCGGCCACCACTCATGCAGTTCTGGCAGCAGTGTTTTGAGTGGCTTATAGACCTGGCTGAGCGTTTGCTGTTCCGCTATCATCTCGTCAGGTCGCCATACACCCTGTTCTAGCAGGCCACGCAAGGCTTCGCTCCACATGCGATATGGTATGCCGCTTTCCTGCGCGTAGGCATGGCTCCAGACAACGGCCCAACCATTGCGCAGCGCGTCGCGGGCAGCTTCTTCGGCAAGGCGCGTCTTGCCAATGCCCGATTCTCCCATCAGGGTTATGCACTGGGTGCGTGGTTTCTCAAGCGCGATGGCCGAAGCCACAAGAGATTTTTTTTGCTGTTGGTCAGGATTGCTATTGCTCGTTAGCGCCTGTTCTGTTAGCAGTAACATTTGGCGCAGAGTCTCACGTTCTTTGTCACGCCCGACCAGAGGGCTTTGATTGCTGCGGCCAATAGACACGCGATCTGCAGTGAGGTCTTCTTCTGATGGACGATTGATGTTGTCACCATGTTGGATGGATTGATAGAGTGACTGTATCTGCTGCGAGGGGGTGAGATGCAAGCTTTGCAGCGTTGCAAAGAAACGCTGGCAGGCGCGTAGAGCTTCACCGCGCCGCTTTGCCTGTGCCAGCGCGAGGGCTAAACGTTGCAAGATGTCTTCGTTGGTGGGGTCGGCTGCCAGCAATCGATCCAGCGTATCGATCTCGCTACCAGGGCGACCGCGAGGGTCGCCCGTACCCTGTACGGGGACCGTTGGCGATTCCGTTGTAGGGTAGGGGCGACCCTCGCGGTCGCCCTGGCCCACGTTCTGACGGTCGCTCTGGTTCGCGGCTTCGGGAGGGAGGGTTTTGCCAATGTAGACACGCTGTTTGCGCCCATCGGCGTTGAGACGATAGGCGTACCAATAGGGACCATGACCAATACCGTCACGGCATTTGCGACAGTTCGGTTTTCCGCAAAAACTCACCTGCTGGCGATAGGTGATCTGATCGTCCATCTGCTTACCGTCTCCTAGATGTATGTCTCTCCCAAAGCACCATACAGGAGTTGCGTCTCTCAACCGGTCAAAAGGGGATGTATCAGTCAGTGCCATTATAGCGCAAGCGTCAATTTTTTTCATGTTTTTGGAGTTTCCTGAGATATGAATGTATCAGATGTGTCAGTTGTATCAGATGTGTCAGTTGTAGCACTTGTTGCAAGGGTTCGGTTGCGTTTCGATGGAGGATGTAAGACACATTAGGATACTGGCTAAAGGAGCAAGCAGGCGGCTTCTTTAGAGAAGTATATAGTCTGTAAAGGAAAAGCGCAAGGGAATGTGAGCATATTGTACTCGATGACAGACAAAGGACGCTCATCTGAGTGGATAAGCGTCCCTCTGTATGCTTAATGCTTAATCATAGTGGGACATGTGGAGTGTTCCTTTCTAAGTGAGACTGACTATAAAGGCTCGGACTTAGCAGTATGACGACAATGGTTGGTCGGCTAATTACGGATACAAGATTATGAAAGTAGCTACTGCATCAGGATGTCGTTATGCGACATTCTGGGTACTTTCTAGTTGGGCGAGTCCATTCGCGCCCACAAAAGGTGCAAGTGACACATGACCCGCCTTAATGCCAACCACTTAGAACATCTGGAGTATATACAATCGTATGCCACAGACCAGGCATGGCAGCGTGAATAACGAAGAACGTGGCGACGAGCAGGGAAACGATTACCAGGACGATGAGCAAGAGTTGCGTGCGAGAGAGACGGGTTGCGAGGTTCATGCAGTGCGCTCCTTTTTTGCAGTTGCGAGAGGCTGGATCCATCAAGCCTCTCGTTTGTCTTCTTGTATAAGAGTGTAGAGCCTTTTAGAAAAAAAAGTGGCCTCGAAATACATTTTCCGAGGGTATCAAAGGCATGAGTTTATCGAGCGGCACACCGCAAAGCGCAATAGGAGTCGCGAAATGAGACGAACATCTCAAGTTTTTGGGATGTTAATAAAATGAAGAGAGCGGAGAAGCACCAGGCAGAGAGAAGCACCAGGGCGACCGCAAGGGTCTCCACCCCACATCGCCGATGACTACGACGAGGAGTAGGGTGTAGTCATTGTAAGGGCGGGGGTGTCTGAGTGGACGGGTAGGGACCTTTACGGTCGCCCTGGGCCATACTATAATCGCGTCCCTACGACATGTCGGCGTGTCTGCGCGCCGTCACAGGGGCAGGCATGGCATGTGCAGCCAATGAACGCTCCGCCGATTCGAGATCAAGAGCTGCGCCGCATTCCTCGAATACCTGGCGCGCCTCCTGAAGATGGGTTATTGCCAGTTCATAATCATCACCGCCTGGGTGAACATGCTGCAAGATGGACGCACTGTAGTCGCGTAGAGTACGCGCGTATTCCAGGCGCATCTCACGTTCCTTCAGGGTCTCTAATGACTGCGTGAAATACGTTTTCGCTTCTTTATGCCGACCCTGAGCCGCCAGGATTGTGCCTAAAAGACGCTGGACGCAGGCCAGTAGCCACGTCTGTTCGTAACGGTTCGCTTCCTCTAGCGCCTGCTGCGCCTGCTGCTGCGCGGTATCGATCTCGCCCAGCAAAAATGAAGCCTGGGCCAGTACCAGCAATCCCTCGGTGCGCGTCTCGGCTTCCAGCCCTTCGAGGGCAAGTCCGCGAAGTAAAGAGACTCTAGCTCGTTGTAGCAATCGTGTGGGAGTTAAGTGTTGTTGTTTTAGTGTTTCTGATGAATGATGATTATCCCCATGTCCATTAATTGCCTGATTAATCCTTAACTGCCCCAATGTTATAAGGGCAAAGCCAATACAAAGAGGAATACGCTTCATTCGTCCAATTGTTAGAGACTTCTGGATAGACAACTTCGCCTCGTCGAGTTTCCCTTGAGCTTGCAAAGGAATTGCCAAATAGCCGCTCCAGAGACTGGCGTATACTGGATCATGTATCTGCTCAGCTAACTGTAAAGCTCGCTCATAGTAAACCTCTGCCTCCCTAAGATCTCCAAGACGAGCCGATAACATACCCAAATTACCAAAATCTGCGGACATGATTGAAAGATGACCAATACGTTCTGCAATGCCAAGAGAACGACGTAAAGCAGACTGCGCAAGTGAATGTTCGGCTTTCCTTAAATAGACATCACCAAGATTACAACAAACATTAGCAATCTCTTTTTGACGATCAT
>DATLSI010000174.1:0-3300 GCA_035534255.1 Ktedonobacteraceae bacterium | reverse complement strand
TGAAATCGGTCAGGGCTTTATGGAAGAGCGGGAAGAGTTCGCCGAGCAGCAGGGTGATACGGATGGTATAGGTCTTCTCCGGCGTGAGGGGCCAGTGTACATTACGACGTTCGACTTCAAGCATTTTTTCCTGGGGGAGCGGAAATTGCAGGCTGGAACAGGTGAAGAGGCGGCGTTTGTTGCCCTCGTGCAGCCATGCCGCTACGTCGGGCGCGGCAGTGCGCAGCCAGTCGAGCCACGCTGCGTGGACGAGTTCCCCTGAAAAGGGCATCAGTGTCCCCTCTGAAATTGGGCGCAATTTCAAGAGGAAGGCATAGAGTTTGGCGGGCGTGGCTGTTATAGCTGTAGTGGCTGTGGTGGTTGTGGTGGCTGTTGTCAGCGTTGTTTCTGGATAGTCCATAGGTGAACACAGGTCCTTTCGTGCAGTAGTCGCAACTTCACTATTTTACCCTAAATTGCTGCTAAACTCCACCATGTATGCTAGAATGGCTAGCATGTTACTGCACATGCTCTGAGATGCGAAATGGGATAAGCTCTCCTGAAACGTATGATGGCACGCGCGAAGTGACGACAACGGCACCCTTGAGCTGTGGTTGATGACAGGCTATCCAGGCAACACCGGACTTACTGTAGAGGCGAACCAGCGCGGTGAGTAACCAATGGGGAATTTTGCCGTCCAGAATGATGCCGTACCCGGCTGGCACGGGCGGAAATGCTGGCTGTTCTTGCTCTACCTGCAAATGGTCAAGATAATCGGTGTTGATATTGATTGAAAGTATCAATGCACCCTGGTATTCACGCAGTCGGATAGTCATTTCTTCGGATGATGGCTGCCTGCCGATCCTTAGCGCGGGCGGAGCGAGCCAACCGATGCGTGGGTCGAACTGGTAAAATGGTTGCTGACCGACGTAGGCGGCCAGCGCGCCATACAGCCAGCCGGGGCCTCGGCCATACACTGCCAGCGATGTATGAGCCGGTAACTCGTCTGGAAGGCGCTTGAGCATATCAGGCTCCCATTCTCTGGCCTGTGGCTCGAACTTGTGCAGCAATGGGTCGAGGTTTAGCGTAATTTCGGTTGGAGCCAGCGCAAGTTTCGCCTGTTCCAGTTCCTCAAGCGAGTAGGAGGTGAAGAGGGAAGCGATACGCTCGACAAGGGCATCAAATAGTACGCCTTGCGCCGGAGTACCGCGCTGCATGCCCGTGAGCGTGCCTCTCACGATGGGCGTTTCGGAAGTAATCATCGATGGGCCGTCGCGTGCGGAGACGATCTCGGCCAGGGGGGTCAAACTTGCTTGCTGCATAAGTTTCCGCCAGGTGTTGGCGCTTTCTGGCTCATCAGGACGCAGGAGTAATAAGGAATGCGTACAGGCTTGCAGCATGCACATCTGTTCCTCGCGCGGACGACCGCCCATATCGACCAGCAGTGGGAGATGGCGACCTTGCAGGTCACGACAGATGCCCTGCACAAAGCTGTCGCTCCACGCCTTTTTGACGCGAATCAGGCGGATCGCCGCGGGATCAAGCGCGCGCTGAATCTCCTGGTACCAGTTGCCTTCGCCATCAGGACATGCCCTGATGGCGTGGTGCCGCACGCCGCGTTCGTGCAGCGTGCGCGTCAGGCTATAAAACAGGACGGATTTGCCCGCGTTGGGCGGCCCGCCAATCAGAAGAGCAGGCAGAAGATTGACCACGGCTTTGCTCCAATCGCTATCGTATGCTCCACTTACTATCATGAGCTATTACCTATCTGTATGAATGCAAGACGGGAGAAACGCCTGTGCCGGAACTGAAATATACACACACGCTGCTCGCCACACTGGGCGGACAACCGCAGGTGGTGACGTTCACGCTTGATTTGTTGCTGCGGCGTGAATTTCCCATCAGCGAGGTGATCGTCATCCATCCCTTTGCTTCACAGAAACGCCTGCAACGATCGTTAGAACATCTCAATGCGGAGTTTGTTGGCGATCGTTACCAGTTTGACGGGCATGCGCTCAACTGCCGTTTTCGACCAAAGGTGTTGGAGCTTGATCGCGTGCCCCTCGACGATATTTCGGACAGCACCAGCGCCAAAGGGACGCGCGAGACGATCTATCGCTTCATCCAGGAACTTAAGCAGCAGCCGCGCCATATTCACTTATCGGTGACGGGCGGACGACGCCTGATGTCCCTGCTTGCCATCTCTGCCGCTCAATTGAAGTTTGATCCATTCGACCATATCTGGCATATCTATACGCCCGAAACCCTCCAGGAGCAGGTGGAAGCCGGCAAACAGATGCATGTTCCCGCCGACGCCGGTGTAAAGCTGATCGAAGTACCATTCATCCCCCTGGGAGCGTATTTCGCCGGTATCGAGCAGGTCGCTGAGTCATCACAGGCCGTTCAGCATCATATGGATGCCCAGGAGCGCAGGCGTTGCCAGAATGTGGAGCAGGCGCTGGATCACAAGCGTCCGCTCGATATACTGAAAGCCTTCGCGCAAGGGATGAGTCCGCAAGAAGCGTCTGAGAGACTGCATATCAGCATGAGTACCGTCAGTACGCACTCGTCAAAGATCTTTATCGAATGCCGCACCGCCTGGGATCTGCCGATCAACTACGCGCTCAGCTACCATTTCCTGCGCGAGCATTTTGGCAGGTACTTCGGCTACGATGAGTAGAGTATACCCGCCGGGAACGGCTATTACATCAGAACGCGTTCTGATTTATTTCGCAGGTGCTTCTGATGATTTCTGGCTGCTGTGGTGGTACATTTGTTGTATCTATTGCAGCATCAAGAGGAACCCATTATGCTTGTACTAAACTTCACCCACCCGCTCACCGAAGAACAATGCCGGTGGATTGAGGCCCTGGCTGCGACTCAAATTGAAGAGGTACGCACCTTCAACGTACAGATTAAGCAGGAAGAGCCGCTTGAAGTCCAGATCGTCTCGATTGTGGACTCGACAGGGCTGTCTTCTGAGGAGTGGCAAACGCGCCCGCTGCTGGTCAATCCACCCGGATACGCCCCGGCAGCCTTTGCCCTGCTGGCCGAGTTGCACGGGCGCATCGGCCACTTCCCCTCGTTGGTGCGCCTGCGCCCAAAACCCGGCCCCGTCACCTCCTATGAAGTTGCAGAACTGCTCAACCTGCAAACAATCCGCGAAGCGGCACGCGCGCGGCGCTTTTCTTCTTGCGGTTCATATCGTATCCTGTAATGGGCAATTAATGAGCTGAAGCAGAGGAGGAAGAGAAGCATATGGCGAGACAGACCTCAAAAGGAACGCGTACCTTTTGTCACCGCTTACCTATGTACTGGATG
>DATLSI010000173.1:0-16332 GCA_035534255.1 Ktedonobacteraceae bacterium | reverse complement strand
GGGCGACCCTTGCGGTCGCCCTGGCCGTGGTTCGCTTGTTCCGCCTGCCACTCTATCGTATTACCGCTTCCTTAAAAACGCCGGGATGTCGATCACGTCACCGGGCGGGGCGTTGCGCGTGCCGCGTGGCAGATCGAGCGCCTTGGGGTCCATGCGGCGGATAGGTCGCTGCTGGCGCGCATCGGCGGCGGGACGCTGCGCGGGTTGCGCCTCCGGCTCTGGTACGGGCAGTCTCGCGTGTGAGACTGGCGGCATCAGTTCCTCCATCTCGTCTGCATCGTCATCCAGGTCATATCCATCATCGCGTGCATCGCTGCGCATAGCTGGCATGGATTGCACAGGATGCACAGGATGCGCAGGTTGCACCGACTGCAAGAGCTGGCGCGCTGGCTCCTGCATGCTAGAAACGGCAGGCGCTGGCTGCGCTGGACGCGCTACGGCTGGCAGTGGCCCCGTCGGATGGCGGGCGATATTGACGGGCGGCGGCGTGACAGGCAGGGGATTGTATCCTCCCTGGCTCTGTGGCGCGCTCCGTGGCTGGCTGTATGCCGCGTTGCCATTCATGCCGGTTGACGGAGCCGACTGGTAGTAGACGCTGCGGTTGTAATCAGGGCGGCCCTGCTGACCGGCACCGACGGGCGTGCGCGTATCGAAGCCTGTGGCGATGACGGTGATCTTGACCTTGCCCTCGTAGGCCGGGTCCTGGACAGCGCCGAAGATGATATTGGCTTCGGGGTGCGCCGCCTTGCTGATGATATCGGCTGCCTCGTTGACTTCGTACAGCGTCAGGTCCATACCGCCGGTGATGTTGAACAGCACCCCGCGCGCGCCGTTGATGTCGATATCGAGCAGGGGGCTGGCAATAGCGATATGCGCGGCGTCGATGGCGCGCGACTCACCGCTGGCCTCGCCAATCGCCATCAAGGCCGAACCTGCCGCCGACATGATGGTTTTCACGTCCGCGAAGTCCAGGTTGATTAGCCCTGGCACGGTGATCAGATCGCTGATGCCCTGGATGCCCTGGCGCAGCACATCGTCGGCCAGCCTGAACGCCTCTTTGAGGGGCATTTTCTTGTCGGCGACCTGTAACAGGCGGTCGTTGGGAACCGTAATCAGCGTGTCCACGTGCTGTTTGAGGTTGGCAATGCCTTCCTCAGCCGCCAGCCTGCGCCTGTTGCCCTCGAAGGTGAACGGCTTGGTCACGACGCCGACCGTCAAGGCTCCCAGCTCGCGCGCGATCTGGGCCACGACCGGGCTTGCGCCCGTGCCTGTGCCGCCGCCCATGCCCGCCGTGATGAAGACCATGTCTGAGCCTTTCAGCACCTCGTACAGTTCTTCGGCGTTCTCTTCCGCCGCTTTGGCCCCCACGGCAGGATTGCCACCAGCACCGAGACCTCGCGTGAGTTTGTCGCCGATGCGGATATGATGCGGTGTGTCGGTGAGCAACAGTGCCTGGGCGTCGGTGTTCACGGCGATAAACTCGATACCCATCATATTGGCCTGAATCATGCGGTTGACCGCATTGCTGCCGCCGCCTCCTACGCCGATCACACGAATTTGGGCGAAGCCCTCAACTTGATGATTTCCCATTGGTAGCATGTGTGGCCTCCTTTGTAGGGGCGCGTCCTTACGCGCCCACAATGGCGGTTGGCGGGCGACCCGCGAAAGCCGCCCCTACAGACATTTCTATGGTATAAACGCGCGGAACCAGCGACCCAGACGGGACATTACATCGCCCGCACCTGATTGCTCATCCTCATCATCCTCAGAAAACTGCGAGGTATGGCGCAAACCCCACAGCAAGAGACCCACCGAAGTAGCATAGGCCGGACGACTGATCGAGTCGGCCAGTCCATGCAGGCCCAACGGAGAGCCGATGCGCGCCGGTAGATCAAGAATCTGTCCGGCCAGGTCAAGAATGCCGGGCAGTTCAGCGGTGCCGCCGGTGACGACCAGTCCCGCGGGCAGCAGTCCGTCGTAGCCGGACTTCTTGATCTCCTCGTGTACCATCTCAAACAGCTCTTCGACCCGCGCCTGGATAATTTCGGCGAGCAGTTTGCGCGGCACAAGGTCATTGCAATCGGGCATATAATGCGACAGGTCGATCATGTCGTCCTCCGCGATGGTATCCGGGTTGCAGTGACCATAGGTTACTTTAAGTTCCTCCGCCACTGGCATAGGCAGGCGCAGGCCGATGGCGATATCGCTGGTGATCAGTTGCCCGCCGATAGGCAAGACGACGGTTTGCCAGATGGCTCCGTCAGCAAAGATAGCGATATCGGTTGTCCCCCCACCGATATCAACCAGGGCCACGCCAAGATCGGTTTCGCCATCCTCCAGCACGGCCTCGCTTGAAGCCAGTGGCTCTATCACCAGGTCTTCAATCTCGACTCGCGCCTTATGCACGCATTTAATTAAGTTATGAATCGACGATACAGCGCCTGTGATGATATGCGTCTCCACTTCCAGGCGGAAACCGGACATGCCGATGGGGTTTTTTATGCCCTCCTGTCCATCAACCACGTAGCCACGCGGGATGACGTGAATCACCTCGCGATTGGCGGGTATGGCGATGGCGCGTGCCACCTCGATAGCACGGCTGATGTCGTTCTGCATAATGTCGCGATGACTTGGCGAGATAGCAACAAAACCTTTGCTATTTTCAGAGTCGATGTGGCTGCCCGCGATGCCAACATACGCGGTCGTTATGGTTTTTCCAGAAAGGCGTTCTGCCCGGTCAAGCGCCGCTGCAATGGAAGTGACCGTTTCCTCGATGTTCACCACCACCCCACGGCGCAGCCCCTGTGAAGGGCAGGTGCCAACACCAACAATATTCAGCTTCCCGTCACGCTCTAAGACGCCGACGAGTATGCAGATTTTTGTGGTGCCAACGTCGATGCTTGCTATCACCCGCTCTTGCACGATATACGCTCCTTAGGGAGGTTGATGGGTACTCTACCCCGTGGTAGCGGATGCCAAAAATTGCGTCCCTACGAGAGGCGATGTCCCAACACGCACTACGAAATTGAACCGGACGCGATAAATCGAGTCCCTACGAAATTATACTGGTCGCGAGAAATCGCGTCCGTTCTACGATTTCAAGGTAAACACCGGGCGTAAACCATAGCGCAGGTCGATGGTTGCCAGGTTGAGTTGCTGCTGTTGCGCGTTCTTCAGTATCTGCTGGAGTTCGAGCAACCGGTTATCAAGCGGATTCGTATCGTCCGCGCTGCCCAGGTAAGCAATCCATCCCTGCTGACTCTGTACGATGAACGATCCGTCGCCGGAAGACTGGCTGCCGGACGGCGAGCTATAGCGTAATGTAAAAGTAGTGATGCCTGTGACCTGCGGCAGCCGCTCAAGCACCTGTAGGGCGAAGGTAATATCCGCCGCGTTGAACTGCGTTCCCGGCTGCACCTGTTGGGTTACTCCTTTGTTGCGCGTATCGACAACTGTCATCAAATGATCGGCCCCTGCGGTTGTGCTGGCCGGGCCGATAACGACACCATGACCATCTACACTAAACGTTGCGCGCGGCGTTTGCCAGAGTAATACCGGCAGACGCTCGACAACGGTCACGGTCAACTGGTTGGGCCAGGCTTTCTGAATGCTTGCCGAAGCAACCTGCGGCAGTGCGTCAACGCGATCCGTAAAGCCGGTCACATCGATCAGAAAAATGTTCTGCCCCTGCATACCCATCTGTTGAATAGTGTGTACCAGCGCGGCGTTGGTCGTACCTGTAACTGATACGTCGCGCACGCGAAAATCTGGACTGAACAGGGCAAAACCAACGGCCAGCGATGCCAGCGCGATAAGCGCGAACAGGGCCAGAAAACGCCGCCAGAAACTCCGCTTGCGCTTAAATTGCCCGCTGCGCACAGGTATGGGGGTGCGCTGGGGTTGCTGGCGCGGCAATGGACGCACGATACGCACCCGTCCTTCGGGCGCAGCCACGCCTGTTTGAGCAAGCGTGCGCTTGACCAGCCGGTTCGCGCTGCGCGATGCCTGGCGAGGTTGCGAGCGAGCATAAAGCGCGCGTCGTTCCGCCGGAGACAGTGGCTGCTCGATTCTTTCCGGCACGCTGACATTGCGTTTGCGTGGCTCCGGTGCCTCGTTTCTATAGCTATAGCTCATGCCTTGTTCTCCTCGCTGCTCGCCTGCTCGGGCATCCCCCATTCGCCGCGCAATTCGACTTCTAACTCCAACTCCACCCCGAATTGCGCGCGCACGCGCTCGCGAGCTTCTACGATCAGGGCGACCACGTCGGCTGCGCTGGCTCCGCCCAGGTTGACAAAGAAGTTGGCGTGACGCGGCGAGATTTGCGCTTTGCCGCGCGTTGTGCCTTTCATACCTGCCTGCTCGATCAGCCGCCCGGCGAAGTCACCCGGCGGGTTTTTGAAGACGGAACCCGCGCTTTTCTGCGACGGCTGCGTCATCTTACGGTGCTGTTTATGTTCTTCAATAATTGTTTTCAAGCGCTTCGGGTCCTCACGATGCAGTCGCACGCCCATCTGGACGATGATTTCGGCTGGCTCGATCAGCCCGCGCGGCGGCACGATGGGGTTTCCCTGGGCGTCAAACGCGATATGCCGTCCAGTGCGAAAGCGACTCTGCCGGTAACTCAAGTCGATCTCATCACGCGCGTAACGACGCAGCACCGGAACAGTAAGTTCGTCGCCGTTGTGGGAGAGCGAACTACCCCGCGCATCCAATACTTCCACCCATTCCAGCACAGAGCCGAGTTCGTGGTTATGCGCACCCGCGTTCGAGATGACGCCGCCACCCAGCGTGCCAGGAATGCCAGGGCCAAACTCCAGACCGCCCCAGCCCTGCCTGGCAAGATCATTCAGCAGGCGCGGCCAGCTTATCCCGGCTTCGGCGATCATCAACGCGCTCCCGTCGCCGCGATCCTCGATGCTGTAGTGGTCGAGGGCGATACGCGCTACGATACCGCGCACGCCTTGATCGGCGTACAGGACGTTGGTGCCATTGCCGACCAGCAGTAGTGGCCACTGGCGCTGCGCGCACAGGCGTACCAGCTCGATCAGTTCCTGCGCCAACATGAGTGAGACCCAGAGATCCGCCGGTCCACCCACGCCGAACGTGCAGTGACGCGCCAGGGTTTCGTTACGCCGCGTGCGCCCCTGGAAGTGCGGGTGTAGCTCTTTATAAGCGATCTCAAGGTCGAACGTCATTTTGCAATCCTTACAAGCTCTTTAGTGATATCCTGTGTCGCCTCTGGCTTCGCGAATGCGCTGGCTGCCACGGCCATTGTCGCGAGCCGCTCTGGCGATGCAAACAAAGTCTGGACATGCTCTACAAGTGTGTCTGCCCTCAAATCATCGTTCGAGATCACGATAGCCGCCTCTTTGCGCTCGAACATGGCGGCGTTTTCCTGCTGCGCTGAACCACCGACGGCTGGTGACAACGGAACCAGAATGGCGGGTTTGCCCAGAATCGCCAGCTCGGTCAGAGTGGATGCGCCCGACCGGCATAGCACAAGGTCCGCCGCCTGCATCGCCGCTGGCATCTCCTCGTTCAGATAAGGCACCAGCCGGTAGCGCTGCTTCAACGCCTCGCTCTGCCCTGCCAGCAAGCTATCGGCCAGGGAGCGCGTCTCGTCATACAAGTCCTTGCCGCTGATCTGGAGTACCTGGCAGTGCGCGAGCAGGCGCGGCAACGCCTGGCATACGACCTGGTTCAGATGTCTCGCTCCCTGGCTGCCGCCTGTCACCAGCAATAGCGGCGTACCAGCATCGAAGCCCAGTTGTGCGCGTGCTGCACCCGGTGTGATCGCGCGCACATCCAGCATGACCTGCCGTACCGGGTTGCCCAGCAGCAGCGTTTTGCGCGCTGGAAAGTAGGGCAGCGAGCCGGCGAAAGCCACCGAAATGCGCGTCGCCAGTGGCGCGGCCAACCTGTTCGACAGGTTTGGCGGTACATCCTGCTGGTGCATCAACAATGGTACTCCGTTCAAGCGCGTTGCCAGCGCCGCTGGCACCGCTACATACCCGCCGCTTGTAAAAGCGACATCAGGTCGAAACTTCCTTACAATACTGATCGCCTGGAACATCCCAAGCGGTACTCGCATCACTCCTGTGATGGTCTCTAACGAGATGTAGCGGCGCAGTTTGCCCGCTTTGACGGTGGCTAATCGAAAGCCTGCCGCCGGAACGATCTCCTTTTCCAGCCCGTCGTCGCTGCCGAGAAACAGGATTTCGGCCTGGTATTGCGTCCGCAAACTGGTGGCAATCGCCAGGGCCGGGTAAATGTGGCCTCCGGTTCCTCCACCTGATACAAGTACTCGCATATTTATCCTTTAGCGTATGTAGGGACGCGATTTATCGCGTCCACCATTTCATGCGCGACCATCCGGCCACGCCTGGACGCGATTTATCGCGTCCCTACATACAGTTTCTATGTTGTGATAGTGCGTTTTTTGCGAAAGCTGAGCGTCTGGCGCGATAAAGCTGGCGACGTCGGCTCCTGGATATAGCGCGATATGTTCAACAACACGCCTATCGCGGCCAGTGAGACAACCAGCGACGAGCCGCCAAAGCTGATAAAGGGTAACGGCACTCCTGTATAGGGAACGGTGCCCGTGTTGGCTCCGATATTAATCATGGCCTGCAATACCAGCCAGGTCGTAATGCCTGTCGCCAGCAGCGCCCCATAGATGTCGCGCGAGCGGCGCGCCAGCCGGAACCCGCGAAACGCCAGGAACAGGTACAGTATCACGATAAGCGCGCAGGCGATGAAACCCAGTTCTTCACCTATGATCGGGAAGATAGAGTCGCTGAATGGGAATGGGAGATAGCCCGTCTTCTGGCGACTGGCTCCCAACCCCAGGCCAAACCATCCACCCGATCCGAACGCGAGCAATGCCTGGTACAGTTGCAAATTGATACCCGTGATATCCTTAAAAGGGTTGAGAAATCCCAGCAGGCGATAATACCTGTAGCCTTTGAATGCCTCTAGCAAGAAAAATGAACTGCCACATACCATCGCCAACAAAAATTGCACAATGTTGGCTCCCGCCGTGAAAAACATGACGGTCGCGAAACCCGCGATGATGATGGCGGTTCCCAGGTCGTTTTCCAGCAGCACCAGCCCCAGGATGAAGCCAACCAGGATCACGAAGGGGGCCAGCCCATACAGGAATGTGCTTACCTGCCTGCCTTTGCGCGCCAGCCAGTCCGCGATGTACAGGGCCAGCACCAGCTTGGTCAGTTCGCTCGGCTGGAATGAGAAAAAAGAACCGAGCGAGATCCAGCGCGACGCGCCGTAGATGGTCGTGCCGAATTTCAGCACGATAATCAACATGGGCAGCACGACGATCAAACCGACCAGCGAATAGCGCCTCCACACGCGGTAATCGATGCGCATTGTTACCAGCATGGCGATCAGCCCCAGCGCCAGCCAGATCAACTCGCGCTGGAAGTAATAGGCCGCGTCACCCTCGTCTCTCGCTGCCACAAACGAACTGGCACTGTACACCATCACAACGCCGATGCACGACAGCACCAGCACCACGATCAGCAGCCACGAGTCAATCTTGCCAGCCACGCGCGGCATGCACATCTCCAGCTCCGCCAGCCTGTTTGTTTCTTCCTCGCTGAGTCCCTGCGCAGCCGCAGCCGCTGGTTGTGGCTGTTCCTGTTTCTCTGGAGCGTGTTTGCGCCAGCCAGCCGTCACTCCCGAATGCAAGCGCTCTCCTTCAACCTGCGTGATAGATGCCTTAGAGGTAAAACGCAGCGGCGGCAGCCTTTTTGCGCCAGTCGCGTTGAAATCCAGGCCGGAAAGCGCATCATCCGCCGCGTACCGCGCGCTCCTGGTCGAGTTACGGCGCGCTGCCTGCCTCTGACTCGCTTCGCGCTGCTCGATAGCTTCCAGCGCGGGGGAACGGCGTGGGTAACGCGGCTGCACCTCTTTGTCCCTATTCGGTTTTCGGCGGTTGTCGCGTGTCATCTTGATTCCTGACCTATAGCCCTTGAAATAGAACAAATTTTCAAGTATACTTAACTACGAACCATAGGATGGGATGCTTGCTACATCCCTGACTCTGACCGGGTATGGGATGATTACCCGGTCAGGCATTGTCTGCTGCCCGTTTCCCCTCGAAAAAGCAAAAAAGAGACCAATATATACTGATACACGTAATACAGCGACTTAAAGCGGCAAATCTGGCGGTACATTGTAGTACCACACCAACTGTTGGGCGATTGTGCCCCAGAGTGGCGCTGCTGCCGTGCTGCCATAGATAGCTTTTTGCGGTCGATCTAATTTCACCAGAATTACGAAGCGGGGGTTCGAGGCAGGGATGAAACCTACCACGGAAGCCTCCGTTTGCGTGTCTGAGATACCTTGAGTCGTTGCCGTGCCGGTTTTAGCGGCAATGCTATAGCCAGGAACCTGTGCCAGTTGGGCGAAGCCTTTAACAGCGGCCTGTTCCAGCATGCCTGTTAAGAGTTGCGCGGCATGTGTGCTGATAACCCGCCGCTTGACGGTTGGTTGTATCTGCGTGACATGCCCGTTCTGGTCGATGGACGATAGCAGGTAGGGCTGCATCAACACACCGCTGTTAGCGATAGTTTGATAGACCATTGCTACCTGCAACGGAGACGCGAGAATACTCTGCCCAAAAGCCTGGCGCGTCAAGTCGCTGATTGTCCAGTTTGCGTCACCCGGCTGGCGATAAGAACCAGCGTCTTCCGGCCCATCTGCGATGCCAGTATACTGGCCGAAGCCAAACTGTTGCAGGTATGGATAGTAACGGGACGCTCCCAGAATATTGTGCGCTACGTATGCTGCTCCGACGTTGGCGGAATGGATCAGCACGCCCGTCATAGTCTCAGTGCCATAGGCCAGGTCTTGCCAGTTGCAAACTGTGGGTGCATCGTTAAAGCTCATGCAGCCCTGATCGTTAAGCGTTGTATTTGGCGTAATCAATCCCTGATTCAGCCCTGCCGACATCGTGACCGCCTTCATGGTTGAACCGGGTTCGTAATCGCAGTCGATGGCAGGATTTAAGTACACTCCTTCACTGTTCAAACATCCCAACTGGTTCGCGTAGTTTCCATAATTGTTGGGGTCGAAAGTGGGATAGCCAGCCATCGCAACGACCGCGCCGGTGCGCGCGTCGAGAACCACCACTGTGCCACTCTCGGCCTGTAGCTGCTTTACGGCATTAGCCAGCGCGTTTTGCAGCATATTCTGCATGGTGCTGTCGATAGTCAGCGTCAGATTCGCGCCGCTGACTGGCTGCTGCTCGCTGTCGGGTCCAAAAGTCAGCGGATTGCCTTGCAGATCGGTTTCGGCGGTAAAGCTGCCCGGCTTGCCTTGCAGCAGGGTGTCATATTGTTTCTCGATGCCGTACATGCCGTGATTATCGGTGTCATTCTGGGTCACGAAGCCCAGTATTTGCGCGGCCAGCGTGCCGCCCGGGTACGTGCGCCAGGTGCGCGGCTGGAGAAACACATCCGGCAGTTGCAAGTTCTGCAATTGCTGGCTTTGTTGATCGCTGATACCGATAGCAACGCGCACAGCCCATTGTCCCCGCGCAATGCCGGTGCTAAAAGCGTTTTGCAGCATGGCCACCGGCACCGCGGGCAAGGCCTGGTGCAACTGAGTAACGAGCGTTTGCAGGTCGTTTTGCGTGTAGTTCGGGTGGTCAATCGAGTACTGCACCGGCTCGATGTAGACATCATCGCGAATCACATTGGTTGCGAGCACGTGGCCTGTGCTGTCGTAGATCAGCCCGCGTGGAGCATCCAGTATTTGATTTTGCAGGTGCTCATCTTGTGCCAGTTGCGCGAGGTTGTAGCCGCTATGCGATTGGAGAATCTGCCAGTAGTAGAGCCGTCCCAGTAGAATTAACATTCCGGCAGTTACCAGCAAGAAAATGAACATTTGCCGGTGCCGCGCGCGTTGCATTTCTGCGTTCAAGTTCTTGCCTCCTTTCCTGCCTGGTACTAACAGTTACTAGCTCATGGTTGTATATGTTGGTCGCCCGCTGGTATGGGCTTGAGGTGCGCTATTACCAGCACGATGACAGATTTCGGATCGGCCGGAATCAATCCCATCGCCCTTGCATGCTCCTCAATATAGGTAGGTGATTGTTCCTGTGCAATCTGGTAGACCAGGTCTTGATCTTCGCGCGCCAGCGTGTCCTGCCGACTGTGTAAAGTCTGGATGGCTTGATTGGCGGTGACTGCCTGCCCCAGTTGCGACAGGTAAAGTACGGCCATCAGGCTGATAAGCAACACGCTACAGATACTTAAACCGACAGGGCTTATACGGAAGAAAAAGGGATGCAATTGCCGTCGCCGCCTGGCTGCCAGGATAGGCTTTGGTGCCGTTTGCATAAATTTTCTCCCTCTCTTCTGTCCGGTCACCCCTACATGGGCGCAACAATTATTTCAGCCGCCCGCAATTTCGCGCTGCGGGCGCGGGGGTTAGCCTGTATCTCCTGACTGCCTGGCGTTACGGGTTTAGGTGTGAGAATGCGCAGTCGTGCTTTATGGCCGCATATACACACCGGCGTGCCGGGCGGGCAAATGCAGTCGCTTGCCTCACGCCGCATAAACACCTTGACCAGCCGATCTTCCAGAGAATGAAACGAGATAACGACCATTCTTCCGCCACTTTGCTCGTCGGCCTCCTCATCCTTCTCACCACGCGTACTGCCCGCTGCGTTTTTATGCGCGCTGGTCGCGCTGAGTATATCCAGCATCTGCGGCAGCACAGCTTCTAACCGCTCAAGTTCGCCATTAACGGCGATACGTAAAGCCTGAAAGACGCGCGTAGCCGGGTGGATCATCCCCGGCTTGAAAGGCACGCCCGCCGTAGCCAGCCGCGCCAACTGCGCGGTGCTGGTAATCGGTCCTCGCGCGCGTTCTCGGATGATCCGCCACGCGATCTGGCGCGAGCGTCGCTCTTCGCCATATTGCCAGAAAATGTTCGCCAACTCTTCCTCGCTGGCATTATTCACCAGATCGGCGGCGGTTATCTCCTGTGATTGATCGAGGCGCATATCCAGCGGCCCATCGCTGCTAAAGGCGAAACCGCGCTGTGGGTCGTCCATCTGATCGGATGAAAAACCCAGATCGAGTAAAATACCATCCACAGAAGACACAAAATCGGCCTCGTCCTGTACGATACGGGCCAGTTCCGCGAAGTTTCCTCGTACCAGCGCTAAGCGTCCACGTTCGACCATGCCCGAAAGCCGTTTACCGACTCGCTCCAGGGCTTGCGCGTCGGTATCGATACCGAGCACTTTGCCATCCGGCGCTGATAAATCGAGGATGGCCTCTGTGTGACCGCCTCCGCCTAATGTGCCATCTATATACTGCCCGCCAGCTTTGGGCTGAAGATACTTCAGCACCTCTTCCAGAAGTACAGGGATATGGCCTGATTGTCCTGTTTGCATATCTATCCACAACGATGCGTTTGTAAGCACCGATTCCTGGCTCTCAAAAGGGAACAGTATTCCCTTCAGCATCCAGCCTGTTCTGGTAATCCTGCCAGGCGCTGCGGTCCCAGATTTCAAAGTGATCGCGCACGCCTGCTACCGTGACATCACTCTCCAACCCGGCATACGTGCGTAAGCGGGCGGGAAGCACCAGCCGCCCCTGCCCGTCCAGCTTCTCTTCGCTCGCGCTCGGATAGATGCGCCGCTCGAAGTCGCGTAGTTCCTCGGATGTTTTGCCCTCGGTCAGTTCCTGCGATTTCTCCTCCCAGCGCGCTATCGTATAGACGGATAAGCAGTTTCCCATACCCTTACTAATCACCGCGCCCGCTTCCAGTTGCGACCGGAATTTCGCGGGAACCGCTACGCGTCCTTTGGCGTCGATTGAATGTTCGTATTGACCCAGAAACATCGTGTTACTTTCTTCCTCGTGCCGGGCGCTTTATTTTACCTCTTTCCCCACTTGCTGGTCACATCCACCACTTTCTCTATCAAGTTCCCCACAATGCCCCACTTCTCCCCACAACAGTATACCATTACGAGTGACGCCGCGAAAAGAGTGTTATCCACCAAAATCACTTAAAGTGGTGGATAACTTGTGGACAACTTGATTCAAGCAATACATTGATATAATGAGAAATAACTTGATGCATGTTTTTGTGCTCATGCCCGTTGTGTTCGTTGGCATGCTTCATAAAGCAGACCAATGGATACCCACAAAATGGTCCCTACCAAGCTGCTTGCTTGATGTGACAAAAGTGCCTGTTTCAACGTTGTATTAGTACAATAACTCAATCAAGATGAGTTTGTGTATAGGGGCTGCGACGCGTGAGCTTGTGACGCAGTACTTGCGAGGTTAATGCGCAAGCATAGTTTGGTGGGCTGTAACGGGTTGTGCTCAGGCGGTGAGAGTTAATTATGAGCCAGTGTTTGCGTTGTAGCAAGCCTTGTGAATCAACTGCTGTATTTTGTGACGATTGCCGGTCCCTGTTGCGAAGCGAATTTCACCAGGGGTCCGCTTCTCGTACCTCTGACCCTGGCAATGTTGCCTCTGCTAGCGGGACGCAATTTATCTCGCCGTTGATGCTCGTGCAAGAAAATAGCGGTTCACCGGGTGACCTGGCGAATCAGAGTACTACACCACAGCTCATTGCCGCAACGCCGCAAGCGCCGGTGACGCCCCATCCACCTGTATTGAGTACCTATCCTGATATTGCTGACCGGGCAGTGTCGCGCTTAAGCGAGGCTGCGCATCTCATCTCGGAGGGTGAGTCTCCCACTCCCAACCGGCGCTTACCTCGTGCTTCGCGCTTATCCCCATTTCATGATATTTCCGCCGATATTCGACGCGAGAGTACACCTTTGCCTAACTATTCAAAAATGAAGCATGGGGCGGGAACTCGCGATAAAAGCAGCACGCCCGACGAGATGCCAGCGGCGAAGGTTGGATCAGCGGATCGCAATTTCACCTGGCGCGATGGCGATGACGCCCTGCCGGATTTCTGGCCCTGGCTGGATACCGAAGCCGAAGAGAAAGAAAACGAAGATACCTGGGCCAACAGCACAGACCCTTTGATCTCGCGCCACGCTCCCAATAGCAGCGAGTCGGCCCGCATCGAGGAAGAGGATATCAAGCGCGCCCTGGCGGAAGGTGTCCCTACGCAACATAACCTGGCCCGGGTCCTACCGCGCCGTCCTTCACTGCGCGTGGCGTTCGCGATTCTGGCCATTCTAGCAGCGATCGCGATTGTCGTAGATGGTGTATTGTTCTCGATAGTAGTTATCCATCCCCACCAGGTGACTAAAGGGCAGGTTGTTTCTTCTGCTCCTTCATTGACCTTCTCGTCCACTCAGGTAAGTGTGGGCCAGACTGGGAGCCAAACTGTGCAGGTGCAGGTACACATCGCGAATTTTAAGCATGACTCCAGCGTTCAGTTGTCGCACAACGTGCAGGAAGTAGTGAAGACGACAATCAATGTCTCCGGCATGGTGAATCTCAGAAGCGATGGCTCGGCGGATGTGACGATTACCATAGATAATAGCTGGGAGCCGGGACCAGATATGGTAGCGGCGGAGGGTACCACGACACACTATACTGCTACCGCTGTGCTGGTAGTACTTGGAAAACCGCAATCAACACCCGCGCACCTTCAGATCAAAGACCAGAACAACAAACCTGTAACGGATAAAAACGTGCTTGATTTTGGTACAGGCATCGTGGGATCAGATACGATCAAACCCTTGCAACTGTCGAATACCGGCAATGGCACTATCACCTGGTCCGCCAACAGCGACCAGCCCTGGCTGCTGGTATCTCCTGGTCAGGGCATGTTTAGCCTGAGTCAAACTATCGAAGTTGCCGTGCAGCGCACTGGTATGAAGCCGAGACTGGAACCGTATACGGGAAAGATAACCATAGTTAACAGCGTGGGCGCTTCGCAGAGCTTCGAGGTAGAGATGGTAGTGAGCGCGTTACCGGCAAATCCAGGCCCTGTGCTGGTGTTGAGTCCTGCCGTGCTCTCGTTTACTACGATCGACGGTTCATCTCCGAATCCAAACGAGCAGATGGTAACGCTGACCAATCCAGGCAACCAATCATTGAAGTGGTCGCTCGGCATCTCTAACCCGGCAACAGGGTCAACACAGTCGGCAGGGGTTAATAATTGGTTGAGTGTCAAATTACAACCTCAGGGCACCAGCATTACTTCCAGCAGCATTATTGAACTGCCGGCAGGGGGCAGCCAGCAGCTCTATGTATCGGTGAATAGTTTAAATCTCCTGCCCGGAGCGTACCTGGGAGAACTGGCGTTTAGCGCGCAGGGAGCCCTTGATCCATCTCAACAGGTCAGCGTCTCACTGACTATACAGCCGCATTGCGGAGTTGTGACTGCGCCGGGGTATCTCTCATTTTCGGCGGTGCTGGGGGGAACGCTCCCCGCTAACCAGTCACTAGGCGTGAATGCTACGGCAAGTTGCGCGGGCCAATCGATTAGCTGGAATGCCGCCATATCATATGCTTCATCCGCTGCTTCAAGCTGGCTCAGTGCCACGCCACTCGCTGGAACGCTCAAGGGAACGACCAGCGAATTTCTCTCGATAGGGGTGAATACAACAAATCTCAAGGCTGGAACAACATATTATGGGTTCATTGCCTTAACCACGCCGAAAATTACGCAAACAGTCATGGTGACGCTGATTGTGCAGTCGCCGCAGGCAACAGTGCCGGTTATGGTGGTTGCGCCGCTCAACCTCAATTTTAGCAACACGCAGGGACAGCCTAACCCGAAGGGCCAGGTTGTGACGATAACCAATAGCGGGAAGCAGCCACTTTTGTGGAAAACCAACCAGTATGCGTTTACATGTACCTGGTTTTGTTCAAATCCATCGGGTGGCCCACTGCAACCGGGTCAGACTGCGCAGTTAATTGTCAATATAAATACATTTAATCTGCCGCCCGGTACTTACGCCGGACTGATTACCCTCAGTGGTACCGATAGCAGTGGCAAAGTAATAGCCAGTGGCAGCGGGCAAGTCGTATCAGTCAATCTTGTCGTGCAGCCTCCATGCACTCTGACGCAGCCCTCGTCCAGTTCTCTGGCATTTAGCGCCGTGCAGGGGAGTGGCAATGATCCTATCTCCCAGACGTTGCTGATTTCGGGGACAGGTAATTGTGCCTGGCCTCTGACCCTGACCGTTGGCAAGCCCACCGCAAACTGGCTTATCATTCCACAAGCGTCAGGCAATATCCAGGGTACCGGCCAATCAGCCAGCTTCTCGGTGGATGCGAATCCCGTTCCTAATACCGGCGCGTTGGCCGTGGGTGTGTATAACGCCTCGTTTTCTATTTCTGCCGTCGATAACGCGGGGAATGTAGCGCAGAGCAGCCCGCAGACTATTGCTGTCACCTTTACCGTGTTGCCACCTCCATGTGTGGCTAGCTATCCTACTGGCATTACATTGACAGCGACGCAGGGTCAATCATCAACAGCGCAAAATGTCTTGCTCAGCGCCAGCGGCACCTGTACTCGTCCGATCACCTGGACTGCAACAGGGAATAGTTCGTGGCTCGTACTCCCGCCGTCTCTCGCGTCTGATACTGGTAATGGTAGCACGTTGGCTGTAAGCGCAAATTCGTCGAATTTGTCGCCAGGCACCTATACAGCAACGATCAGCATTACCGCTACCGACAGCAATGGTCTGGCCGTTCAAAATACCTTGCCCATCCCCGTAACATTGACAGTCATGCCGACCTATACCGTAAGCGGCACTGTCTTGGCCTGTTTGCCGGGACCGGCCCCAACCTGTACTACATCCGCTCCCTTACCGGGGGCAACGCTGCTGCTGACGAGCTCAGGTGCGACCGTCGCAACTGTTACAGCCGACGCGTCAGGGAATTATTCCTTTGCTGGTCTGACTGCTGGCACCTACAGCGTTGCCATAAGCGGAACAATCAGTGGCACGTCGTATGCATCCACTGATACCATTACCGTTACCGGTAATATGACTAATAACCTCCTCGATGTCTATCCGGGATAGCTGGAAACTCCGCAAAAGCGTCTCTTGCGTTTTTACTACGAATGTGTTTCTATATCAACATATGTCACTGTGTTGCTCGACGGCAGGTATATGCAAAGTACATATTTGAAAATCTGAGCCTTGCTGCGTATATGCAGGTAGGGAAGTCAGGATTTTTGAAACAGTGTGACATCGGACGGCATGGATTTTTGAGGAGGAAGCATGGAGACCAAGCGCTGCCAGCGTTGTCATAAATTGCTGCGCATCGACGCGCAGGTGTGCAGTCGTTGTGGTGGGCATGACTTCTTGCAGGGAACGCAGGTAAGGAACAAACGCGCTGGTAACTCTTC
>DATLSI010000172.1:0-32138 GCA_035534255.1 Ktedonobacteraceae bacterium | reverse complement strand
TTCAGGATCACCAGGAGCTTCCGAGACATGGCGTGAGACATGCGCATGCGTATGCACATCGATTGCCACCAGATTGGTTATGTCCATCGACGCTTTCCTCCTGAAGATAGGATATCATATCTTTTGAGCGGCAAACGAAATGCATATACTATCCTACATCCCCACCCTTGGCCTATACTGAATCGCCTCCGCCAAATGATTCGCCATAATCGCGTCGCTCTCAGCCAGATCCGCGATCGTCCTCGCCAGCTTCAGCACGCGGTGATACGCCCTGGCCGACAGGTGCAACTGCTGCGTAGCCGCTTTCAACAACCTCTCGCCTGGCGCATCAGGTTGGCAATATTCGCGCACCTCGTTTGGTCCCATCTCGGCGTTGCAGGTGAGTTTCGTGCCTTTGAAGCGCTGCAACTGGCGTTCTCGCGCCGCCTGCACCCGCTTCCTGATCGTCGCGGAGTTCTCAGCCTGCTTCTTGTCGGAGAGCTTCTCGTAATCGACGCGGGGAACCTCGACGTGGATATCAATACGGTCTAGCAGAGGGCCGCTGATCTTTTTCTGGTAGCGCGTGATTGTCGTAGCGGAACAGGTGCATTCCTTGACCGGGTCGTTGTAGAAGCCGCAGGGACAGGGGTTCATCGCCGCTACCAGCATGAAATTGGCGGGATAGGTGACGGTTCCTTGAGCGCGCGAGATAGTCACTACTTTGTCCTCGAGCGGCTGGCGCAGAACGTCCAGCAGGTTCTGCCCAAACTCCGGCAGTTCGTCCAGGAAAAGCACGCCGCGGTGCGACAGGCTGATCTCCCCCGGTCGTGGATTACGCCCGCCGCCGACCAGCCCGGCATGGCTGACAGTATGATGCGGTGAGCGAAATGGACGCTGCATCATCAGAGGCATATCGGCTGGCAACATGCCGCTCACACTGTATATCTTCGTGACATCCAGCGATTCCTCGATGATCATACGCGGCAAAATAGAGGGCGTCGAACGCGCCAGCAGCGTCTTGCCCGATCCGGGAGGGCCGCTCATCAGAATATTGTGACCACCGCTGGCCGCAACCTCTAAGGCGCGCTTCACGTGTTCCTGCCCGCGCACGGCTGCCATATCCTGACCATACACGATCGGTTCTGACACGTCGAGTAGTCGGGGGTCAGGCATGTATGGCTCGATGAGCCGCTCACCATTGAGATGCATAACCAGTTGGCCCAACGTCTCCACGGGATAGATATTGACTTCGCGAATGAGAGCCGCTTCCATCGCATCGGCAGCAGGCACAAAAACGTGCTTCACATGCTTTTCACTGGCTAAGGCCACCATAGGCAGCATGCCGTTGGTATGCCGCACCGTGCCGTCCAGCGACAACTCACCCAGGAACAGGCACTGCTCTATACTTTCATCCTGGTTGATCTGCTCGGATGCCAGCAGTATTCCTATGGCTATAGGAAGATCGTAGGCCGGGCCTTCTTTGCGCAGATCGGCAGGCGCAAGGTTGACCGTGATACGTTTGAATGGGAAAAGACACCCACTGTTTTTGATGGCGGAACGCACCCGTTCCCTTGACTCGTTGACTGCCGCGTCGGGCAGCCCCACGATAGTAAACGCCTGCAGGCCATTGGAGAGATCAATTTCGACTTCAACGAGCGCGCCTTCCAGCCCGATAACCGCGCAGCTCTGCACTTTTGCCAGCATAACCATATACCCCCTCATCTTATCTCACGCGCATTATGCATGAGTCTAACAAAAAATGCAAGGATATTCGATCTTATTTGACCTTTACTTTTGCGAGGCTCGGCACAAGCGCTAGAATCAGCAGTGTTGCGACAATACAGGCCGCGCCGCCGCTGACGACAGAGAGCGTGGGCGAGAATATGCCCGCCACCAGGCCTGATTCGAACTGCCCCAGCATGGGACCGCCAATCACAAACATGGCATTCACCGCGCTCATGCGACCGCGTAGTTCATCGGGCGTAGTGAGTTGCACAACCAGGCCACGCAGCACCATACTGACCATATCAGCCGCGCCAGCCCCTGCCAGAAAGAGCATGCCCAGCAAGAGCGGCGATGGGAACAGGCCGAAGGCGATGATACACAAACCCCACACAATTATTGCCAGGGCTACACCCAATCCCTGCCGCGATATGCGCCCGATCAAGCCGGTGAATGGAGCCAGCAATACCGCGCCTATGGGTGTGGCGGCCTGGAGAATACCGAGTCCCTGCGGGCCAATATGCAGGATTTCGCTGGCATAAATCGGCAACAGGGCACGCGGCGAGCCGAAGAAGGTGGCGCAAAAGTCCAGCGAGAGCACCGCCAGGATGACGGGATGGGCGCGTAAGAACCGCATGCCGTCCGCGAAGGCGGTCATACCACCTTGCGCCCGCTTCTCGATGGGGACGCGTGGCACGCTCATGATGAGCAACGAGCCGATCACCACGAAGTAGGAGACGACATCAAACCAGTAGGTGTTCGCCACGCCCAGCCAGGCAATGGCAAATCCGCCAGCCGTGGGGCCAACGATAGAGGCAAACTGCATCATGACAGAGCTGAGCGACAGGGCATTGAGCATTTCTTCGCGTTTCACCAGGCTGGGAACGATGGCCAGGCGCGTCGGAAACTCAAAGGCTGATACGCTGGCGGAGATCAGCACCACGCCATAAATGATGGGCAGGTTGATGATATGAAAAATGGTGCAGAGCGCGAGTACCGTAGAGGTAGCCGCCAGCGTCACTTCTATGATGAGCAGCAATTTGCGCCGGTCAAACGTATCCGCGAAGACACCGCCCACCAGCGAAAAGATCAAGCGTGGAATGGCCTGCACCAGCCCGATCAGGCCCAACGCGATGGGGCTGTGCGTGAGCAGTAAAACCTGCCAGGCGACGGCCACCACCTGCATCTGCGTTCCAGCTGCTGAGATAAGCTGGCCCCAGAAGAGCAGTGCGTAGTTACGGTTGCGTAATACTTGCCAGGGGCCAAGAGTTCGTTTCGCTGGCGTAATTTCTGCCATCTTACCCATTCAAGCCAGAGGGCAGGACGATCAACTCTTGTCCAGGTTTGAGTTGCATATTGAGGTCATCAGGCGTAGTGATGAGCTGATTACTGACATAAATATTGACCTTTTTGCGTACCTGGCCCGGCGCGTCGCAAATTTGCTCCCATACCAGTGGGTACTGGCGCGCCAGTGCCTCCAGAAGCTGCTCAAAAGTATCAGCATTCAGCAATAACTGGCTTTTGCCGCCACTGAAAACGCTGAGAGTTGATGGGAGGCGCAACACGACATGGTTCTTGTCTTGTTCATTCATCACTATTAGCCAGGCTTCTTGTATTATTAGACATTTCTAGCTTAGAGTATAGCACATTACCCTTTTCGGTCGCCCTGAATCACGACGACATCCACCACCTCTCTTACGCTGCTGACCACGCGCGCGCCTGATTGCAAAAGGGCGCGCATGAAGTTTACCCCTTCACCGCCAGTATAATCACGTTCAGCCATGCCGGTTTGTCGCAGTTGTATATCTTCGGTGGAAGGCACATCGCCGGAAACATCGCTGCTATCGACATTGACAGGCACGAGCAGCAGAGTGGTAACGCCTTGTCGCGTCGCCTCGAGAGCTTCTCGAAGCAAGGGCAGGTTGCCGGGACCAACAGGCACAGGACACAGTATCAATACCGCGACCTGCGCGAGACGAGCGCGCACCTGTTCGAGCGCGGCAGGCGATATGGGGGAATAGGGCTGTTCTGTTATCACATCATGCGCGAGGCGCAAGGCCAGCGTATGATCGCTGTCCCCGATATTCAAGGCTCCCGCGCTGAAAGGGATACGCGCATCTGCCAGGGCGCGCATCAATAGTTCTCCGGAGCCTCCACCTGCCATTACATGCACGCGCGGCTGCGTTGCTTCCTCGTCATCATCCGTGACCACATCGTTTCCGGGCGGCAATATGCTGATATGTTCCGCGCCACGCAAGATGCCCACCTGCACATTGATGCCGTAAACGCGCCGCAGCAGGTGCGGTTCCAGCACTTCGGCAGGCGTAGCATCGGCCACGATGCCGCGCTGAAAGAGCACAAGGCGCGGAAAATAGCGCGCCGCCAGGTTCAGATCGTGCATGGCAGCTATGACGGTGACGCCCGTCTCGCGATTCAGCTTCTGCACCAGTTCCAACAACTCGATCTGGTACTTGATATCCAGGTGCGATGTCGGCTCATCGAGCAGCAATAACGCGGGCATCTGCGCGAGAGCCATGGCGACTATGACCCGCTGTTGCTCGCCACCGCTCAACTCGTTGAAGATGCGCCCTGCAAGCGGCTCGATATCAGCCGCTTGCAGGGCATGCTGCACGATGCGTTGATCTTCTCGCGTATTCGAACTGAGCAAATGTTGATAGGGCGTGCGACCCAGGCTGACCAGTTCTGCGACGGTAAAGGCAAAAGGCACGTGCATTTCCTGGGGAACAACGGCCACGCGCCGCGCTATTTCACGCCTGCCCCACGCGCGCGCATCCCTGCCATCCAGCATCACCGTTCCTTGCTGCGGGCGCAGGACTCCGCTCACCAGGCGCAGCAGCGTGGTTTTACCAGAGCCATTCGGCCCCAGCAGTCCAACCATTTCACCGGCACGCACCTGGAAATGCACATCGTACAGCAGCGGCTGGCGATCATAGCCAAAGGTGATGCCCTGCATATCTAAAAGAGGATAAGAGTCATTATTCTCATCTACCATCGGTACGCTCGCTTACTATTCCTGAGCAGCAAGAGGAAGAAGGGCGCGCCAACAAGCGCGGTGAAGACGCCTACGGGCAGGATAGTAGGCGCGAGTATGACGCGAGCAAGCAAATCCGCCAAAATGAGAAAAATTGCTCCGGCCAGTGCAGAGGCCGGAATGAGCAGGCGATGACGCGGGCCTAGGAGCAGGCGCGTGGCATGTGGCACGATCAGCCCCACAAAGCCGATCAGCCCACTGATAGAGACAGCCGCCGCCGTTAATAGCGAACCGACCACAATGACGAGCAGCTTGTAGCGTTCGACATGCAGCCCTAAATGGGCCGCGCCTTCCTCGCCCAGCCCGAAGGCATCCAGCGCGCCTGAGAGCAGCCACGCCAGCACAAAACCTGCCAGTACGAGCAATCCCACAATTACAACGGGCAACCATGTCGTGACCGATACGCCGCCCGAAAGCCAGCTAAACAGGCTCTGCAGGGTAAATTGCGCGTGCGGACTGAGCGTTAAGATCAGCGTTTGAATAGCTACCAGCACGGCATTGATGACCACGCCGGCCAGCAACAGCGTAACAACGGGGGTCTGCCCGCCGACTCGCGCGATTGCATAGACGAACAACACAGAAAGAATAGCACCCACGAAGGCCAGCACGGGTGTAAGCGGAAAGTACGCGCCATAGAGCGTATCGAATGGCAGCACAAATGCAATGGCCGCGCCCAGCGCCGCGCCGGATGAAGTGCCTATAAGGTAAGGATCGGCCAGTGGATTGCGCAGCATACCCTGAAAAAGCACGCCCGCGATGGAGAGAGCCGCGCCAACCAGTCCCGCGCCAATCACATCCGGCAGGCGATATTGCAAGATAATCACTTCCGTCCCTGCATCCCATTGACGAGCAAAGTGAAAGAGATGCGTGCTGTTGAGCAGGATACGCGCAATGGCGCTGCCAGGGATGGCAGTCGCGCCAAAACTGACGGCCAGAAAAATGACCGCCAGCAGCGCGATCGCCAGCCCGCCCAGCACGAGCGGCGCGGGTAAGCGGCGCACATGCTCGCGCCATGACGGTAGAGAGGTGTTGCGGGTTGCCAGTTTCATATTTTCTCAGGCCACCTTCAGGATTTCGATTCCACCGGTAATAAGTGCTAACGCAATGTCCGGTTAAAACACGACGGTCTTATTATTATAGACAAGAACTCGATCTTCTATATGATATCTCACAATTTTTTTAAGCATAACGTGCCAGTAACCCATCTCAGTAGTTTTTCATCCAAAAAGCTGACCTTCCGTACAGTTGACAAGACACGTCGAGAGGATGATACTACTTAATGTGAAGTTCAATGCAAAGAAGCCAGAATAACACCATTTTGTCAAAATAATTAAAGGACTTTCTGGTAGATGACCATAGAAAAAGAGTTTTTCCGGCAGGTGATGGGCCAGTTCCCCACTGGCGTGACGATTGTTACCACCGCGACCAGCACAGGATTATCGGGATTGACGGTCAACTCGTTTACCTCCGTTTCGCTCGACCCGCCGCTTGTACTGATTTGTGTAGATATAACCAGCCATACACTTTCGTTTCTACGCGAGAGCGGTTCTTTCGCAGTCAACTTTCTGACCAACGAGCAAGAGGCGCTGTCGCGTTGTTTCGCCACGGGTGCAGCCGAACGCTACGAACATTTCTGTCACGCGCCCTACCATGTCGCCGCGACCGGCTCGCCAATTCTGGATGGCTCGCTGGCCTTTATAGACGCCCGTGTAGTCGCCGAATATCCTGGTGGCGACCATGTCATCTTTCTGGGCCAGGTTGAAGCGATGGGTACCGAAGGCAAAGCGCAATTCCTGAATGATACAGGAACAGCGCGCAGCACGCTGATCGAGTGGGAAGATGGAGAGGCAAACGATTCGCGTGAACCGCATCCTCACACAAGTTCACCACTTGCCTACTACCGCGGACAATATCGACACCTGGCGCGTGATTATAAACGCCCAAGCCTTGCATCGTATTATGACGAAGATTTCGAGTGAATTACATACCGTAAAGCAAGATCGCGCAACAGCCCTGAAACTGTTACACCAGCGCATCCTGGCGTGCCGCCTGTGCGAAGAACAGGGCTACATTGCGAACGCGCACCCGCTAATAAATGGTAGAGCCAGTGACCGCATCATGGTAATCGGGCAAGCGCCAGGTCATGTTTCAGTGGAGAAAGGACGCTCGTTCAGCGGCCCTGGTGGCAAGGTGCTTCAAAAGTGGCTGGAACAGGCAGGTTTCCCTCCCGGCTATCTACACGCGCGCGTCTATCTCAGTTCGCTGACACGCTGCGATCCCGGACGCAATCCGCGCGGTAGCGGTGATCGGCGGCCTTCACCACCTGAAGTCACGTTATGTCGCCCCCACCTGGAAGCAGAATTAGCCATATTACAGCCGCAAGTGATTTTGCTGGTAGGAGCGATGGCTATCGAAACATTTCTGGGCAAACGAAAACTTGAAGGGTGTATCGGCACTTTTCACACGCAGCGCGGTATGCTATTGCTTCCACTACCACACCCATCGGGCGTGAGTCGTTGGCTACTCGATCCCGCGCATCAACAATTACTCCAGCGCGCACTGGCTATTCTGTCTCAGTGGCGCGAAGACTTCGGATTATGAAGGTGAACAAAGCGGCTCTGCGCTCTTAATCAGCCGCTTCCGCTCGCTTGTGCATCGCGTACTCATGCACGCCTTTTTTGAGCGTTCCCAGGGCCAGCGTCGCGCAGGTCGGGCGTGTCATGACAAGCTCGCGTCCCAGTTGCTCCACCAGGTCTTCAAAGCTCATTTGCTCGATCTCCTCCGCCGTCATACCCCGCGTAATTTCCGTCACAAAGGAAGCGGCGGCGCTGCTGATCGTACAGCCGTCACCATCCCAGTTGACCGCTTCGACTTTGCCGTCTTTATCAAAACGCGCTTGCATAGTAATCACATCCGCGCATCCAGGATTGCCGCCCGTCACGCTCACATCGGCATGTTCCAGCGGCCCTTTATTGCGTGGGTTATCATAATGATCCATTAAAAATTCGATAGCTTCTTGACGATCCATTGATTGGTTTTCTCCAGTAGAAACACAAAAATGCCTATAATTGATGCTGTGCCAGGATAGGAGCATGCTCCTATCCTGGCACAGCATCAATTATTTTACGGTTTTTCGATAGGCGCGCGAACCAGGTTGCCCCATTCCGTCCACGAGCCGTCATAGTTGCGCACTCGCGGATAACCCAGCAACTGCGTCAGCACAAACCAGGTGTGAGCGGAACGCTCGCCGATGCGGCAATAGGTGATCACATCTTTATTGGGTACGATATCTTTCCCGCTATAGATCTGGCGCAACTCGTCCGCCGATTTGAAGGTGCCATCGGGATTGGCCGCGATAGCCCAGGGAATGCTCTTGGCAGTCGGAATATGGCCGCCGCGCTGCGCGCCCTCCTGCGGGTAGTTGACCATATGCAGTAATTCGCCCGAATACTCCTGCGGCGAACGCACATCGATCAGGCGGCGATTGGCATCTTTCAACCCACTCAAAACGTCATCGCGATAGGCGCGATTCGACTCGTTCCTGGCCGGGGCGTGGTAGGTCGTCGCCTGGAAATGCGGGATTTCTTTGGTCAGAGGCCTGCCTTCAGCCTCCCACTTCAAACGCCCGCCGTTCATAATCTTCATATTGGTATTGCCATACATGCTGAATAGCCAGTAGGTATAGCACGCGTACCAGTTGTTCTTGTCGCCATACAGCACAATGGTCGTGTTGTTGCTGATGCCCCAGCGGCTCATCAACTTCTCAAAGCCCTGCTGATCGATGAAGTCGCGCGTGATAGGGTCCTGCACATCAACATGCCAATCGAGTTTCAATGCACCCTGTAAATGACCAACTTCATATAAAAGCACATCTTCCGATGCCTCGATCACTCTGACGTTGGAATCGTTCAAATGGGCGGCAACCCAGCTCGTCTCAACCAGCACCTCTGGATGCACATACCCGGTGGCGTCGTTGGCTGCCGAGGTCGCGCTTTCTGTCCCAGACATACTCAAATTCCCTCCTACAAATAGGTTTGACGGTATTCACACACCCGTCTCATTTTGACGGGCAGGAGTACGAGATCACATCACGGGCAGCGCACATTACATTACACCGCCTCGTTTATGAAAACAAACAATGTCTGGTTTATATTCTATCCCGCAGGTCGGAATTAGGCAAGTTTTTCGCCATCAAATAGGTGAAAACGCTAAATTGCGCAAAATGCAATCAAAGAGCGACCGCTTCTTCCTGTTCGTCAAATTCTTCGTCAAATTCGCTACCGTAACTCAAAGTGGACTTCCTTCCTCCGAAGCAAAAACATGCAGTGGTCGAAAACATCCCGGCACATACCTGCCAGGCCAGCTCAACGCCAGCACAGCACAGCACAACACAATCAGCACAGCAAAGCATACACGGGAAGAGTCTATGGGATGAAGCGAAGAGACAGGAAAGCGAAGTTACTGGAGAAGAGGAAAAGCAGCTAAAGCGAAATGCTCAGTAGTTCAATACGATATATCGCGGAACAACATGTACGTTTAACAGCCGTCACCGACGCTCGTTTCCTGACCAGTATACTTCCAGACCCCTGCCTTGCTCATTGAGAAGATTGACATGTGTCCCTCCTTCTTGATACTAGTCGAACAACCTCTGTAGAAAGTATAGGGATGTAACGATATAAAGTCAAGCGAAATTTTTTGCTGTTAGTGGAGAAAGACTTACTTGCTGCCATTCTGCGTACAGGTTGCGCGGCACTAACGATTCTATCGTACAACTAAACCAAAAAGCAGTATAGCATAAATCAAAAATACATTTTATCATTGAATTAATTGCAATTGTTGGGTATACTCAGAACATGGATCGTCTTTCTATAGCAGTAAAGGAGAGGGCAAATGGAAGGTTCGGTTTTCGTGATATTCGCTATGCTGTTGTTTGCCATTGGTTTATTGTATGACACCAGAAAACGACCAAAACCACCAGAAAAGCCGCGCTATCTTGTAATTGATACAAAGGAGAAAGACGACTAAAAAGCCTCTTATTCCCACAGCCCAACCTTTGTAAACATCGCCAGTCGCTCCGCCAGCCCTGTATTGCGCTGCGTCACCCTGTTATTTCTCACGGCGACTTCCAGAGCGCGCGATTGACCGATGAGGATGCACAGGCGTTTGGCGCGCGTGATGGCAGTATAGAGCAGGTTGCGCTGGAGCAGCATGTAGTGTTCTCTGGTGAGAGGCAAGACGATGGCGGGATATTCGCTGCCCTGGCTTTTATGCACCGTCACGGCGTAGGCCAGCGTCAATTCGTCCAGTTCGTGAAATTCGTAGTTGACGAGCAGTGGCCCGGCCTCTTCCAGAAACTCGACTTTGACGGTGGAATTTTCGCGATTGATGCTGCGAATCCAGCCTACGTCGCCATTGAACACGTCTTTATCGTAATCGTTGCGCTGCTGCATCACCTTGTCGCCAACGCGGAAGACACGCCCACCCCATTCAATGGTGGCGCTTACATCAGGATTGAGACGCGCCTGCAACTCTTCATTGAGGCTGGTCACACCCAGTGGGCCGCGATACATGGGCGCGAGCACCTGAATATCGGTCATGGGATTGAGCTTGTAGTGCTTTGGTATGCGATTCTGCACGAAGTCGAGCAAAAGTCGCTGGGCGCGCACAGGATCATCCTCGGAGACGAAGAAGAAATCGGTCTTCTGCTCGCGCTGCAGCGATGGCATCTGCCCTGCGTTGATGCGGTGCGCGTTGACGATAATCTGGCTCTCCTTCGCCTGGCGGAAGAGTTCGGTTAAACGCACGGTGGGAATGGCTTCGCTGCGCAGCAGGTCGCGCAGCACGTTGCCGGGACCGACCGGCGGCAATTGATCGGCATCGCCCACCAGCAAGAGGTGCGCGTCGGGCGGCAGCGCCTTGAGCAGGTGATAGAAAAGCAGGATATCGACCATCGAAACTTCATCGACGATCACAAACTGGTAGGGCAGGGGATTTTCTTCGTTGCGCTGAAAGCTGTTATCGTGCGGCGCGTATTCAAGCAAACGATGCAGGGTTTTAGCCTGGAAGCCTACCGCTCCCCCGGTCGCCTCGGTGAGACGCTTGGCAGCGCGGCCAGTCGGCGCGGCCAGGGCCACTTGAATATTACGCTTGCGCAGCACCATCAGCAAAGCGCGCAGCGAAGTCGATTTACCAGTTCCCGGCCCGCCGGTCAGGATGCTGACCTTCTTGTTGTAGGCCATCTGCACGGCTTCGCGCTGCTTCTCGGTCAGGGTCATATTGCGTTTCTGTGCCAGGTAATCAAAGACGGCCTGCCAGTATTGCTGGCTAACCGGTTGTAACTTGCTCTCAGTGCGCAACAAGGTTCGCAAGAGACGCGACGAACCATTCTCAGCATGCCAGAAAGGGCCAAAATAGATGCGCTGCTGCGGTTCTAGCTCTTCGATTTCCGACCAATCGACTGGTGGCTCATCGTCTTGCGACGGCTGAGGATGTTGTGCTGACTGCGTAGGCAAAGGTGGCTCGATGAAGATATCGCGTTCGTTTTTCAGTTGCTCCATGGCCTCAGCCAGCAGACCGCCCGGCGCTTCGAGAATCTCACCAGCCCGGCGCAGCAGTTCATTTTCAGGCATGAAACAATGCCCATCTTCGTTAGCCGCCTGAGCCAGCACGTACTTGAGTCCCGTCGCCAGGCGAGGGATGCTGTCACGCGGCAAACCCAGCTTGACCGCTATCTCGTCAGCCGTGCGGAAACCGATGCCGCTAACATCTTGTGCCAATTTGTAAGGATTCTCGCGAATGACTTTGATCGACTCCTGTCCATACTGTTTATATATGCGCGTCGCCAGGTTCATCGAGACCTCGTGCGATTGCAGGAACAGGTGCAGTTCTTTGACTTCGTTCTGCTCTAACCAGGATGAAATGATCTGCTCGCGATCTTTCACGCTGATGCCCTTGACCTCGCTCAAACGTTCGGGCTGCTGTTCGATAATAGCCAGCGTCTGCTCGCCAAAATGGGCCACGATGCGTTCAGCCTTCTTTGGCCCGATGCCCTTTATCAACCCTGAACCGAGGTAGCGCGTGATGCCCTCCGGCGAGGCGGGCAGACGCTGCACAAAACTGCTGATGTGCAATTGCCGCCCATACTTGGGGTCTTTCTCCCATTCGCCCTCCACCGACAACAACTCGCCAACCTGCACGCCGGGCAGCGTGCCAACGATGGTGGTCAGTTCATCACGAAACAGGCGACCGCTATCATTGGGTCGAAAACGCGCCACCGTGTAGTGATTCTCTTCGTTGCGAAAGACAATGCTTTCAACCGAGCCTTCAAGCTTTGGCATACTGAACTATTCCGTCATATGATAGAATAAGCATAAAATATCATGCCATATCTTAACACAGATAGCCGTAAAGCGTCGAGACCAGGGCGCGGCTTGCCACCATAAGCGCGAAGGGCGACCGCAAGGGTCGTCCCTACCATAGACGGCTTCGCAGACCCACTCGTGGTATGGTAGGGGCGACCCTTGCGGTCGCCCTGGAAAAACGGCTAGACCCAATCAGTAAAGGAAGTACAACCAATCTATGAGCAACACACCACAACCGACCAGCGACGACAAAAAAGCACAGGTGCAGGACTATTTTTCGCGCACTGCCGAGGGCTACGTCGCCAGTTTTTCGCATCGCGCCGGTGACGACCTGCTGCGATTGATCGAACTGGGTGAATGGGATGCCAGCCAACAGGCGATTGATATCGCAACGGGCGGTGGACATACCGCGCTGGCAGTCGCCCCATACGTCGCGCAGGTGACGGTGACAGACCTGACGCCACGCATGCTTGAGAAGGCACGTGAATTTTTGCTGGATCAGGGCATCACCAACGCCGTTTTTCAGGCAGCTGACGCCGAACAATTGCCCTTCGCGGACGCCACATTCGACCGCGTGACCTGCCGTATCGCGGCTCACCACTTCCCCAACCTCGCGCAATTCGTGCGTGAAGTGGCGCGTGTCTTGAAGGTGGGCGGCATCTTCTTGCTCATCGACTGCATGGCACCCTCCGACCCACAACTCGACGAGTTCGATAACCGCGTAGAAAAGTGGCGCGACCCATCTCATGGACGCTCCTGCACAGTGGAAGAGTGGATAACTTTTTTCCAGCAGGCCGGCCTGACCGTCGAAGATCGTGAATTTTTTCGTAAATCCCACGAGTATGCCGACTGGACGAAGCGCGCTCATTTGCCGGACAACGAAAAAGCGCAACTCGAACGTTTTGTTTTGCAGAGCGACGAACGTATCCAACGTTACTTCGAGGTGAAACGCACACCAGATGGACACCTGGAGAGCTTTACCAACGACTTCCTCTTGCTGAAAGGGCGTAAATCATAATAATACGCGGCAGAAGCCGCGGTGATAGCGGTGTTTTGTCGAGTCGCATCAACCTCATATTGCGTTATGTGTATACTGTAAGAGTGAGTAGTTGGGAATGTTAACGCTGAAGCAGGGGATTTGATGACATACTTGACAAAACACCACATTTCATTTAAAATGCTTGTAACATTCGTTACATTTACTCCTGTGTTATTGGTTGGTAGCGGTGGGGTAATGCGGTGAAGGGTAAGCATTTTATGAATCAGTCTCAATCAGCACAGTTTTCTGTTCCAGCAGCGAGCTTCAGAGGACATCTCGATCATCCTTCGCAAAACAAGGTGATTGATCTGCTGCGGCAATTTCGTCATGCAACAAACTCCTCAATCACCGAATTTTTGCAACAAATCGAGAAGACGAACACTCCTCGACAATTGAACAAGCTGGTCAATAAGCTCCAGTCCAAACTCTGGAACCTTCCTAAAGCGGAACAAACACTATTCCAGGAACGCCTGGCGGATATCCTGACCACTCACGTCCTTCAATCTGAGCAGCGTACCCTGCGCCTTGAAGCGGCTGGCTGGCTGCGTATGCTCACTCAAGCGGCCCATCTTCCTCAACCTGAACAGGTCTTCGTGACGCTGGTTACATCAGCAATGCGAGAAAGCCAGCTTGATAAGCATGAACGCGCAGCCTATCTCAAAATGATCGTCGATTGTTTCTGGCCATTTCGCTACCCCTATGCAGCATTCACCTGGGAAGTATACCCCGCCAACAGCGTTTTTTACCCACTGGCTCCCCTGTTCGCTCACGTTGACGACTACACGCAAGATATACTGGTGATGATTTTTAGCGAACTGCCTACTCTTGACGATCCAGAAATCGCAACATACCTGCTTCCCGTCGCTCTGCAATGGGCGAAGCATTCCGACAGCGAACGCCGCCAGCGCATCACAACTATTCTCGCCCGCATGAACCTGCCCGAAGCGCAGGATACCTTACGAACCCTGCAATCCGATGCTAACCCCCTCGTGCGAACAAGCGCGCAGCGCGCCGCCGAAAAAGAACAGCGCGCCTGACTGTAAGCCCCGCGTGGCTTCAACAACTTGGACAGCGCGGGTGTACTGTTTTCACGTAGGTCAAGCTTTCACAAGAGCACAAAAAATGAGTACTTCTCCAACCCGCTGCATCAGGTACGCCCATGCCAGCATTGCTATGACGATGAAGCGCAATTCTGCTTTACCGCAACACCAGCACTTATTGATTAAGTACTCATATATTGAGTATATATGTTGAACAGTCGAGAGTCAAGCCTCGATCAGTGAAGGTTCTCCGTCCTTCCGGGTGAAAAAGGACGCACATTTGTAGGGACGCGATTGATCGCGTCCGCCCACGCCGACACTCGCCCACGCGGACGCGATAAATCGCGTCCCTACAAAGCACCCGGAAGGACGGAGAACCTCAGTGAATATTCCCTGGCAGGTGAGAAAAACCGCTAAAACATTTGTGAACTCTCTACGGGATAGGTTATAATAAAGTTGTCTTCTGTAAGACATAGGAGCTACTCTTCTATCAACATCTCCGGGGGGATTGGTTCGGGCATATGAATAATAAGGTTACTTACCGCCAACAATTTACGCGCTGTGGTAAGCAGCGATGCCGTAAATGCAAAGAGGGAGCCGGTCATGGGCCTTACTGGTATGCCTACTGGAGCGCGAATGGTCGCACTATCAGTAAGTACATTGGTATTCACCCGCCCGCCGGCATCGAGTTCGCTCAGAGTGAACTGACAGCTAAAAACGAGCAATCCGCAACGCGCGAGCTTGAGCGCGCTATGCCAACCAGTCCTAACACTAATTCCGAACAAACACATCTCCCACTTCTGCGTATTTACCTGCTTGGACAACTGCACATCGAGCGTAGTCATTGCAACGAGTGGCAGGCGGTCACGAATCGCATGTGGCACCGCCGGCGCGCGCGCGCGCTGCTGGGATGTCTATTAAGCGCCAGTGGCAGGCGCATAGGCAGAGAGCAGGCTATGGAGGCGCTGTGGCCCGATCTTGAGATCGAAACCGCCGCCAACCGCTTGAACGGAGCCGTCCACGAGGTTCGCCAGGTACTTGAGCCTGAAATCACACGCCCTGCCGCCTCGCGTTTGTTACGCCTGGAACGTGATATCTTACTACTGGCCGGCGCCAACCACATATGGGTAGACGCGGACGAATTTGAGAGCCTGCTGAACAAAGCCAACGCCACCAGCGACCCGCTACAGGCGGAGCAACTACTTGAGGAGGCGTCCAAACTCTACGGCGGAGATTATCTGCTGGAAGAACTCTATTCCGGATGGGCCGCGCCGCGCCGAGAGTCGTTGCGCCGGGGTTGGATGGGCCTGTTGCTCAAACTGGCCGAGCTGCGCGTGGCGCGCGGCGCGCTCACCAGCGCTATAGAGCCGCTTGATAGGCTGCTCAACGCCGACCCGACGCATGAAACGGCAGTGCGTCGTCTGATGATTATCCTCACGCAACTTGACCGGCGGGGAGAAGCCCTGCGCGTCTATCGCCACCTGGTAGACGCGCTCTCGCGAGAGTACGAGAGCGATCCTTTACCGGAGACGAGCGAACTTTACGCTGCTCTACGCAATGGAACATTTCAGATGGCAAGTTCTCTGGACACGCCCGCATCTCCCATTTCGCAGCCCGCGCAGCCTGCGCACCTTGTGCAGGCTGGTGCAGGTGCGCCGAGACCTCTTTCTGTGGGCTTTCAACGTCCCGCCCTACAGCTAGGCCGTCATAATCAGAGCAAATTGATAGGACGAGAACGCGAACTGACCACCATGCAACAATTCCTGCTTAGCCTGGAAAAGGCCACAGTTCGCGCGTCCTCTTCTGTCAATACACAAAAGCTAACGCACCTCACGTTGCTGATGGGAGAATCTGGCATAGGCAAAACACGGCTGGCAGAGGAAATAAGCTACGAAGCCCACTTACGCGACTGGTCAGTCGTCTGGGCGCACGCCTATGAACAGGAGAGAACTATTCCCTATCGCCTCTGGACCGAAATTCTACGCGTCCTCCTCAAAGACGTTACCACAGAATTTCTGCTGGAGAGTCTGGAGTCAGAAGAGAGGAATGAAGGAGAGTATTCCTCCGCCGGGAGCGTCAACGCCTCCGCAATGGCAAACGCTAAACTCGCGAGGTTGTGTACGCTTGTGCCAGAACTGGCCGCGCAACAGGCGCTCGACATTTCTCCTATCAGATCTGCAGCGACGCTTACTCCCGAACAGGAACGCCTGCACCTGTGGGAGGCTACCACTACTTTGCTCTGTATCATCGGTCGCTCCACTCCGCTCTTAATAGTGCTGGATGACCTGCACTGGACCGACGACAGCAGCCTGGAGCTGCTCGCTTACATTGTCCGCCATATCCAGAACGAGCGCATTGCTATTGTGGCAACCTGCCGCGACATAGAACTGGCACCCACATCAAACCTGCGCCCCCTGCTCAACGACCTGCGACGCGAACAGGCGCTCATCACCTTGCCCGTGCAACCCCTGGATGACAGACAAATTGAATCTCTGCTAGCTCACCTGCCACAGGGCATCATCAAAAGCATACAATCACAGGCCGGCGGCAATCCCTTTTTCGCGGAAGAACTGGCGCGCGTCAGTGAAAGCGCGCAGCTTAGCCACCCCGACGACCTTGAAACGCGCGCACTTCCCGCGCAAGCTGGTCAAAAAGACAGACCAGGCACGCCATCCCTGGCCTCTGCTATGCCGGAAACTATTACAGCAGTGCTTGATCGCCGCCTCAGCAGGCTCAGTAGCGATTGCCAGGCATTGCTGGGCAAGGTCGCAGTACTCGGAGGTTCGTTCGAGTTCAGCCAGCTAGTTTATATAGTAGGGAATCAGGGTACCAACGAAGACATCATTCTCGACCTGCTCGAAGAAGCCCTGCGAGCCGGGTTGCTGACAGAAGAGGGAAAAGGCACCCACATCACCTACAATTTCTGGCATCCACTGATTGTCAGTCACCTGTACGAGCGCCTCTCCGCCGCCAGGCGCGCGCAGTTGCACCGGCGCGCTGCCAACGCGCTCATGCAGGCGCATCCCGGCAACGAAGAGGAGGTAGCAGCCGCCATCACTCACCACCTGAGTAAAGGGGGCAGCAATCCCGCTTTGATCGCGCGCTACGCCGAACTCGCCGCCAATCGCGCGTTTTCTCTCTCCGCCTATTCGGAGGCGGAACACTACTACCGCGAGGCTATCACAGCCATTTCTCGCCGCGATAGTACCAGGACACAGGAAGTCGAGGACCCTTTACACCTCGCAAGCCTCTTAGAGCGGGTAGCCGAGTGCAACAACATCCATGGCAATTATGCAGAAAACCGCCATCTCTACGAGCGGGTGCTTGCCCTGCGCGCCCAGTATCATCCAGACCAGCTAGAACTCAACCCGCAGACCGCACATCGCCAGAGGCAGCTCGAAGCGCAGAGGCAGGCGCTCATCTGGCGAGAGATCGGGCGCGCCTGGGCGGAAACCGCCGACTTCGACCAGGCCTGGCAGTGCTTCCAGCACGGTAAAATGGTGATGCAGGAGGCTGGCATAACTTCTGGCGCGGCCTGGGCTTGCCTGCACCTGCAACATGGCAATATAAGCTGGCGGCGTGGCAACTACGACGAGGCGCGGCGTTACGGGCAGGAAGCCCTCGAAATGCTCGAACAGGCCATGCAAAACCAGCCACCGGGTCCCCTGCCAATCACCTCTTCTGAATTGCCGACCCGCACCGCGCTTGCCATGATCGGCGACCCGATTGAACTCGGACGCTGCCACGAAATACTCGGCATCATCGCGGCTACACTTGGTCAGAGCAGCGAGGCGCTCGCGCATTTGAAACGCACGTTAACTATTTTCGAGCAGCATGGCGAGGGAGCCGCCCTGACCATAGTCTACGGGAACCTGGGCGCTGTCCATGCCATGCGCGCGGAAAATGATATTGCTCGCACCTACTTCCAGCGCGCCTTGAGCATGGCCGAACGCTACAACGATCAACCAAATGTGACCTTCGTGACGGGCAACCTCGGCGATGTGGCGGCGCGCTGCGGTGATCTTATAGAAGCGGAAGAGTGGTTCCGGCGCAGTATCACTGTTGCCGAACGCATCAACGACAGGGAGCAGGTCTGTTTCAGCAACGTAGTCCTGGCCAGTGTACTACAGGATCAGGGCAATATGCAGGGCGCGCTGAAGCATATCCGGCGCGGTCTCGCGCTGGGGCGCGCCATCAAAAGCGCGCGTTACACCGGTTTTGCCCTGGTTGCCCTGGGTGACTGGCGCATCTCCAGAGCCATCGAGGTAAGCAATGCTACCTTCATCAACGTGGATACATCTGATACGCTGCAAACAGGCAGTTGCGCAGGCATCCTCGCTCGCGCTCGCCTGGCATTAGAGAGAGCCTTAGCCCTCGAAGGGCTGGATACGGAAGTATCCATTGAGGGACATCTCAACCTGGCATGCGCTTATTTTCTGTCTGGTGAAGTCGAGCGCGCGCGCCACATGGCATTGCAGAACATGCAAGACGCGCGGGAACACGAACTTACACGCCTGCTGGCGCGCTCGCAACGCCTGCTTGGCAGGATATTAGCTGCTCAGGGAAGCGCCACCGGGGCCGACGCGTTTTTCGAGCAGGCACTTGATATCTTCTCCAGCCACGAGATGCGCCTGGACTACGCCCGCGCCCTGCAAGGTTACGGAGTCACATTGCTGCAACGCAGTCGCCTGGGCGAGTCAGACTTCCAGCGCGGACTCGATTACCTGCACAAAGCGCGTGATATTTTCACGCATTGTAAAGCAGCCATTGATATCAAATGGATTGAACGAATCCTGGCCAATCCCAGTTACGAAAACGCCAGCGTATAACAACAGAAAGGATATTTCATGTCATCCAGCAATTCAGAGTTAGCACAGTTGCAACAACAAATCCAGGAGGCCATTATCAAAACATTTGCGCCAGAGGACGAGGGATTACGCAATGCCCTGACCTCCGCCAAAGAGACCGGCCTGCCTGAAATTCAAATCTCGCCCATTCAGGGCAAGCTGTTACAACTGCTGGCCGTCGCCTGTAATGCGTGCAAAATTCTGGAAATTGGCTCTCTGGGCGGCTATAGCGGTATCTGGTTGGCGCGCGCGCTGCCTCAAGGCGGACGCCTGATTACGCTGGAAATTAACCCGGCGCACGCTGCCGTCGTGCGCAACTCTTTCGCGAAGGCGGGTGTCGGCGACCGCACAGAGGTACGCGTGGGCAATGCGCTCGACCTGCTCCCCACGCTGCAAAGCGAGGCTCCCTTCGATCTCGTCTTCATCGACGCCGACAAAGAACCCTATCCCCAATACCTGGAACACGCCTTGCGCCTCACACGGCCGGGCAGCATTATCGTGGCGGACAACTGCATACGCCAGGGTCAGGGCTTTCTACCTCCACAGAACGACTATACCGAAGGCATCGTTGAATACAACAGGCGTGTTGCCAGCGACCCGCGCCTGACTTCACTCGCCCTGGCTATGGACGACGACTATACCGATGGATTTACCATAGCTGTGGTGAACCACTGATGCGCGCAGTGGATATCGTGATTATTGGCGGCGGCGTTGTCGGTGCTTCGCTCGCGTATTCCCTCTCGATGCGCGGCGCACTTTGGGTGCATTTGCGGGAATACCATCAGGAAAAAAGCATTGAGGAATAACATGATCTTTAGTCAAATCGTCAATCTCGCCACAATATACACAGGTTCCGTGAATAGTCTTTGCCATTTCATTTCCTTGAAATAGACTAGCGGGTACATCGTTTGATGCATTATAAGACTAGCGCCTCTCGATGTGAACTCTCAAAATTACGTCCAGGATTAAACGTGTTGAGGTCGATGCTAGCATGATCGAATGGGGCAGGGATGCGGACACGGCCATGATCGACATTGCCAGTAAGCATAGCTTCGACCAGAAGCGCCGTAATAGGAGCGTGCATCAGACCATGCCCTGAGAAGCCAACCGCGTGGACGAGGTTCTGCTGATGCGTGTCGCGACCGATGAGCGGGTTGGCGTCAGGTGTGGTGCCATAGAATCCACAGGTTGTCGCTATTAAGCCTCCTGAGTTAGCAAGCAAGGGAGAAAACTGCTCTACTTGTTCGAGAATGGCATACCCATAGTTGTCAATGCCGTTATCATGGCGAAATGGTGGGTCAATGTGATCCTGGTCAGCATCGCTGAAATGTGCCTCTGACTCAGTCTCATGCCCCCAGGCGAGCAACAAGAGGTCGTGTTCTGGTCTTGAGTGCGCTCCTCGATGTTTCCCTACACCGTAGATAATCATGGGGAGTTGGTGCCATGCTGTTGCATCCATGACAGGCTGCGAAGGCTTCAGAAAGTAGAGATAGCGTTTGAGTGGCGAGACAGCCAGTGTCATACCGCCAATGCGTGGGCTGAGGCGAGGTGCCCAGGCATTGGTTGCGTTGACGAACCAATCAGCCTCAATCGTTCCCTTGTTTGTCACCAGCGCACTTATGCGATCAGCACGCAGTATGGCACCAAGAACCTCGGTATGCTGTTGGACTTGAACGCCCAGTTCTTTTGCCCGTCGGAACCCTTCATTGTAGATCATATGAGGCATCAGGAAGCCGTCGGTCGGACACCAGGTCGCTCCTGTCAAACGGTCAGGGCTGAGATAAGGCCAGCGTTCCTGGATGATCTGTGGTGTCAGCACTTCAACAGGAAGCCCAAGACGTTGCTGCATGCTTGCTGCCGTTTGTGCATGGTGCCAAATCTGAGCAACCTCGTGTTGTCTGCGAGGTTGCCATGCAGGGATCGCGTCGGGGGCTTCGTAGAGAAACAGGTAGCCGTTCTGGCGCATAACAGGTTGCTGACGGGTATCAGTAGGACTGTGCAAGAGGTCATGGAAGTGGCTGTACCACCACTCACTATATTGCATCCCGACCACCGTCTCTTCAGTGCTGAACTGTGCTCGAATACCTGCCGCAGAACGGCTGGAAGAACCATTGCCCAATTGTGCCTTTTCCAGTACCGTCACACGGAAACCTCGCTCTGCCAGTCCAACGGCGATAAGTGCGCTGGTGGCACCACCACCAATGATGACGACGTGCTCGGCGGAAGAGGAACGTGCCATACAAGACCATCCTTCCTGGATTACAATAGCCGTTGTACAAACCTACTCGACAGTTTATGAGAGCAGGTATATATTATATCTTATTCGTCTGGTCTGTTGAGAACCTTCCAGGTAAGAATGGTGTGGTATTCTTTATGATACACACGACGCACCTGTTATAAGGAGTAAATACCCGCATGACCATCGACACCGATTTCCATAGTCACGTCGCGCGCAGTTCCGCTCTGCAGATGGCACAGGCAGCCAGGGCTAAAGGGCTGCGCGTACTCGGCCTTTCAGAGCATATCTTCCAGATGACGGAGGCTCAACCCACACTGCGACACATGCCGCTGGAGGGTCCCCTGCTCTCATTCGCCGCCTATAGCGAAGCGGTACGCGCCGCGGGGCAACAGGCCAACATTGAGACACACCTGGGACTTGAGGTTGACTTCATACCGGGTCTGAATGAACGTATCCAACCATTTCTGGCGGGACATGACTGGGATTTCTTGATCGGGTCGGTGCATGAAGTCGATGGCATACTCTTCGAAGATGACAACATTTCTCACCGGGAAACTGGTGAGGCGCGCTGGCTGCGCTACTTCACGTTATTGCGAGAAGCCGTAGCATGCGGCGCGTTCAGCATGATCAGCCACCCGGTGCGCATGCGTACCGAAAATGCTTTTCTCCCACCAACTTTTGATGATGAGCTTCAGCAACTGGCAGAGGAAGCCACGCGTCATAATGTAGCGCTGGAGATCAACGGCCATGACGTGCTACACTATCCCGGTCTCGTGCGCAAGCTTGCCAGAGCCTGCGCCCAGCACAACACGCCCGTCAGTGTAGGATCAGACGCGCACAACCCGGCCAGGGTCGCGCAGGCGCACCAGCTTTCAGAAGAAATCCTGCGCGAAGCAGGTATACGCGAGATCAGAATATGGACGCGTATGCAGCCGCGAGCCTACCAGTTTTAAGCCGCTGCTCTCATACATATAGCTCCGTCCTGGCAGGGTCTCCGTCCATCTGGGTGAATTGTAGGGACGCGATTTATCGCGTCCGCTCACGCCGGACACTCGCCCACCCGGACGCGATTTATCGCGTCCCTACAATCTACCGTATCTTTCACCCGGAAGGATATAGTCTCCCTGGCATCAACAACGTCGCCAGATACAATAGATTCAGAGCGGCGTATTGCCGGGGAATCCTGTACCATCGCCAGCGGCGTTGTGACACCCGGCGCGGGCGCTTTTCCCTTCACTGGCAGTTGGTCCCAGCCGATCAAGTAGGCATCAGAGCCGGGGGCGAAGGTTAAGAGCTTGCGCGAAGTTTGTGTCGTGAGATCATCATACCAGACCCCGCGTGACTTATCGTTCTGGTTGCTATCCTGCACAATCAAGCCGTGACCATCGGGAGCCAGCATGGCGTCGCCTGGCCCAATCAATGCCGTTGGCGGGGCTGCATTTTTCATCAACACCCTGTCTTGCTTCGGCGTTTGCCCTAACTTCATTACCTGGTTGTTATTCAATGCGATCTGCAAGAAAAGGAGCGCATGGTCAGAGGCAAAACCGAGCAACGCGCCTCTGCGGTCGAGCGGTTGTACCCCTGACCCATCGCTACTCACCATGTAAAGACCGGGACCCGTGCGCGAGAACTGGTTACTCTGCGCTTCACAATACATGCTTGAACCAGACGGATTCATAATACAGGGAGTAAAATTCAGAGCGCCCGTGTCGGGCGTCAATTGCTGCCGTTCCCCCGTTTGCAGGTTGCTGCGATACATGATCGTTTGTCGCGCATTCTGGAAGTAGAGATAAGGCGCATAGTAGAAGAGCAGGTGTGTATTCACCAGCAGCGTCAGCGATGCATATTTTTGCACAGGCAGGCCGCTATGAATATCCAGTTCCACAACGCCGCTATGCACGTGCGCGACGAGAATATGCTCATTATCCATCCAGATCGCATTGCTGGCATCATCATCAGGCACCTTTGTGACATAGCCTCCGCTATTCACCGTCTGTAAAGTTGTATAGATGGTCTGACCTTGATTTGAGAAGTGGAAGAGCATATCCTGACCATTGGGAGATACGGTTTCATAGCGCACCTCTTCAGAGGATTGGATGGGTGGCGTTAATTGTTCGCTCTGCCCGCTCATCGTATCGACATTATACACATTGGTGAGCCTGACTACACCTGGAATTGTGGAGAGCAGTGACACACCTAAAAGCACTGAAGGCCAGCTTTTGGGCTGCGTGAGCGGCTTATCCGCAGAAGAACGGAGCAAAAAGTGGCCGAAAACGCCGGCAGCCGCGAAGATCAGCGCCGCCGCCGCCGCGAGGGCAAATCCGTTGCGCACCCAGTGATTTGACAGTCTCAACGACTGCTGACCGACCACAGAGCTGTGATGACCGTTGCCGTTACCGTTGCCTTTTGGCAAAGATAGCGGCACCAGAATTTCTGGGAGTATATAGCCCTGGCGTTTTGGAGGCGCGGATGCTTGCTCAGTCTGCTCCAGCGATTCTTGCTCTAACACGGCGAAAATACGCGTAGTTGTTGAAGGAACCCTGGCTTCGGACTCGACGAGGTAATGGCCCAATGCCGCGCGCTGCCACGATCTTTCCTGGCGCGCGCAGGCAAGCGTCGCTGAGCAAGTGGGGCAGGTGGGCAGGTGGACGCGCAATTCTTCTACACGTTGCTCATCCTGCCTATCATCCACGCTTGAGAAGACCCGCTTAACTGCGTGCGCGCTATCTGGCCCATCCAGATCATCCAACAGAAGCACACAATGCGCGCTGAATTCGCACGGCGGCAAAGCGTCTGCATCGGAATACTTCATGACCGTCCTTCCTCCTCGAGTGTTCTGTAGAGTCGCTGAAACGTCTGACGCGCGCGTGAAAGACGACTACGCACAGCAGAAAGTGTATCTTGCAGCGTTTCCGCGATCTCACGATAGGAGAACCCCTCGGCATCAAGCAATAAGCACATAGCCGAAGCCGGCGGTAGTTGCGTCATTACCCGATCTATCAAATCACGCTGCACCACTTGCTCCTCGAAATATTCACCGCTCTCCAGACATGCCTCGCCAGTATCATCAAATACCTCATCTCCATTGCCCATCGGCGTCGGAAACGGTACGACAGAGACATGCTTATGTCTTCTCCATTCGCTGCGAACCTGGTTAAGCGCGATTCGATAGAGCCAGGGAGCGAAGCGCAACTCCTCTCCACTCATGCGTGGCAGAGCGCGATAGGCCGCCAGGAAGGTCTCCTGACAAAGGTCCTGCGTCAACTGGCTATCCTGTGTCAGGCTATACAACATTCGCCTGATACGTGGTTCATAGTAGACCACAAGCGCTTCGAACGCCACCATCGAACCTTTGCACGCTTCGAGAGTAAGTTGGGGCTCGTTTTCCAGTACGTTCATACGGCTCCCAGTATTCAGTTGAGGCTGAATTCAGTTCCTCTTAAAAAGGATAATGCAGACAAAAGATGTTTTGTTTCGTTTTAAGAAGAATACTCATCAATTTTACGGTCATGAAAGCACACACCACTATTATTATAGGGTGTTCGTTCACGTTCAGAATATGAAGTAGTTCACATTTTACGCGAGAGGCTTGAAACGCGGAACACTCATCGTATCCGAAACAGCATCAAATACCACCGTCACCGCAAGATCTACCCGCAGTCCATCGGGCGCAATATCAACAATGTTGCTCATGATCCTCGGACCTTCTTCTAGCTGCACGATGGCGATATTATAGGGCGTATCATTGATAAACTCGGGCGATTTGTTCTGGTGAATGATCGTATACGTATAAATCACGCCACGCCCGCTGGCCTGATTCCAGCGCAAGGTGTCAGCGCCGCAATGCATGCAATACAGGCGCGGATAAAACTGGTACTCCTGGCATGTTGCGCATTGTTGCAGCAAAAACACGCCCTGCCTGCATCCTTCCCAGAATGGGCGGTTTTCTTCTGTAACGACCAGAGACCTGAAACAACCGCCGGTATACGTACTCGGCAGCAGAAGGTGGCGCATTCGTGCAAAATGGACGTATCGCCCTCGGCGGTCAATTGCCCATCAATACCGACGGCGGCGGCCTCTCCTCGAATCATCCCGGCATGCGCGGCATCTTCCTGATTATCGAAGCGGTACGCCAGTTACGCGGCCAGTGCGGCCCGCGCCAGGTCGAGGGTGCAAGGCTGGCGGTGGCACATGGCAGCGGCGGACTGCTGTCTTCGCAAGCGACAACGATACTGGGCAGGTAAAAGTTCAGCGAATTATCGCGGGGCAACCAGAACCACCGAATCAAGTCAAGCCGCAAAAAAGGTGGGGCTATATCCTTCCTGGTGAAAGATACGGTAGATTGTAGGGACGCGATAAATCGCGTCCGCTCACCCCGACACCCGCCAACGCGGACGCGATAAATCGCGTCCCTACAATTCACCTCGGAGGACGGAGACCCTGAAGATACTCGGACACAAAAAACCAATCACAATAACGTTAATGCATAGGATGCAAAATATATTGGCAATTGATTTTGATTTCAAAGCGAGAATCGAAGTTCTCCACTTCCTGGTGTCACAACGCTGTGCGGGTCATGATAATCCACCAGAGGGAGGTGCTATCAATGCCCAAATTGAACATTTATCTCTTTGGAAAATTCTGCGTTCGGCGCAACGAGAAGATACTGGAGGGTTTCGACGCTTTTTACCAAATTTGCTGGAACAGTGTACCGGGCATGATAGATCCTCGTATTCCTGTTCTGGTTAGGTTGGGCACAACCAAATGGAATCGGGCAGCTTGTCACAATCTCAAAATCCCAGTCATCTGGCCCTTCTGACTCAAAGGAGATTTTAGCAGCCCAATTGCCGCAGAATGCAGGGACTAATGGGCCTGTCAATTTCCAATACACATCAATTGCAAACGTTTCATCCGCATCGATAACTTTTGACGCAGGTGTGTCATCATCTTCTGGATCAACCGGGCTCTGGCAGACCCTCGCATAGACCTTCGCTTTGACGAATTTAGCAAGTTCGCCAGTAGTCAGATCGCCCACTACGAATGGATCTCTGCCTCCCTCGTCGGGGGGATCATCAAGAAACTGATGGGTGACAACTGGACAGATTGGAACTTTTTGGATAGGCATGTTACGCTCCTCCTTAGGTGAGCTGGGTGGATTGATTAGCCATACCTTGATAGGCTGACCAACCACCGATGTTCAAAAAGACTTCAGACAAATGACTGAATATGCTGCCGAGCAATCCCTGATCTAAACGCTCGGCGTGACTCACACACGAATCATGCTCTTTCTCCTGGAAAGATCGAGAGTCTTCTCGTAGGTTATGCGCACGCTTCATAGACAAAAGAGCGATTAGCGTTTACCACACTTTTTCACGCGTTTGAACCAGCACCTCACTCGCCAGCGTATTCCAGGCTTGACACCCATATCCTCCAAATGAGGAGAAATGAAGTCCAGGATATCATCCAGGTTTCTCAAGTAGCGTCTCTCTCCGCTAGGCACGTAAGTAATGTGACCGCGCCATATACCTGGACTCCCTGCGCTAGCAGGCTCTTCGACCCAAACTTTGATAATGAACGATTGAGAGGTTGGTTCTAGCTCATCCATAAACACCTTCGTTATAAAAAATGATGTAGGAGCAAATTCCATCAATCTCAATCGAACTCGTTCATCAGGTGCTAATCGAAGCATACATGGCGGATGTCTTTTAAGCGTCTTTTAATATACCTTCTGAAGTGTCAATTTAGCATCTGCTAAGCGTCATTTGAGCATCTGTTTAGCATCTTTGGGAAATACATTGCCAGAAGAGGATGCCTACACCAACTCGTAGCCAGAGTTATCATGGACTGCCAACTAAGGAAATCAGGATAAGACCTGAGCACTACAGCTATAATAAACGGAGGCCAGGTTCAGATCTATTAAGAAATTCAGCAAATAAAATTGAGGCGTTCTCCCCTGTCTAACCGGCGCGGAGAGAAGACCTCAAACACATGTACCAATTGAGAGTTTCAGTTACTCATGCGGCGCTGGCGTGAAAAGCGCGAGACGATTGCCGCTCGGATCGGTGAAAACGGCGAACCAGCCAACGTGGGGAATCTCGGTTTTGGGGAGCACTGTCTTACCGCCGTGCGCCTCTACTATCGCGAGCGTGGCATCAATATCATCGGTAGCCAGATACACCAGCAGACTGTCGGGCTTATACTGGATATGACCCTCTGCTGCTCCCTCTACATCGACAAAACCTCCGCCGGGACCACCCTCGGACTGGAACTGTACGTAGCCGTACATCTGGTCTGCTTCGATCTTCCAGCCAAAAACCTCGCCGTAAAACTTCCCTGCTGCACTAGTGTTGGTAGCAGGTATCTCGATATGCACGATTGGGTTTGCCACGAGTGTTCCTCCTTTCAAAAATAAGCGGAACTCGTCAAATCTGATGGACAAAAGCCCGTTACTTTCATCCCACTACAGTATAGTCCATATGTTCTAATAAATCAAGAAACAGGCTGTGTTTAAGGACTATTTTGTATCGGGTAATTCTGCCAGCGTCGATTTGACCTCGATATAGCGTGCTAGAATGAAGATGAGATCGGAAAGGCGATTGAGGTAACGCACAACTTCACCATTTTGAATGACGCCGTCGTGCAGCAATTTTACCGTCATGCGTTCAGCCCGGCGAATAATGGTACGGGCAAGGTCAAGCGCGGCCCCATCCAGCGTGTCGCCTGGGATGATAAACTTGTTGGGAATCTCTACCTCTTCTTTGAGCGTGTTCTCGACCTGTTCAAGTCGCTGCACATGCTCAACCGTCATGCGCAGTCCCATTTTTTCGTAGTTTTCGGGCGGTGTCGCCAGCTCGCCCATTAAAAGATAAAGTTCCTGCTGTACCTGGTAAATAATCTGTTTAACGTTGGCATCGGTTGCCGCCGCTCGCGCTAATCCTAACGCGGAAGTTGCCTCGTCAACCGTGCCAAACGTGTCCGGTCGCGCATCGTACTTGGGCACGCGCTGCTCGCCCAATAGTCCCGTATAGCCGGTATCACCGGTGCCAGTTGTCACCTTTGCCATTGCATCCTCTTCTCAAATCTATGTTATGTGATAGCGATATGCCTTGCTGACGCGCCGCCAATCCAACTCTTTGCCGCGCACCGGGCGTTCCTCGTTGAACGGTTCCAGGTTTTTCGAAGCCAGGAAACGCCGCCGCAGGTTCGACAGGTCGATCTGCTCATCAGGCGGGAAAAATGCGCGATAGAGCAGAGCAGCTTCAGCTAAGGTGAGTATACCATCTCCGGCGGATGGCTCTCGCACGATGCTTACCGGGCGAGTATCTTTACTGGAACGTCCATTCAGATTCTGGTTCCACCACTCGTCGCCATTACCATTCGTCTGGCTCATAGAACCCATATCGGCCAGGAAACGCAACACAATTTCCGGGTCGCGTTGGATATGCGCGCGCAGCGTAAGCAAAGCGGTGTCCAGCACAGGGCGCACCTCAGCATCCAGTTCATGCTGGCCCGCCTCGATCTTCTCAATCGACTTCCAGCCAACACGCAAACTGGGTACGGCATGTGTAAGCAGATTTGGACGTAATTCGTCTCGATTCGCGCGCAGCAAGACGCTATGGATAAGCGAGACGGACGCGCCTTGCTCCGAACCGCCCCAAACGTAGACCTGCTGCTCCTGCCAGCCCGCTTTCAATTGAAATAAGGCTGCTTCGTTCGGCCACATCAACACCGCCTCGACGGTACGATCAACGGCGTCGTTCACCGATTCGCTACCCAGCACCAGGCGCATGGGCGGACCCCAGGGGCTATCACGCAACAGCGCCCAGAGCGTCCAATCGCGAATGGCAAAAATCACGACGCCCGCCGTAACAATCAGGCGGCGCGGCACGGAATCGCCGGAAGGCGGCACAGACATTGTCGTTTTGGGACCAGGGACAGGTGTATTCATAGAACTGGCTCTCGCTTCCACATAATGTTTATGAATAATATCGATTGTACTCATTCTACAGGCAGACCGCAAGGGTCGCCCATACTCCTTGAGAGAAACAAAAAGACACCTTTTGTAAGGTGTCCTTTGCATTTGTATTTATATTGTTAACTGTCGCTTACATGCCTAGTGGACAAAGATGAGCCGAAGTCCCCCGGCAAAAGCGGCAGTGAGAATGACAGCCATTAATTGAAGTAAACGAATTTTGACAAGCTCTTTACGATTGTCAATGGCGATCGCCTGCGCGCCGCTGGATTGCCGGACATACTGTTGATTCTGCATAGCCTTTTCCCTTTGATACTCTTTCGGTACCAATGTTTTTGTGTACCTACACTATACTATACGCAGACGTACACCCTTTGGTTGCATGAACATAGTATACCCTGAAACCAGGTAAAATTGCTATGATGTTGATCGCAAAAAATAATGAAGTTCCCGTACATTCCGCCTTGCAAACTATATCGGCAAATCCGGCATGCCCTGCTCTTCTCCGACATGACTGGTCTGCTTTATTTCTGTTTGCGCCACCAGCGATTGGCTGACCCCAACGCTTTCATTTCCACTCTCAGGGGGCAATAGGTCGTGGTGGAGTTCCAGGAGGCGGCGAGCTTTTGAGTATTCCTGATCGAGCAGAACGCGGAAAACCTGCTCGCAGGCGGAAAGGGACTCGGCGGCATCGGCTCGCTTACCCGATGTCAGGGAGCCAAGCATATCGTGGCGTTTAGCTGTGCGGAAGAGGACGTGAACCTTTTCAAGCACTTCGGCAAACTCAGCATGCACCTGGTCATTCCAGCCCTGGGTCTCTACCACGGTCATAGCCTTCGCCAGGAAACGCTTGCAGACTTTTTCGACGGTCATATACTCGTCGCTGCGCGCATCGGTAATCACCTGTAAGATGCGTCGTTCGTCGGCGGCATCCAGCGCAACCACCGAAAAGATGCTCGACTCTCCGCCCATATCGCGGATTTCCTGAACAAGCTGGCGAAACTGTTTCTCGACATCTTCAGAAAATGGGAGTAAATAGACCGAGTTTTGCAGAGCAAACGCTCCCAGATTTTGCAGCCGACGCCAGACCCATACGCGCTTTTGTGAAGGTTCACTGGGCACTTTATACGTCAGCTGCAACCAACGCACAGCTTCACGGTCGTGCATGAATTGAGACCCCCGATAATTTGAGGTTATTGCGGTAACGATTGTTACCAGGCGACGCTATGGTACTCCACTAGACGAGCAAAGTCAAGACTTCCAGGGCGAGGGTCTATATCCTTCGGGGTGAAAAATACGGTAGATTGTAGGGACGCGATTGATCGCGTCCGCTCACGCCGACACTCGCCCACGCGGACGCGATCAATCGCGTCCCTACAATCTACCCGGAAGGACCGCGAGCCAGGGCGACCGCGAGAGTCGCCCTGGCAATAATTCAATGCTACTGTCACAAAAGGCTTTCGCCGTGTGCCGCAAACTCGTGGGTTGTGTCTGCCGGTTCCAGGTCGCCACTGGCCGTCTGTACGTAGCGCGCGCGGATATCACCTTTAGCAATAGCGGTCAACCCGGCAATCAATCGGTCTATATCGTCTTTCGTATTGGCAAGGCCCAGGCTGGCACGCACCATACCGGGCAGATCAACCGGCAGGCCGGAAATGAGCCGATCACGCGAATCGGCTGAGTCGGCGTCCGAGATGCCCAGCAGGAACGCGACATACTGGTGAGCGCAGAAACAGCCGCTGCGCACGCCGGTACCCCATTCGTTAGCCAGCACTGACGCCACTTCAACGTAGGAATGACCCTCGATGTTGAAAGAGAACACACCCAGGCGATCCTCGTCGCCTGCAAGCACGGCATCCCAGGATGGCCCATACAGCGTGATACCAGGAATAGCCCTCAGGCGCTTGATGGCATAACGGGTCAATTCTCGCTCGTGCGCGGCAACCCGCTGCATGCCGTAGCGCATCAACTCTTCCAGCGCCGCCGACATCGCAACCACCCCTATCACGTTGGGCGAGCCAGCCTCTTCAAGCTCCGCGCCACTGGCCCAGGCCACACCGGAACGCGTCACCAGGCAGACCGTGCCACCGCCTACCAGCATCGGCTCGCCATCCGCGAAAAGAGTAGAGGGAGCAACCAGCGCGCCCGCCCCATAGGGAGCGTACAGCTTATGCCCCGAAAAGGCCATGATATCGATGCGCTCCGCATCACCGAACGCGCCTATGGAAAGCGCGCGATGTGGTGCGAGCTGCGCCACATCCGCCGCGATAAGCGCGCCATGCGCGTGCGCCAATCGAGCGATACGCCTGATATCAGGTAAAACTCCTGTTACATTGGAGGCCGCGCTCACCGTTACCAGTCGCACCTTGCCCTCGTGCGCGATCAAACGCTGTTCCAGGTCTACCAGGTCGATGCAGCCATCAGAGGTCAACTCGATAAACTCGTGCGGAGTGCGATACCAGGGCAGCAGGTTAGAATGATGCTCCATGCGCGTCGTTAAGACCAGTTCGCCTGGTTCAAGAATGATGCGGTGCGCCAGCAAGTTCAAAGCCTCGGTGGTATTGCGCACAAATACAACCTCGTGCGTTGCCGGGCTGGCTCCCGTAAAACGCATGACCACGTCACGCGCGTGCTCGTACAGGTGCGTCGAAAGGCGCGACTTGTAGCCAGCGCCGCGATGCACGCTCGAATACCAGGGCGCGAACCGATCTACCGCCTGCTGCACCCGCACCAACGGCGGCGTGCTGGCCGCGCTGTCGAGATTAACATACCGTACAGATTTTCCATCAAAGAGCGGAACTTCTGTCTTCGCGCCAAGTATACGCGGGCGCGGATACGCTGAAAGCCTGGATGCTGATGATCGGGTAGTCGTTGTCATTGGCCTGCT
>DATLSI010000171.1:0-14516 GCA_035534255.1 Ktedonobacteraceae bacterium | reverse complement strand
AATGCAGCATGATAAAGTCTATATCACCGGGGAAGCCAAATCACACTGCGTGCTGGAAACCGAACGCCAACTCGTTGAACGCTACGCCGACCAACCCGACATGCTGCGCAAACTCTACTTCCTCAAAGACTGCACCAGTTCTGTGCAGCATCCCCTCGTCGATTTCGACGCGCTGGCTGAAGAGGAGTTAACGAAGATGCAGGAACGCGGGGTTAATGTTGTGGTGAGTACGGATGCGGGATTATAGATCAAATCTACTGTTCAAAAACATCAGGTTCTTGTCCTCGCGCCATCAGTGCTGATTTATGAAGCCACCAATATACTTCACCGAGAAACGCGAGCAAAGAGGATCAGCGTTGATACTGCGCGAAGCGGAATAAATATGATCCTTCGAACAGTGGTGCTTGTCTCTTCACATAAACCAATACTTTATTTGCGGGCAATGGCACCTTCACAACGCTTTGGGCTTCCTGCTGCATATGATACACAATACCTCGCGCTGGCAGAATACGAAGAATGCGAACTTTGGACTTTAGATACAAAAATGTGTAGAGCCGTGCAAAGTGAATTTGACTGGGTAAAATCCCTGGATGATTACCATCCTTTACCCCTAAAGACGCGTAACGACATTTCTAACAGCAAACGCGTGGTATAATCATGTATGAGAGGCTGACACCAACTAGAAAGAGCAGGATGATACCATGCGCTTGCAAGGAAAAACTATCGGCTATTTTCTCGCCGAAGGCGTCGAAGATTTAGAGTTCTGGGTTCCCCTGATGCGACTTCAGGAAGAAGGAGCCAGGGTCATCGTCATTGGATTAAACACACACACCGTGCGCGGTAAAAATGGCCTGGAAATGACCCCCGATGTTGGCATCGATGAAGCGCCCGGGGCCAATGAACTGGATGGACTGGTGATCCCCGGCGGCTGGGCACCCGATAAACTACGCCGCAATCAGCGCTTGCTGCAACTGGTACGCGACATGGATGCGCAGCGCAAGATTATCGCCACTATCTGTCACGGCGGCTGGGTTCCCATCTCGGCAGGTATCCTGCGCGGGCGCAAAGCCGTTGGCTCAACCGGCATCAAAGACGACATCACCAACGCTGGCGGCATCTGGGTCAACGAACCAGCATTCCGCGAAGGCCACATGGTTTGGGGACGCGTGGTTGAGGATATTCCGCACTTCTGCCGGGAACTGGTAAACGCACTTGCTGAGTAATACAAATTGCTGGCAGAAAATAAAATGAGCAAGTTGGTTAGTATTGTAGATGAAAGTACGTGATGTTATTAAGTTAGTAGAAGCTGATGGCTGGTCCCTGGTCAAAACAGTAGGAAGTCATCGTCAGTACAAGCATCCGACCAGGTCAGGTCGCGTCACTATTGCAGGACACCCGGCAGATGACGTGCATCCAAAAACACTTGCAAGCATATTCAAGCAAGCACAACTCAAAAAGAAATAATCAGCTACGAATTGAAAGGAAGGAAGAATATGCATCGATTTCTTATCATCATTGAAAAGGGTAAACGTAATTATAGTGCTTTTGTGCCTGATCTTCCTGGATGTGTAGCAACTGGTAAAACACTCGATGAGGTCAAAGGGAATATGCGAAGTGCTCTTAAAATGCATCTAGAGGGCATGATCGAGGATCGAGAACCAATTCCCGCCTCACAAACAATGGCAGAGTATATGGACATCCCGATTCCTGACTCCGTAGCTTAAATTACTTGACTACTCCTTTTTACGGCTTTTCCTGAGTGTGACAGAATCACACCTTCTCTTATACGGGTTGATTGGAGGGTTCGATGAGTAATTATCTTGATGCCCTGGCACAGCGCGTCCTCATCTTTGATGGCGCGATGGGTACCAACATACAAAGTTATCAACTGACCGCGCAGGACTACGGCGGACAGGCCAGCGAGGGCTGCAACGAATACCTCGTGCTGACGAAACCCTCTGTGATTGAAGAAATCCATAGCGGCTTCCTCGAAGTAGGGTGCGATGTCATCGAAACCGATTCGTTCACTGCCAGCCGCCTCAAACTGGACGAGTATGGACTGGGCAAATACACGCGTGAGGTTAACCTGACAGCCGCGCAACTTGCAAGAAGGCTGGCCGACCGCTACAGCACCGCGCAGCAGCCGCGCTTTGTAGCTGGCTCCATTGGCCCGACGGGCATGTTGCCATCATCCAACGATCCCATGCTGGGCAATATCACCTACCAACAACTGGCCGAGATATTTCGCGAACAGGCGGAGGCGTTATTGGAAGGCGGCATCGATGTATTCTTAATCGAAACTAGCCAGGACATTCTGGAAGTGCGCGCCGCCATCACAGGTATGCGCCGCGCTATGCAGCAAAGCGGGCGCAGCGTACCGATTCAGGCGCAGGTATCGCTCGATACCAGTGGGCGCATGCTGCTCGGCACCGATATAGCGGCGGTCATGACGACGCTGGTAGGGCTGCGCGTCGATATCATCGGGCTGAATTGCTCGACCGGCCCGGAGCATATGCGCGAGCCGGTGCGCTTCCTGGGCGAGAATTGCCCGCTGCCCATCTCGACGATTCCCAACGCCGGCATCCCCCTGAACGTCAACGGGCTGGCCGTCTACCCCATGGAACCGGAACCGATGGCGGCAGCGCTGCGTGACTTCATCACCGAGTTTGGCGTCAATATCGTGGGCGGATGCTGTGGCAGCAGCCACGAACACCTGCGCGCCATCGTCAAGGGATGCCGCAACGCGCCGCGCAAGGAACGTCCCGTCGCTGATGCCAATCTGAGCGAACAAAACAAAAAGAATATCTCGCTTCCATTTGTCTCCAGTGGTATCCGTGCCACCGCACTGCAACAGGACCCCGCGCCTCTGCTGGTGGGCGAGCGCGTCAACAGCCAGGGCAGCCGCAAGGCCAAACAGGCGCTGCTCGATGAGGACTATGATACTCTGCTGACCATCGGACGCGAGCAGGTGGAGGGCGGCGCGCACGTGCTAGACGTGTGCCTCGCACTGACAGAGCGCACCGACGAAGCCTCGCAGATGGCGAAAACCGTCAAAAAGCTCTCTATGGGCATTGAAGCCCCGCTCGTCATCGACTCGACCGAGCCAGATGTGATTAAGGCCGCGCTGGAAACCTACCCCGGACGCGCCATTATCAACTCCATCAACATGGAAAATGGCCGCCAGCGCATCGAAAGTGTACTGCCCATGGCGCTGGAACACGGTTCAGCCGTGGTCGCTCTGACTATCGATGAGATCAGCATGGGCAAAACGACTGCGCGTAAAGTGGAGATTGCCCACAAAATCTATGACATCTGTGTCAACGAATATGGACTTTCTCCTGATGCCTTGATCTTTGACGCGCTCACTTTCCCTGTCACCACCGGTCAGGAAGAGTTGCAAACGGCGGCTATTGAGACGTTGGAGGCTATCAAACAAATCAAAGCTGAGCTGCCCGGCGTTTTCACCATCCTGGGCGTCAGCAACGTCTCGTTCGGGCTGAAACCGCACGCGCGCGCTGTGCTCAACAGCGTCTTTCTGCACCACGCGGTCAAGGTGGGACTCGACGCCGCTATCGTCAACCCGACACACATCACGCCCTACGCGGAAATCGATGAGCAGCAGCGCCAGCTAGCCGACGACTTGATCTACAACCGGCCAGACGCACTGCCGCGCTATATCGCCTATTATGAAGAACATGAGGCCCAGGCTGATACTGGCAGCGCGAAGGCTGACCCCACCGAGGGCATGTCCACCCATGAAATCATTCACTGGCAGATTCTGCACCGCCGCAAAGAAAACATCGAATCACTGGTCGAACAGGCCATCGCGGAACGCTCAGCGGAACTGGGCATCACGAAGAGTGAAGCCGCTGTCAATGTACTCAACACCGTGCTGTTGCCTGCTATGAAAGATGTGGGAGACCGCTTCGGCGCGGGCGAATTGATTCTGCCCTTTGTCTTGCAATCCGCCGAGGTCATGAAACGCGCCGTCGCATGCATGGAGCGCTTCCTGGAGAAAGAGGAAGGCTATACGAAAGGCAAGGTGGTGCTGGCGACGGTCTTTGGCGACGTGCATGATATCGGCAAAAACCTGGTCAATACCATCCTGAGCAATAATGGCTATACCGTCTACGACCTGGGCAAACAGGTTCCCCTCAATACTATCCTGGATAAAGCTATCGAGGTCGAAGCCGACGCCATTGGCCTATCCGCCCTGCTGGTGAGCACATCGAAGCAGATGCCGCTCTGCGTGCAGGAATTGCACCGGCGACAATTGCACTTTCCAGTCATCGTGGGCGGAGCCGCCATTAATCGCTCCTACGGACGCCGTATCCTCTTTGTCGATGAACAGAAGCCCGAGTCCACGCCGCTCCCCTACGAGGCGGGCGTCTTCTACGCGCGCGATGCCTTCGAAGGCCTGGATATTATCGACAAACTGACCAGCGAACCTGAACGGCGCTCCAGCTTTGTCGAGCAGATTCAGGCAGAAGCGCTGGCAGAACGCCTGAAGAAGGCAAACACAGATGGGCGCGTTGCCAGAATTGAAGTTGATACCAGACCATCGACGAGCATCCAGCGCGACATTCCTATACCCACGCCGCCATTCTGGGGAGCGCGCACCCTCGAACGCATCGGCATCGAAGATGTAGCGGCTTGCATGGACCTCAATACCCTTTATCGCCTGCACTGGGGCGGCAAGGCGCACGGCGCGGAATTTACGCGCCTGGTCGAGCAGGAGTTTCGTCCGCGCCTGGAGCGTATGATGCGCGAAGCGCGCCAGCAGCGCTATCTACAACCAAGGGTAATCTACGGTTACTTCCCTTGCCAGTCGAGCGGCAACGAACTGATCGTCTACGATCCCCAGGCATACCAGGCAGAGAGTGGAGACAGACGCGAGCTAACCCGTTTCCGCTTCCCACGTCAGGGCCAGCGCGAACGCCTGTGCCTGGCCGATTACTTCGCCTCGCTCGAAAGTGGCCAGGTGGATGTCGTAGCTTTCCAGGTGGTCACAATGGGACAAAGCGCCAGCGAAGCGATACAGCGTTTGCAAGACGTAGGCGACTATGCCGAAGCATACTTTACGCATGGACTGTCCGTCGAAATGGCCGAAGGGCTGGCGGAGTATACCAATCGCCTCGCGCGCCAGGAACTGGGACTTGATGGCCAGCGCGGCCGCCGCTATAGCTGGGGCTATCCGGCTATTCCCGACCTGGAAGACCATCTCAAAGTCTTACAATTGCTACCCGCCCAGCAGGCTATCGGCGTCAGCCTGACCGGAGCCTACCAGTTTGAACCCGAACAAACCACCGCCGCCATCGTGGTTCACCATCCACAGGCTACCTACTTCGCGGTTAGAGAGACAGCAGCGGAGGTCGTGCAGTCATAGCGATCGGCGCGGCGCGCCTTCGCCTTTATCAGATTCTTTTGGAGGCGGTTTTTCATCCCCATCATCATCCTCCTCTGCCGGTCCGTGACACCAGAGTTTATCACCCTCCTCATCGTCGTCAGGCTCTGCGATCTGATGCGTACCATGTTCAGGTCCATTATCTTGAGCGGTGTTCTGTAAGTCGGTCATCGATCGAACTCTCTCCTTCCTTTCGTCAGTGCATGCGCAAGAGAATCACAACTGGCACTGCTATTCTATCTTTAGTCATTACTTTATTTTAGATTTCACGATCTAATAAGTAATCAACACGCATAATAAACCCTTTTCTCGTCTTAATGAGGATTGGCTTATTGTGTATGCTCTGCTTAATATGACGAAGAATAAATCAAATTATAAAATGTTCGTTTAGCAGTGATTCCTGGCGGGATTAACAAGAATACAATTATAAATTATAATATACTTAAAATTCCTCGTGATTTATTTCATTCTTGTTATTTACTATAATGTTAGCATAATTCTCTCAAACTATCAAATAATTATCTATTTCCATCTTAAATGTCCGCGATGTTCATGCATAGCAAGCAATCATGGTCTGGGGATAATAATATAGCAGGGATGCCGATGGTAGCTCAAGGAGTATTGCTGAATGATGCAGGGTGGTTCAACATCCAATGCGCAACTGTATGACAGGGCGCGCACCAGGTATGGCCTGCGTCTACCAGGTCGCGAAGGTATGCCAGCGTTTCGTACATTACCTCGAAGCGCTCTGGCTTTTCTTCTAGAAAAGGATGAAAGAGCAGGGAAAGATAGCTACCATCTTGCACCGACTTTTTCATTGCCAAACGCAATATTTCGCGCAAATGTGCTGGAGGGAGGACATCGGGTGTATCGCCAAACCGCTCTCGATGACTGCTAAAATGAGGGAGATACGCGTAAGCATCAACGCACTGCCATGAAAAAGGCAGCACGACCAGGCTGTCGGAGATGCTTGCTGTGAAACCGGCGGGTGAACAGTAGGTAAAACCCATGCTTTTGAGAATATTGACCGATGAAGGCGTCAGCACGCCGCCGGGAGGACGGAAACCAGATGGCCTGATAGCCAGTTTGTCCAGTGCATGGATGCCGCGTTCAAGAATCCGAACCTCTTGCGCGTATCCCAGGCGTTGCCATTGTTCGTGTCGCCACGCGTGATAGGCAACTTCGTGCCCGGCATCTACGATATCCCTGATGGCTTGCGGATACAACTCCACGTTGAGTCCTTCAACGAAGAACGTGGCAGAAAACCCAAACCCGGCGAGCATTTTCAAGATGGCAGGAAGCACACGTGTAACAGAGAAGTGTTGCCCGATTGGTTCATCTTTTGGCCAGAGGCCACGTTCCAGATCGGCGGCTTCCCCAAGATTATCAAATGTGATGCTTACGCTGGCAGCACGAAGATCAAGACCCCAGCGTCCTGGAAAAGGCGAAACAGAAGAAGGTATATTCATGCCGGGAGCTTTCCTGCACGTAATGCGCGCACGAGACGCAATTCATGGCTGGCTGGCGCAGGTGCCTCAGTGATAGTGCCAGCCAGCTTCACGTTCCAGCCTATCTCAGCATAGACCTGCTCCAGTGTGACGCCTGGTTGGAGCGAGGTTAGTTGCATTTCACGCTCCTCGTTCTCAAAGTTAAAGAGCGCTTTGTCGGTAATGATGAGCTCTGGGCCAGCGCCCATCATGCCTGACTTGCGGCGCGTATCTGAGCCATGCAAATGGCCCGGACTGGTGAGAAAGTCCAGTTTTTCGACAAAGGCACGCTTCTTGAGATGCATGATGATGAAGATACGCTGCGCGTTGATGGCGATCTCACAGGCACCGCCGCTTCCCGGCAGGCGAATGTCTGGATGCGTATAGCTGCCGATCACGCTGGTGTTCAGATTGCCAAAACGATCGATTTGCGCGCCGCCCACCAGCGCAACTTCCACCAGCCCGCCCTGGAGATACAGCCCAAACAGATCTGCCATAGGAATAACCGAAAGCGCGCCTGTCACGAGCGTTGGATCGCCAATCGAGAGCGGGAGACGGGCTGGATTTGCCCCATAGATGCCCGACTCATAGATGAGTTCAAGATCGGGAGCGACCGTGTGGCGCGCCAGGTTGCAGGCAATATTTGGTAGCCCAACGCCGACAAAAACGGTTCGCGCTTTCTCCAACGCGCGAGCAGCCGCTACGATCATTATCTCGTCCGGTTGATACTCAGCGCCGTTCGCGCTGTTTTTGTAGCTCATTCATATGCTCCATACTCGATAGCAGGAGCAGCCGCCGAGCCGGGGCGAATGCGTTCTAGCGTCTCGCTACCGAGTTTACGCAGATATTCAGCATGGTCTTTCACGTTATACACCCACTCCTCAAGCCAGGCCTGCGTGCGTTTTTCATCGCGCGAGAGCGCGTCCCATGCAAGATAAAACACATTGTCGCGGTCGTAGTAGCCCTGAACATAGGATGGATATGCGCCATAAGGAACCTGTACAACCGCATTTACAATCAGGCCAGGGATAAGCGTCCGGTTCGGATCAGAGCGAATTACCGCTTCTTCAACCAGTTCTTCAACCACAACGATGACCTTCTTCGCGGCAAAGGCAACTTCCTTCTGCACGCCCAATAAGCCCCACAACTGGGTATTGCCCTTTCTATCGGCGCGTTGCGCGTGGATAATCGCCACGTCGGGAGTAAGTGGAGGCACCAAGGCCACGCTCCCATTGCCGTAGGGGCTTTCGATAAACTTGATCTGTTCATTCACCACAGGCATATCGGAACCAAAATAGCTTTGCAATGGGAAGAATGGTAGGTGCGTTGCTCCCGCGATGTAGCGTCCCACCATGCCATAGTGAGAGTATTCCTCGATCTCAAGTGGAGTGGGAACGCCGTTTTCGATAGCGCGCCTCAGACAATGAAGAGGGCCAACCCCAGGGTTGCCGAGGTAACTGAATACCAGCTTGCGCGCGGTGCCTGCCGCGACCATCTGATCGTAAATCAGGTCGGGCGTCATACGAATCAAGGTTAAATCGCGACGCCGCTGGCGTATAATCTCGTGCCCGGCTGCGAAGCAAATGAAAGCGGTAAAACCCTCAATCGCCACCGACATCCCATCGTGTACATACTCGGCAATGGCCTCTCGCAGCGAGAGACATTTATCAACCATGAATGGTCCTCCAGTAATGTGAGCGGCCTACGCGGAGACTTGCTGCATTATGGTGCGCGCGCAAGCAATTTCATCATCGTTGACGATGTGATCCATGCCTGGATACACACGCTCGGTGACTTCAGCACCCATTTGTCTGAAAATTGCCGCGCTTTCCCGCACGCGCTCAAGGGGAACAAAGCTGTCAATGTCGCTTGTTCCGAGAAAGATGGGCGTTCCCTGAAAGGAGCCTGCGTAGGGCCAGCGCGTTCCAACCGGCCCAATCAGCCCGCCTGTAAAGAGCACAATCCCACCATAGCGATCAGCATGTCGAACCGCATATTCAGCCGTCAAGCACGCCCCTTGCGAGAATCCAAGTAAGACAATCTGCTGCCTGCTGAAGCCTTTGTCCAGCAATTCATGAATGAGAGCATCGTAGATGGCAAGCGCATAGGACAGGCAAGGCTCATTTTTTTCAATGGGTTCCATGAAAGCATAGGGATACCAGGTATTGTCCTTCGCCGTAGGAGCCAGGTAGCTAAACGCAGTGTCTCCAATACGCTCTGCCAATTCAAGGATATCGTCGGTAGTACGTCCTCTGCCATGCATCATAACAGCCACGGCATGGCTTTCCGCGAGTGGCCTGCCACGCGTCACCACCGGTTGCCCCGCGTGAATATTCATCATTTCCACCTTTTAGAGACAGCGAGAGGAAGAAAGACGATTTTCTTCCTCCCACCTTATCTTTTCTGCAAGGATTAGACGTTGAAATGCTCCAACTGCGCCAGGTATTCGTCACGCCTGTCCTCGAACCAGGGCGGAAACTGGATGCGCTGACCCATCTTTTCCTGCGGCTCATCGACAGTAAATCCAATATCGGAGGTAGCGACCTCGAAGAGCACGCCGCCGGGCATGCGGAAATAGATCGAGTGGAAGTAGTTGCGGTTCTTCTGCTCGGAGACATCGGTATAGCCAAGGCCTTCCAGGTAGTCCTTGACCTGCTTCTGCTCCTCGTCGTTGACAACGGCAAAGGCTATATGATGTACGGTCCCTGCTCCAAACGTCCAGGTGCCCGCGGGGACATCCGGCTCATGGAGAAAGTCAACTGATCTGCCCGCGCCGCCTTCCCGCAGTCCAAAGCGCTGGTATGAGCCTTCCTGGGCGGTCTTTTTGAAGCCGAGAACCTCCATGAAACCCTCCGATTCGGTAGTCTCGCGCAGGCTCAGGGTCACGCTATGCAGGCCGCGCACAGCGACATCGGCGGGTGTTTCTGGCGTGGTCCAGGGTGGTCGCGAATCATTGTCATCGCCTATCATCTCGAACTCAAGCCCGCTGGGATGGACGAAGTGAATATTGGGTTGCCCAAAGCGCTCCTTGATGGCGCTATGTTGCACATTGTACTTCTCAAAGCGCTTCGACCAGAAGGACATCGATGATGTGGGGACGCTGAAGGACGTTATCTTCACCTGGCCAGTTCCTCTACGCCCATAGATACCAAGCTGTTTATAAGGGAAGGTCGTCATGACCGTGCCAGGGGTTCCCGTCTCGTTGGCATAATAGAGATGGTAGACAGGTTTTTCGCCATCCAGCAGAACTGTCTGTTTGACAAGCCTCTGTCCAATGATTTTGGTGTAAAAATCAACGTCTTCCTGCGCCCCATTGACGCAAGCCGTCAGGTGATGCAAACCACTGATCAAATCCATAGTGTTGCTCCTTTGCATGAATGCGGTGATGGTAGTGGTCATAACTACCGTTACTCATTGCCCGTTGAGAAAATATGCCGACTTCAGCTTGAATATAGCCAGGAATGGCCAGGAACCCTCCTTTTCTACCACGCTTGCCGTAACAGCGTGGTCAACTGCATGCTATCAGTAATCGGTTTCGGGTTGCTTTGCACGGTACGGCTTTCGAAGGCAAGTTGCGCCAGGCGTGGAAGATCGCTCTCGGCAACACCTACATCACGCAAGCGCTGAGGCAAGCCCACCTCTCTGATCAGGCCATCAACGTGTTGCACGATAGCTTCGGCCAGCTCTACATCGCTCCGCGTGCCACGCGCGATACCCATCGCGCTGGCAGCCGGGGCAATCTCAGTCGCCGTTGCATCGAGATTGAAGCGCAGCGCGTGAGGAAGCATAATGCCATTGGCTATGCCGTGCGCCACACCCGCGCTTCCTCCAAGCACGTGGCAAATCCCATGATGCAGCCCCATCGACACGCTGGCAAGCGCCTGTCCGGCCAGGTACGCCCCCACCAGCATTTCACTGCGCGCTGCGATGTCTGTCCCATCAGCCACACACTGTGGTAGTGCATGCCAGATAGCCTGAATAGAGCTAAGCGCCGCTGCCGTCGAGAGAGGATTACGCGTGATCGAGTAGAGGGCCTCAAAGCTATGCGCCAGGGCGTTGATGCCGGATGAAGCGGTGAGTGTTTTCGGTAATTGCAGTGTCAACAGTGGATCGTAGATAATCAGTTTTGGCGCGATCTTCGGGTCGGATACAGTCATCTTGCGCGTAAGATCGCCGACCGTGCGTGTGATTCCGTAGACCGCCGTCATCTCCGAGCCTGCGTATGTCGTGGGGATAGCGATAACGGGGATAAGCGGCTGCTCAGTTGGCGACGCTGTACGGGACGTTTTGCCTGCGCGCTGCTCCTCAATCGCTCGACTGACAGCCTTTGCCATGCCGATGGGGCTGCCACCGCCCAGGCCAATTACCGCGTCAACATCATGCTGAAGAGCAAGAGCCAGCGCCTCGGCAACCTGGGTTTCCTGCACATGAGATTGAACGTGATCAAAGATGGCTACCAGGCGCTCACCCAACAGGGACGAGGCGGTCGTCACATATCCTGCCGAGCGTTGCGAACGGCTCGTGCATAACAACAGACGCCGCCAGCCCGAGCGTTCGACGGCCTCGCCGACTTGCCCGAACGCTCCCGTGGCAAAAATGACTTCGTGCGCGAAACTGAGAGTGCGAAACGCTTGCATGGCGTGGCCTTCCCATATGAGGATTTTTCTTCACACACACCAGTGTACCCGACTCGTTTTCATATGTCCAATACATATTCTTGCAACTGTTATACAAAATAGATATAATCATGACATGGACAACGTGATCGACCTGCGTCGTTTGTATTATTTCATGATCGTCGCGCAAGAACTGCATTTCACACGTGCAGCCGAACGCCTGCATATCGCCCAGCCACCGCTCAGCTATCAGATACAGCAGCTAGAACGGGAACTGGGAGTACAACTCTTCGAGCGGACACGCCACAGCGTGCAATTGACCGAAGCCGGGCATGTTTTGTTGGGCGAGGCCCGTCGCATCTTTGGACAAATGGAGCAAACCGTGCGTATGGTTCAGAGAGTCGGTCACGGCGAAGTGGGGCTGTTGACACTGGGGTTCGTCCCCTCAGCCTCGAACAACATCCTGCCATTATCCCTGCGGGAATTTCACCAGCGCTTTCCCAACGTGCAACTTTTTCTGAAAGAACTAAATCCCGATCAACTGGTACACGGATTACACGAGCGGCATATCGATGTTGGCTTTCTCTTTCTCCCACTTGACGACAAAGAGCTTACGACGCGCCCCGTGCTGAGCGAGCCACTACTGGCGGTATTGCCTGTCACACATCCACTGGCGACGCAACCCGTGGTCTCGTTGCAATCGTTCGCTGATGATCCCTTCATCATTCCTCCCCGCTATGCCCTGGTTCCCGGCCTGCGCTCGCACATTTTGGAAGCATGCAGGCGGGCTGGATTTATCCCGAAGGTGGCGCAGGAAGCATGGCTGATGCAAACGATCATCGGTCTGGTTGCCGCGGATATGGGGGTAGCCCTGGTGCCCGCCTCCGTACAAAATCTTCATCGAACAGGCATTGTCTATAAACCATTGCAGGACAGCCTGGCGCAAGTGCAAATGGGTGTCATCTGGCGACATGACGAGACGCTGCCAACGTTGCAGAGATTCTTGCAGGTTATAGATGGGATGTCATTGCCGGGGCAGTAATTTGATTTTTTGGGACTACCCAGAATGTACACCATATGCTATTGTATTCTTGAAACCAGCCAGAAAAAGAGGAGATTTATGCTCATGAGCAGCAATTCGGCCAAACCGATTTACCTGTATAACACCATGACTCGCAGCAAGGGGCTATTCGAGCCGCTCAACCCACCGCGCGTGGGCATCTACGCCTGCGGCCCCACCGTCTACAAAGACATTCACGTCGGCAACTTCCGCACGTTTATCATGACCGACTGGCTGCGGCGCGTGCTCGAGTATAACGGCTATGATGTCTTGCTGGTGCGCAACATCACGGATGTAGGACATCTACAGAACGACGCCGAAGAGAGAGGCGAAGACAAGTTGGAGTACGAGGCGCGCACGACGGGTCGCAGCGCCTACGAAATTGCCGCGCACTATACAAAACAGTACATGGATGACTCGGCGGAGCTGAATATTCTGCCCCCGCATATCAATCCTAAAGCCACCGATCATATCCCGGAAATGCTCTCGATGACCGGAAAGCTGATCGAGAAAGGGCTGGCCTACGTTGTTGATGGCAACGTTTACTACGATGTGAGCCGCTTCCCGCATTACGGCGAACTGTCGGGCAACACGCTTGAGAACTTGCGCGCCGGGGCCAGCGGGCGAGTGCAGTTGGAGGTCGGTGATGATAAAGATGCGCCTGAAGATTTCGCGCTGTGGAAACATGGCGATGAAACACGCCAGATGAACTGGCAAAGTCCCTGGGGAATCGGCTTTCCCGGCTGGCACATCGAGTGCTCCGCGATGGCTACCAGGTACCTGGGCCAGCAGTTCGACATCCATACCGGCGCGGTTGATCTGATCTTCCCGCACCACGAGGATGAGATCGCGCAGAGCCGGGGCATCAGTGGAGAAGAGCCGGTACGCTTCTGGGTGCATGGAGAATTTCTGAACTTCAACTATCGCAGCCCTGAATCCGTCCAGAGCGGCGAAGGTCAGGACGAGGTCATCAAGATGTCGCGCTCCAAAGGCAACGTCGTCCTGCTGCGCGATCTCAAAGCCGCGGGCATCGACCCGATGGCCTATCGCTACCTGCTATTGACCGCGCACTACCGCTCAAAAATCAACTTTACCAACGAGTCGATTGCGGCAGCGCAGAACGGCCTGAACAACCTGCGCGCCGACCTGGCCTCCCTGCCAGCCGAGGAAGCGGGCGCGACAGGCGATTGGTCTACTGCAGCGCGGCAAGTGCGGGAAGCTTTCCACGCGGCCATCAACGACGACCTTGATCTGCCCATAGCGCTGAGCATCACCCGCGAGGCTGTGCGCAACAACAAAATCGCGCCGGCCGAGCGGCGACGCCTGGCGCTGGACTTCGACCGCGTGCTTGGATTGCGCCTGGATACTGTCGAGGCCACGCAGCCCACCATTGTCACCGACGAGGCACGGAGTCTGGTACGCGAGCGCGACGCGGCGCGAGCAGCGCGTGACTGGAAGCGTTCAGATCAGTTACGCGACCAGCTAATCGCGCTCGGCTATGAAGTGCGCGACACCCCCAGGGGTACGGAGCTTGTTTAACCTGACAGTCGCTTCCAGGGCGACCGCAAGGGGAGTCCCTATCGGGGTAGCTTGCTCTCGCTCAGCGCGCCGAGGCGACGCATTTCAGGCCAGAGCAAAGCCACGCATAGCACCACTAATATAGTACCAATTCCACCCGCGGCTACCGCGAGTACCGGGCCAAAAAATTGCGCGGCCAGGCCCGATTCAAAGCCGCCAAGTTCGTTGGATGCGCCAATAAAGATGAAGTTGATGGCGGTAATACGCCCACGCAGCGCGTCAGGCGTGCGTAGAAGCAGCAGCGTGCTGCGAATGACTACGCTGATATTATCCATCGCGCCCAGCAGAAAAAGCATCGCCAGCGAAAGCCAGAATACGCGCGAAATGCCAAAAATAACAGTGGCCGCTCCGAAACACGCGACCACCAGCAG
>DATLSI010000170.1:0-2267 GCA_035534255.1 Ktedonobacteraceae bacterium | reverse complement strand
ATTGGCGGCCAGTGTGAGAATAAACAGGGTTGAGAGCTGGAATACCGGGTACATGAAGTAGAGCGGGCCGTTAAAGACCTGCGATGCAATCTGCGAGATAACAGTGGGATTGCCCTGGACGTTAGCCTCGACGTGATAGGTCATTGCCAGCACAGTGATGCCGATAAAAAGCGTACCCAGGATCACTGCCATCCAGGTCAGAGTAGTGGCAGCATTGCGCGCCTCCGGCTTCTTAAACGCCGGGATACCGTTAGAAATGGCCTCTATGCCGGTCATAGCCGCACAACCAGCCGCGAACGACTTGAGGATCAGGAACAAGGCTAGCGGTTCGATCGCCGCCACGTAGTGAAACTGGCCGATAAACGGATGATGCGCCACGAAAAAGGACTTGATGCAGCCGACAAGAATGAGGAGCAGCGCGCTGCCGATAAAGAGATAGGTAGGAATGGAAAAGACCGAGCCAGATTCGCGCACGCCGCGCAAATTGACGAGCGTCACGATCACGACCAGTAAAACATCGATCAACACGACGTAAGGCCCCAGCGCAGGAAGCAGTGAGGCAAGATTTTGCACACCGGCTGAAATGCTGACGGACACAGTAAGAACATAGTCTATGAGGAGAGAAGCGGCGGCGACCAGACCCGCGTAGGTACCCAGATTATCTTTGGCAACGATGTATGATCCGCCACCGTTGGGATAGGCAGGGATAGTCTGGCGATACGAGAGCGCGACAATTGCCAGCAACGTGACAATCGCCAGAGCAATCGGCAGCGTGACCCAGAGATTCCCCGACCCGGCAGCTATGATAGTAAAAAGAATAGCTTCGGTAGCGTAGGCCACCGAGGATATGGCATCGGAAGAAAGAACGGCAAGAGCCTTGAATTTCGTCAGCCGCTCCTGCTCGGCCTGGTTGCTTGCCAGGGGCGCGCCGATCAGGAAACGTTTGAGACGCTCAATACCACTGCGCGGCAGTTGTGTCACTTTCGTCGCTTGTAAGAGGCCGGCGCCCACACGGCGAAAAGAGGAGCGCCGCGACATCTCCCAGCGTACCCGTTCATCTCCGGGACGCCCGCCTTTGCGTACTTCTGTACGCATCAAAAATGTGGGATCGTTTTCGTTTATGACCGTTGGCTCTTCCGGTGTGGTTTTCGGGGAGCCATCTTGCTGCTCTGGCTGTTCTTCACTCTCTGCCATCGGTTCCTCCTGAACAATCGTCTCTTGTAGCAAACAATTACTTTCATTATAATAGACGCAAGCTTTTAGAATGTACAGGCAATTGAGGGTTTTTTTCCAATAACGCGACATTCTTTGAGATCGCATTGAGCATTTTTAGCATTTTCTTGAGCAGATTTTGAGCAACCGATAGTCAGTTCGTGATATAAAGAGAAGAAGAATCGTAGACTAAACGTGCCTTGTGCCTCGATTTCTGACTATGCGACACTATGCACAAGCCTGATCCGTATCCAGATAGGAACCAGGAGCGTTTGTCTATGAGGTATACCCGGTAAAAGAGGATCGCGTTACATCATGAATCAGGAAGCTACAGCGAACGAAGCGCAATCGATTGCTCAAGGAGATGAACACAGCCACGGAGGGAGCTTACTTGGCCCCATCCTCTGTTGGGCAGTCGTTTTCGCCGACATTGGGACATCGGTCTACTATGTTCCCGGCATTCTATTTAGCACAGTCGGGAAGTTGGCAGGGTTCTTTGTCTTCCTGACCATGACCGTATTTGTGTTGCTGACATTAAAATATGCCGAGGTCTCGCACCGCTTTCCACAGGGCGGAGGCGTCGTGACGGTCGGGGCGCAGGCCATCCATCCCTGGGTGGGCGCGCTCGGCGGCATGTTCATCCTGGTGGACTATTTTCTCACGGCGTCGATCAGTTGTCTGTCGGGCATCCTCTATTTTAGCGTTGTCGTTCCGGCCATCGGCCCCTATGCTCTGTGGATTACAGTCGGCATTCTGGTCGCGCTGGGTTTCTTGAACTGGGTCGGTATCAGCGAGAGCGCGAAGGTGAGCTTCGTTGGAGCAATTATCGCCTTTGCCAGCGATATAGCAATCCTGATTACTGTTTTTACCCACATGTCCCTGGGAGCCTTCTTTTCTCTCTTCCCCGAAATGTTTCGAGGCAACCATCTCACGCCGACGCTGCTGCTCACCGGATTCGCTGGTTCATTCCTGGCCTTCTCAGGCTTAGAGAGCATTTCACAGCTTTCACCGGTGATGAAAGTGCCACGCAAGAAAACCGCCGGGATGGCGCTTCT
>DATLSI010000169.1:0-11229 GCA_035534255.1 Ktedonobacteraceae bacterium | reverse complement strand
ATTATGCCGGTTTGTCCCTCCGCAGAAAAGGTTCAGGAAAGCCTTTTTATTTTGATATTCTTCTCATGAACCGCAAAAACTTCATAGGTCCACTGTAGTAACCGGCGCGGCGTAGGACGCGGCGCTTCATATTGCCCGGCGCTCGAAAAGGGCGCATGATGGCGGTGATGCCGAGTTGCCTGTTGATGCGTTTCTTCGCGCGGGTGACGCCAAGCATGGTGCTGACGCTCGGACGGCGGTAGCGGAAAAGCCTGATGCCTGCCATGATTAACTCCTTCTGTACACATATAGATTCATAGACGGAGACGAAGCGCAGAGGCTTTTGTAACAAGAGATGCCGATTCTTTCCACAAACCAGTTCTTTTTGCAGCAAAAACCAGGCAATCTCACTTCTTCATTTTATGAAATTACCTGATCTTCCAGAGATGAACAAACCTTAGAGGCACAATCGTTGAACAGATAACCGTATCAGGCTTTAAGTGGCTGCTACTGTTTGCTCAGACCATTTTTACATATCTCGCTTTACTCGGAGAGGCCGTTAATTACGCCCTGGGCGCGATGCAGGGCTTCGCGGCGGACATAGTAGTAGGCCCACAAACCCTTTTTGCGACAGTCCACGAAGCCAGCGTCACGCAGGATGCGCAGATGATGCGAAATAGTGGGCTGTTCGAGCGTGAAGCTTTCCACGATTTCAAAGACGCAAACCTCGCCTTCGTGACGGCTGAGCAAACTTAAAATACGCAAGCGCGTCGGGTCTGCCAGGGCTTTCAGCAGGCGAGCCTGGGTAACAGCTTCCTCTTCGGTCAGCGCCGGCATAAACTTGGGAGATACGCCAACTGCTGTGTTCGCTACAGGAACCGGACGGTGTAACACGCCCAGCGATGCCACCTGATTTGAGGATACCGATGCTGTGCGATTCGTCCCCATTGAATTCATTGTTGCCATTGTCTTCTCCTTCCACCTTCCAACCGGATATGTGCATTTTGATAGGTACTGGGGGAGACCTATAATCAGTATACATAAGCATCCAAATGTGACAACTTTCTACAACCGCGAGGGCGACGGGGCAAGGCGACCGCAAGGACGATGACCAGGGCGACCGCAAGGGTCGCCCCTACAATACCACGAAGCGGCAGGCCACGCCCGTATATTGTAGGGGCGACCCTTGCGGTCGCCCTGGTCATCTACGAGCGTTTCTCGTCCGTCCTGATTTGCAGGTGTAACTCGGCCAGTTGTTTGTCGTCAACGGGCGAGGGCGCGTTCATGAGCAGGTCGAGCGCGCTCTGCGTTTTGGGGAAGGCGATGACTTCGCGGATGCTGTCTTCGTCGGCCAGCAGCATGACGAGGCGGTCGATGCCAAGGGCGATGCCGCCGTGCGGGGGCGCGCCATACTCGAAGGCTTCGAGCATGTGGCCGAACTGCTCTTTGATCTGTTCGTCGTCGAGCTTCATCAGGGAGAAGACTTTGTGCTGAATCTCGGCTACGTTGATACGCACGCTGCCACCGCCGATCTCGTAGCCATTGCAGATGATGTCGTACTGTTTGGCGCGGATGTTCAGTGGATCGCTGTCGAGCCGGTCAATGTGGGTTTCGTCCATGCCGGAGAAGGGGTTGTGTTCGGCATCGTAACGCTGGCCCTCTTCGTCATAGTGTAGCAGAGGGAAATCGACTACCCAGCAGAGCGCCATTTCGTTGGGGTCGATCAGTTTGAGGCGCTCGGCCAGTTTGACGCGCAGGCGGAACAACACGTCGTTGCAGACTTTCGCGCTATCGGCGACGAATAGCAACAAGTCACCCGCCTGACCTTGCAGGCGGTCGATGATGGCCTGCACCTCCGCGGGGGACATAAATTTGGTGAGGGGCGTTTTGAGTTCGCCGGTCGGGCTGATGGCCAGCGAAACCAGCCCTTTCGCGCCCAGCATGCGCGCAAACTCGGTCAGTTCATCAATCTCTTTGCGGCTGTAGCTGCCCGCGCCCGGCACGCGGATGCCCTTTACAATGCCTTGCGCGGCCAATGCGCCCTGGAAGACGCCAAAGGTGCCAGCCGCCGCCAGGTCGGAAATCTCCACCAGGGGCAGGTCGAAGCGCAGGTCGGGGTGATCGGTGCCGTAGCGATCCATGACGTGTTTGTAGCTCAGGCGCGGGAAGGGGCGCTGTTTGATGTGTTTGTTCGTTACCTTTTCGATAAGGAAGATCAACATACTCTCGATGAGGGACATGACATCGTCTTCAGCCACAAAGGACATCTCAAGGTCAAGCTGGGTGAATTCGGGCTGGCGGTCGGAGCGTTGATCTTCATCGCGGAAGCAGCGCGCGATCTGGAAGTAGCGGTCAAGGCCGGCCACCATCAACAACTGTTTCAGTTGCTGCGGAGACTGCGGTAGGGCGTAGAACTCACCTGCATAAAGGCGACTGGGAACGAGGTAGTCACGGGCGCCTTCGGGCGTACTCTTCATGAGGATAGGCGTTTCGATCTCCAGGAAGGCACGCTCATCCAGGTAATCACGAATGGCTTTGACCACGCGATGACGCAAGATGACGTTGTCGCGCATCTTTGGTCTTCGCAGATCAAGATAGCGATATTTGAGGCGCAGGGATTCATCAACCGAGATAGTGTCGCTGATGGGAAAAGGCGTGGTACGTGATGGATTGAGTATCACAATATCATCAGCTGCTATTTCGATAGCGCCGGTACTCAGGTTAGGATTCTCGGTTCCCTGCAAGCGCGGGACGACCTTGCCAGTCACCTGTACAACATATTCTGAACGTAATTCTGAAGCAACACGGTGCGTTTCGGGAGAACGCTCCGGGTCGCAGATGACCTGAGTGATGCCGTAACGGTCGCGAATATCAAGGAAAACCAGTCCGCCATGGTCGCGGCGTCGATTGACCCAACCGGCCAGCGTTACGCGCCGTCCAATATTTTCCGCCCGTAGTTCACCGCACGTGTGCGTCCGAAAATGCACTTCAAAACCCACTAATTTAGGCTCCTTAACTGATTAGAGAGAGACATAACCGTTTTTGATCGTTAACATTCACCAGGACGCAGGACGTTCATTACGGCAATCGTTCATAACAATCACTTATTAGCACAACCCGTCTGCATGCCTGTTTTGACCGATACCACGTCCAGGTTCAACTGCGAAGGATTTTGTTGCGAAGGATTTTGTGCCAGGATGTTGACACTGGTACCCAGGGGATCGACCGCTATGCCCTTCACCGTGTTCAATAGCTGGGGAGAGAATATTTGCTGGTCAAGCTGCATAGTCACAATATTGCCTGTTGGTGTGATCGTTGCTGCCGGCGTATTCGTTGCAGTTGATGTATTCGTTGCAGTTGATGTACTCGTTGCTGCCGGTGTACCAGTTCCTCCGGCAGGGGATTCTTCAAGATCAAGCACCCTGTGATTGTTCGAATCGCCTACATAAAGATGAGAAAATCCATTGACAACACCAACCGAGAGCGTGGTTGCTGTCGGCACGGATAACTGGGGACTCGGAGCGCTATTCGGTTCTACTGGTGTAACCGTAGGTGTAGGTACCGGTGTGGAGGATGTAAAACTGCTCTGATCGGTTGGCAGTGGCGTCGGAATAGGCGATTTCATCGACACATTATTGAGTAATGATTTCTGGATTACCTGCGCTCCTGTTAATGGCAAGCTTTGAATAATCCCACCGGTAAGGAGGAAAAGCTGATTAGCGAACGCAGCCATGCTGACAATGGTCGAAGATGTTGAGAAATCATAAGGCTGCGCGGCTAGCAGGTGGCCCTTGTTATCCGGCGCGTATTTGAGAATACGACCCTGAAGATTTGTGGATAGCAAAACGTAGACATTGCTTCCCCAGGCGGTGATAAGCGGGGGTACAGGTGCATAACCACCCGTTGTGTACTTTTGATCAATCGTCGTGGTAACTGGCTGATTCAGTTTGCCGGTCTGATTGAGGGTGTACATACTCAACGTATAGCCATGCGACGTTCCATTTTGCATTTGCTGGGCAAGCGCAAATAGTTGTGAGCCTCCGCTGGCGATAGCGATGAAGCTTGATGTCTTCGAATTTGACAGGCTGAGATCAAGACCAAACTGGTTATTGATCTGGTAGATAGAGCCGTAATTGCCTAAGGCATCCTCACTGAGCGCGAACAGGGCAGTACCTTTGGTGTATTGGACGGCCACGATATTCTGGGGCTGCGTCCTGGTAGTAGTTGTAGTAACGGCGGACAAATCGATTGGAGATGAAGTTGTCGAAGCGCATGGCAACGTTGCGATATTATTGGAGGCGTTATACCGCCCAATGGCGGATTGGACTTGCGTTACCATCATATTGCGAAGGGATGTCAACCTGCTTGTTTGATTCCCATCCAACGTTTGTGTTTTCGGCAAATTGTTCAGAATACTCTGAGCGGACGACAGGTTTATCAGAGCTTGAGCCGGGTTTGAGGTAGTCTCATGCTGGGCGTTCGAAATAAAGTTCTGAGCGTTGTTTAATGACTGATCGACGGCCTGACTCTGTTTTGAATGTTGGAAGTAAAAGACGCCTCCGCCGGCAAGCGCAACCAGTATCAAGAAGATCATGAATAGGGTAGGGATAAAAAGCCGGCTACGGCGATATTTTGCCGACAGAGCAGGTTGGGGAGCGGTAATACTGTCCGGGTATGACAGGGGGCCGCTATTATTCAAATGCAGGGGAGAGCTACTGACCCGCATGTCGCCGTTGCTGGCTGTAAAGGGCATAGTCGAACCCGCGAGCAGGCTCATGGCGCTGGCGTTTTCTTCACCAACGACGCGCCCGCCGACATGCACAGGACTGCGCGCGCCCGGCGGTTCCACGCCTACCTCCTGCACGCGCACCACGATAGCCGTAATATTGTCGGGGCCGCCATTCTCATTGGCCCGTTCGACGAGATGGTACACGCTCTCCTGCGGTACCGACTGTTCGACGATGCGCATTACCTCTTCGTCGCTTAACAGGCCGGAAAGTCCGTCGGTGCAGAGGATGATACAATCGTTCTCTTGCAGAGGCTCGATAAATATGTCAACTTCGACATCCGGCTGAGTACCCAGGCAACGGGTGATGACGTTGCGCTGGGCGTGGATACGAGCCTGTTCCTCGGTCAGCAAACCGGCTCTGACTTGCTCGGCCACCCACGAGTGATCCTGCGTAATCTGCTTGACCAGATTGCCGCGCACCAGGTAGGCCCGGCTGTCACCGACGTTGGCAATATAGGCCATATTGCCGCGCAGGACTGCCGCTACGCAAGTGGTACCCATGCCGCTGCGCAGCAGATTTTCCGCGGCGCGCTGGTGAATAGCAAGGTTGGCCCGCTTAATCGCCTGTAAGAGGGGCGTGGGTACATCTTCATTGTCATCCATGTAATAGGCGTTGCTTACCGTGTCAACCGCAATTTCACTGGCAACCTCACCCGCCGCGTGTCCACCCATACCGTCAGCCACGATAAACAAAGCGCCTTTCATCGCCATGACCTGATGGTCCTTGGGGATGACATAGGCCATATTATCTTCGTTATGTTCGCGTTTGCGGCCAACATCTGTTAGCTGTGCAGGATCGAGACGGAGTTGTTTCGCCAACGCAATTATCTCCCATATAAGAATGGGGCCATATGGATGAAGAATCACAACGCAATCTCCATTGCGCCCCCCGGAACTGTAGGCTATAATACTCCAACGCAAAGAAAAACGCAACGCGCCTCGTTTTTGGGTTCGATATATCTGCGTTTTGCTCTGGCATCGGGCCTACTTCTTCTCTATACTGTAAGAACGAGTATACTCTCTCACTTCTTAGCATGCAAGATATGTAACTGCTGTACTAGCACTAATGGGGCAAAAATGGAACTCATCCAGTTGAATGAACATACCTGGGTTGTGCAGGGGGGCGCGAATATAGGTGTAATCGCGCACAAGGGCCGCTGTTTGATTATCGATAGCGGCATTGATAAGGACACCGGCCAGGGAATCTTGAAGCAGGTGAAGAAGCTGGGGTTGACTCCTACCGCGCTGCTTATCACGCACGCGCACGCCGACCATACAGGCGGAGCGCAGCAATTGGTGCGACAAACAGGGTTGAAAGTGTTTGCCACGCGTATCGAGGCCGCGGTCATGTCGAGTCCCATCCTTGAGCCGCTGTACCTTTTCGGTGGCGCGCAGCCCCCGCGCGAGTTGCAGCACAAATTTTTCCTGGCGAAGCCCTGCCTGGCTGATAGCATCCTCGTGGGAAACGAGCAGGTCATCGACCAGATTCCGCTCGAAGTGATCTCATTACCGGGTCATAGTACCGAACAGGTGGGGATTGCTTTTGGCGACACGTTCTTTACAGGCGACGCGTTTTTAACACCGGATATTCTTGATAAGCATCGCATTCCTTTCTATACGGATATAGCGACAGGACTGACTACCCTCGATACGCTGAAAGGGCGCGTGTCGTCGTTTGCTCATATAGTGGCAGGTCATGGTGAGATCTATACCTCACCTGCGAAGTCCATACAGGCCATAGAGTATACTGTCGAACGCCTGGAGCATATTTTGGAGCAGACACGCACAGCGCTGGCATATGGAGAAGCGCGACAGGCGAGCGAGGTATTGCGGGCGGTAGCCGAAGCTCAGGGAGCGTCAATCACTACGCTCTCACAGCATGTCCTCTATACAACGACGGTGCAGGCCGCGCTCAGCGCCCTTTATGCGCGCGGCGAGGTACATCCGGTGTTCGCCGATAATTATATGCTCTGGCAGAGGCAACAGTAGGGACAGGGACGCGGGGATGGGCGGACGCGGGGGCCTTGCGCCTGTCCCCGTCGTCCCTTAGAAATGGTGAATGATGTGCGATGCTCACGGGGACAGGCGCAAGGCCCCCACGTCCACTCCACCCCGCGTCCCTGTCCCTACGCACTGTTAGATCTATAGCTGTTACCCACTTGATTACAGGGACGTTATACAGCACGTGAGAGGATGATTGTGCAGAGAAAAGAATGCTATGCGTATCGCTATTAACGCTCAATTGCTATCATACAGCGACAATTACCGAAACGGGGGTATCAGTCGTTACATCCGGCATTTGTTGACCGCGCTAGCAAAGCAGCCAGGGAAGCACGAGTACACCGTTTTTGTCAATGGACAGGAAACGGTTGAGCGGCTCAGGGAAGAGCAGGAAATACCGGCTCAGCTGGAATATATTCCTGTAGTGTGGCCTGAAAGCAGTCCGATAGCAAGGGTGAAGTGGGAACAACTGCATCTACCATCGCTCTTGCGCGAGCGGCACATCGAGGTATTCCACTCACCGGCTAATGTGCTACCGGAGATGTTGCCGCGCAGTTGCGCTGGTGTCGTCACGCTGCATGATATGGCGTTTCTGCGCTACCCGGAGGTGCTGACGCGCGCCAAACAGCTGTATCATCGCGGATTTACGATGCGCAGCTTGCGGCGGGCGAACATGATTATCGCGGTCTCGCAGAGTACGAAAAAGGATGCGATCGAACTGGCAGGAATCACGTCGAATCAGATACAAATAGTCTATCCATGTATCGATGAGCGGTTCTCAAACGTTATTACCATTGAGGCGAGGCAGGCTTTTTGCCAGAAACACGGGTTGAGTGGTGGCTACCTGCTTTATCTCGGAACCCTCGAACCGCGCAAAAACATCACGACATTACTAGAAGCATACAGGGAAGTACGCGAGGTGTACCAGCGGGAAGAGAAACTGGCGCTGGTGGGTGGGAAAGGCTGGCTCTACGATGAGATTTTCGCGAAAGCGCAAAGATTGGGGTTAGCATCTGAAGTGCTCTTCCCCGGATATGTTTCTGATGAAGAGCAACTGCTGTGGTATCACGGGGCGTCGGTCTTCGTCTATCCCTCACTCTATGAGGGGTTTGGTCTGCCGGTGGCAGAGAGCCTGGCATGTGGAATACCCGTCGTTACCTCGAATGTGTCGAGCTTACCAGAGGCTGGCAGTGATCTTGCTCTGACAGTAGACCCACTGGATAGCCATGCCCTGGCGGCTGCGCTACAGCGAGCATTGACGGATGAAGCCCTGCGCCAACGATGTGGCAGGCTTGCGCCTACAATCGTACAGCGATTTTCAGCGCAAGTGATGGCAGAACGAACCGTCGCGGTCTATGAGCTTGCGGCCGAGCAGCATCAAGCGCAAAGAAAAAAGCTGGCCTGACACTCCCTGCGGGCGTTAGTATGGCCCGAATGGTGGTTGAAAGAACAACAGCCATGGATGATGGTTGTAAGACGATAGAGGATGATAGCTTGTGAATGGTAGTAAACTACAATCAGGAACCACTGGAGTTCAAAGCACAGTACCTGATACAGAAACAACCAGAATGCCTGATATAACAATGGGTGGTCCAGGAGGAACAACCGGCGAGATTACGAGAGAGATTTCGCAGCGTCGTTCAAACCGGCACCACTGGCGTCTCTTTGTGCGCATCGCCATTATTGTACTCGATGCACTGTTGATCGTTGTGTCTTTTCAGCTTGCTCATTTTTTCCGCTACGTCGTACTGCTGCACAATCCATTGCTGGCTTCAATTCGCGACAACTTTTTGGGGGTCGAGAATAGCACGCCATTGCACACCGCCAACTACAACTACACTCCACTTTCCGCTTTCCGTCCGCTCGAAATGGGCGTTGTTGTCGGGCTAATTCTCATATTCGCGCTGCGCGGTCTTTACTCTATTCGCCTGACTGGAAGTTGGTTTCGCCAGGCGTGGTCAATCGTGAGTTCGACGACGCTGGGCGTAGCTTTTCTGATCACCTACTATTTCATCTTCCAACCCCAGTCGAGTTCTCGCCTGCTAGTACCTTTTGTGTGGGCAATAGCAATCGGCGTGTTGTGCCTGGCACGGCTCATCGTTTCATCGATCGCGGGGATGCTCTATCGCCTTGGACTTGGCGAGACACGGCTGCTGGTGGTCGGTTCGGGGCAACTGGGCAAGTTGATTATGCAGCATATCGCCGCCAGCCCAAATCTTGGATATTCGATTGTGGGCTTCTTGCATGATCTGAATGAGCAGAGGGAGCCGGGTGACTTCGGACGTTTCAAGATGCTGGGAACGTTAGAAGACCTGGGCATGGTGATACGCTCGATGCAGATTGACGAAGTCATTATCGCGCTGCCCTCAAACTTACACCAGCAGAGCATACGCAGTGTGCGCCTGTGCGAGCGCCTGGGAACACAGTTCAAGCTGGTGCCTGATCTCTATGATTTGAGTCTGTCGCGTATCGATATGGAAGCAATCGAGGGCATACCCTTGATAGGGATCAAGCAGGTTTCGATAAACACGGTGCAGTTGCTGGTAACCCGTGTGGTTGATACCGTTATTTCGATGCTGCTGCTGGTGATCGGATTGCCATTCTGGCTGTGTATTGCCCTGGCAATCAAGCTGACATCGCCGGGCGAAGTCATTTACAGGCAAATACGTATTGGCCGGAACGGAAAACAATTCAAGGTGTATAAATTCCGCACGATGTACAAAAACGCTGAACAGGCATTGGGAAGTTTACTGCCATTCAACGAAGCCCAGGGACCTCTGTTCAAAATAAAAGAAGACCCACGCGTGACACCTACAGGGAGGTTTTTGCGCCGCACCAGCTTTGACGAAATTCCTCAACTGCTCAATGTCATAAAAGGAGACATGAGCCTGGTGGGGCCCCGCCCGTCGCTGCCCCACGAAGTAGCGCAGTACGACGAGCGGCAAAAGATCCGGCTGTCGATTAAACCCGGCATGACGGGTCTATGGCAGGTGCGCGGTCGCAGCGATATCAGTTTTGACGAGGGCATGTTAATGGACCTGTATTATATAGAAAACTGGTCATTACGCCTGTATTTCCAGATTCTCTTGCGCACCATTCCGGCAGTCTTATTCAGCCGGGGAGCATATTAGGAGTATATTCGATGAAGGTGGCCCTGGTACACGATTATCTCAATCAAATGGGGGGTGCGGAGCGCGTTGTGCTGGCATTTCACGAACTGTTTCCTGACGCGCCCCTGTATACGTCTATTTATGATCCCACGCGTGTTGACGCGGCATTTCAGAAGATGGATATCCGCACTTCGTTTATGCAAAAGCTGCCCCTGGTGAAGAAACACCACCAGCCGTTTCTGCCACTGTACCCTTTCGCGATGGAAAGCCTGGACCTGCGCGGCTTCGACCTTATACTGAGTAGTTCAAGCGCCTTCGGAAAGGGCGTGATTACCAGACCGGGTACCATGCACATCTGTTATTGTCACACTCCTATGCGCTGGTGCTGGAATTACGATGAATATGTCGAACGCGAACACCTGGGCAAGATGGCGCGCAGCGTGCTGCCCTTTTTTATTACGAACTTGCGTGTCTGGGATCAAACTACATCGATGCGCGTCGATCACTTTATCGCTAACTCGCCCGTTGTAGCTGATCGCATCCAGAAGTACTATCGACGCGATTCAGTAGTGATCCCACCGCCGGTTGAGGCCAGTCGTTTTCTCTTTGATCCCGGCACGCAGCCGGAAGACTATTTCCTGATCGTGAGCCGCTTCATGCCTTATAAACGCATCGACCTGGCAATCGAGGCATGTAATCAGCTGCGATTGCCGTTGCTGATTATCGGTGGCGGGCGCGACGAACAACGGCTCAAGAAACTGGCCGGGCCAACGATCCGTTTCATGGGGCGACTCACTGATGAAGAAGTTCTGCGCTACTACGCGCACTGCCGCGCGCTGATCTTGCCAGGAGAAGAAGATTTCGGTATCACTCCACTGGAGGCACAGGCTTCGGGGCGTCCAGTAATCGCATATAGCGCGGGCGGCGCGCTAGCATCCGTGGTTGACGGTGTGACGGGAACATTCTTCCACGAACAAACGGTGGAGAGCCTCGCGGAGACGCTGGCAACGTTCGACGAGGCTAAATACAATGGTCAGACGATTCGCAATCACGCGCTTGAATTTGATAAACCACGTTTCCATCGTCGCATACTGCAATTTATCGAAGCAAAGATGAGCGCGGCACAATCCCATGAGTCGCGCACGCCAACCAACGAACTGGTACGCTAGGTGCATCGGGCGGGACACACAGATGCCAGGGCGGGGGCAAGACCCAACACATTTCACATAAGCGTTCCCGTCGTCCCCACCGTGCGTAGGGACAGGGACGTGGGGTGGAGTGGACGTGGGGGCCTTGCGCCTGTCCCTGTCCCAATTGATGCGGAATGGGGAATAAGGCGCGATGCGAACG
>DATLSI010000168.1:0-13787 GCA_035534255.1 Ktedonobacteraceae bacterium | reverse complement strand
GCTAGAGGATTAGGATTGCATACCGGGATACCCTTTCCGGCTATCACCATACGCCGGTATAATAGAAAAAGAACTATCGCCAGGAGAAATAGCAGGACAAACCAATGAAAAATAGCATACGACGCATCATTTCACCATCATGGAATCCAACGCGCGCCGCCGCCGCCGGTTTCGCGGCAACCGTCGCCTACAGCATCGCCATGGAGGGCGATATGTCGCTGACGGGCAACCGCTTCAGCGATGTGCTCTTTATCGAGGGATTGCTGACAGGCAAGCCAACTCCACCTGAGCGCGTACCCGTGCTGGCCTGGACGATTCATCTCGCCAACGGTGTCATGCTAGGAGAGGTTTACGCGGCAGTCTTGAAACGTTTTCTGCCGGGGCCGAACTGGCTAAAAGGGGCTATTTTTGGTGAATTGTTTATTGTTGCCGCGTGGTGGCTGACTCCCCTGGCCGATAAACATCATCCCATGATAAAAAGTGGCGAGTTGCCCAAACTCGCCAACTGGACCTCGTTCTTGCAGAACATCGTCCGTCATCTCGTATTCGGTCTCGCGCTGGGACTGCTCTATAGGGAAAAGTAGGGACGCCCCTAAACCCAACGACCTAACATGTTATCGATCAATCTGCCTACAAACGGCAGGCGATAGTTTGGACGGAACCAGACCATCAACGTCATCCACACGGCCAGCGCAATAATCACCCAGAAGATTATTGAACCGAGCAAGCCCAGCACCAGGCCAACGAAAAAGCCGATCAAAGGCAGGTGGCCCAGGATTAAATGCAGCAAGCCCACTATGGCATAGGCAATGGATAGGACGCCGAATATCACGCCCGATTGTAAAGCATGCGAGCGTACATTGCGATTTTTCTCAAAAAGGTAGATGAGCAGCCCGGGCAGCCAACCAATAGGCCAGAATATAGCCGCGACCGCGCTTATTGGATAAAGCAAGCTACGCTCCAATCGCTCTTCCAGGCCAAGAGTCGTAGCGCCATTGCCCATTGTTGTTCTATTTCTGCTTATTCTATCTCTATTCATCATGATATTCCTCAATCTTTCTGCGCTGGTGGGGGTAGTAACCGCGCCGTATCCACCAGATATTTGCGCTTCTGACATGTATACGAATTTGCTCACAGCAGGTTGCAATTTCTATTCCTCGTGCTTCCGGGTGATGTGTAGGGACGCGATTGATCGCGTCCGCCCACATCGACACTCGCCCACGCGGACGCGATCAATCGCGTCCCTACACATGTGCGTCCTTTTTCACCCGGAGGGGTGCAGACCTTCGTACATCGAATTGTTGTCAGAGGGTGGTAAACTGGCGTATAATGACATAAGAAGCAGATATCATAAACCTTTTCAGGAGGCTTGACTATAATGGGCGGTCCCGCACTGATAATTGTAGACAATCAAGGCATATTTTTAGCCGACCTTCTCGGCCTGATCCTCGCGCTTCCCATCGCTCTCTTCATGGCGTTCTGGATGAGCGCGGTGAAAAGACGCGGAGTCGTGGTATTCGGCGCGTTTATCGGCAGCTTCATTGGTTTCCTCGTGATCCTGGCCTGGGTGGGCGAACTCGTTTTCAATTCAGTACTCCCAGGAGCTGATCCCGGTTCAACCTTCTTCGGCGCGCTGTTTATCAACTCTGTCATGGGATTGGTTGGCGGCATTCTGGCTGATCTTATCGTCGCCCGCCTGTCGCGCAGTGACTACCGGAGGCCAGTGTCTGCTTCAGAGTAGCAGGCACTTAGCGTAACGGATAGCCATGTTCTACCTTCTACACGGCAATGATGAATTTACCTGTCGAGAACACCTCAAGAAGCTGCGGCACCAGGGGGATTACGGGTATAATAGCGATACGTACAGCGGCAGCGAAACGCCTCTGTCAACACTCATCGCTACCTGCGATACCTTCCCCTTTCTGACCGAAGTGCGTCTTGTCGTGCTCGAAGGATTACCGCGGAAGCGCAAGGGCGAAGATAGCAGCGCTGAACACGTGGAGAACAAAGAGGCGAAGGACGCGCCGGAGAGCAGGCCTAAAAAGAGCAAGAAAAGCAAAAATCTGGCCGAAACGCGCGGAGGCTTTGAAAAAGGGCTGGCCGAGTACCTCGCCCGTCTCCCCGAAACAACTACCCTGATCGCGTTGATGGACGAAGAATTATCTGCCAGCAGTCCACTTCTGAAAGCCGCCCAGGAGCATGGCAAAGTCATCCAATGCACTTTGCCGAAAGGGGCCGCGCTGGAAAGCTGGATCGCGAAGCGCGCGCAGAGCATCGGCGTCAAAATTACTCCTGAAGCCACCTCACTGCTGGCTAACTTCACCGGCAACCAGCTCCGTATGCTGGCGAACGAACTTGACAAGCTGGCAGCTTATGCCGGTGAGCGCGCCGTCATCGATATACAGGACGTGCGACTGCTCTCCGCGCAAGCGCAGGAGGCGCGCATCTTCGACTTGACCGACGCGCTGGCCCAACGCAACCGCAAGCAGGCGCTGGATTTATTGCACGACCTGCTCGCCGATGGCGAGCCGCCGCTCAAACTCATCAGCACGATCACCTCGCAGGTGCGCTCGCTATTGCTGGTCAAAGAACTGGCAAATGACGGGCTGCGCATCCAACAAATTGTGACGGCGACAGGCATGGCCCCTTTTGTAGCTGAAAAAGCATTGCGCCAGGTAGGAAAATTCCAGACCGCGCAATTGGAGGGAGCCTACCGCCAGTTGTTGGCAACCGATGCCGCCCTCAAACGCAGCCGCATGACCCCGGAGATGGCCCTGGACTTATTAGTCGTCGATTTCGGCAACGTCTAGGACGAAATCCTCATGACAGAACTACAACAACGCATCATCGCACGCATCCAGAGCGAGGGTCCGATCAGCTTCGCCGACTACATGCGTGTGGCGCTCTATGAACCTGGTTACGGGTACTACGTCAGCGGAACGCACAAAATGGGCTGGCAGGGAGACTACTTCACCAGCACAGACCTCTCTGGCCTCTTTGCCAGTTGCATGGGACGCCAACTCCAGCGCATGTGGGAACAGTTAAAACGACCTCATCCCTTCGTTGTACTGGAACAGGGCGCGGGACGCGGTCACCTGGCGCGGGGTGTGCGCGCCTGGGCGGAGACTGACGCGCCAGATTTACATGCCGCCCTCGATTACCGGCTCGAAGATATTCGCGCCGGGCAAGACGCGCGCGCAGCGGAGACGGGCGCAAACCCCACGGGCAACGAAGATATCATTTTGCCCTCGGTAATGCTTTCCAACGAGCTAGTTGATGCTTTTCCAGTGCATCTCGTGGAAAAGCGCGGCGAACGGCTATACGAAATCTACGTCGCCGCGCCGGACGGTCGCCTCGTCGAAACGCTGCAAGAACCGCCTGACCGGGCGTTTGAGGATTACCTGGATCGCTACCGCGTTGCCTGGCGCAGCTTTAGCGATGGATGGCGAGCGGAGATTAACCTGGACGCGCTGCGCTGGATGAAGCGCACAACGAGCCTGCTGAGACGCGGCTTCGTGCTGACCATCGATTACGGCGAGCAGGCCAGAGCCTTGTACACGCGCGAGCGCGCACGTGGCACGCTGCTATGCTATTCCCATCACGAGTTTAACGAACGTCCCCTGGCGCGAACCGGCGAACAGGACATCACAGCGCACGTCAACTTCAGCGCGCTGATCGACGAAGGAAGGCGACACGGCCTGCGTTTGAACGCTTTCATAACGCAGCGCGATTGGCTGCAACGCGTGGGGATTGACGAGGAATTGCAACGCTTGCAGATGCGCGATTACGCGGCATCGGTGACAAACCGCGCCAGTGACGAAGGCCAGATCTCTTTATTACGCTGGCGATCATTGCTCCAGGGCGTCAGCACATTGATGGACCTCTCAGGCATGGGCAACTTCAAAGTGTTGATTATGCGCCGCTAGTACTTACGTGGGTAGACGTTATTATCATAGCTGTTGTTGCTGCCTGGAGCCACGCCTGTATTGGGGAAGCCATGCGGCGTGGTCGGCGTGACGCCTGTATTAGGTAACCCCTGCACATTGTTGCTGGTACTGGCAGTCGGTGAAAGCTGGATAGTGGTGTTAGTGGCTTCAATGGTGACACTCGTATTATTGATGTTCAACTGCGAGCAGGCCACCGTAGGTCCGCTCGCGTCGCTGCCATCGTGTATATCAACATACCAATTTTGACTGGTGTCGAGAGCATTCAGGTTGAGAGTCGCACTGATATTACCATTTGAATCCGCCGTAATAGGGCCAACATCCTGGTAGCCAGGGCTGCCACATGTATTCGGGTCAAGCGTCACATAGTATTTCGTACTGGCAAACAGCCCGCTGAGCGTAATTTGCAGCGCATTGCTTTTGCCAGTAAAATTGGAAGGGATGTATTGCACCAGCCCCGATATCGAAGGTATCTTACTATTGACATTGCTTATCAAGGAATTGCCGGCCTGCGCTAAAAACTGGGGCAAAAATAGAGCAAGAGCAACGATTACTACAACCGCGAGCACAAGCAGTTGAATAAGTCTCTTGATGCAACCCATAGCAACGCGCCTCCTTAACATCCCTGATTTCAACACACGTGTAAATATGGCTCTATCTGTATTATAGTCTGTGAAATTCACCTGTGTCTATGGATACAATTGCCTACCACAAAATATGTACCACCACCCATCCGGCGTAGCTCAACACGAACAAAAAACCAGCAACGCGGCTTACCTTGTCATTCAGCACGCAGAGGCGCTCATGACGATGACCAGCGACACCAGAAAAATCAGCAGGGTTGTGAGCAGCGTAAGCACGCGCCAGGCCGATTGCGCGATGATGCCCTCGAAAATCGCTCCGGCCAGTGGATGAGTAAAGGCATAATACCAGGGGACATCTAGCTCTTTATCGTATCTTTCACCCGGAAGGATATAGACCCGACCGGATAGGATACTTGCGCGCTCCCCGCTACAGATGTACAATCTCAGGTGACATGCGAAGCACAACAAAGAGGCGCACAATGCGATGGAAACGTTATCTGAGGCTACCACTGATGCTGGTAATTGGCCTCAGTCTATTACTTGGATTGAGCTGGCTGCCATTTTTCTCGCAGGCACCGGCCGCGCTCGCGCACGCCTTCGTGATCGGTTCTGACCCGGTGGATGGCTCGACCATCAGCACTGCCCCATCCATAATTCGTATCTTTTTCAATGCCGATATAAGTCCTGCCAGCAGCGCGCGCGTCTATGTCTTCACGCCCAACGGCCCATCCAATGGTCAAGAGGTAGACGCGGGACGCAGTTACATACCCGCGCATAACGCGCGAGAATTGGACACGCCGCTTGTAGCGCCATCCAGCCTGCCGCAGGGCAGTTACGAGGTGAAGTGGAGCGCGCTCGCGCTCGATGACGGTTACGCGACGAACGGCCTGATCGGGTTCAACCTGGGCAACTCTGTCACAGGACTTACTGGAACGCCGCTCCTTGGGCCGAGTACCAGCAATTATCTCCCCCAGTTGAACCTGCAAGGCGTCCTTTCCGTCATGTGGCAATGGCTAACCTTGCTGGCATTGACATTCTGGGTTGGCCTGGTCATGATGGAAGGGCTGCTCATGCTATGCACCAGTCCAGGCGAGGATGGGCAGGAAAGCGCAAGTCTCGCCTCGCTGCGCCAGCAGGGAAGGCCGTTGCAGTGGTTATGCCTCGCAGCAGTACTGGTTGGGGAAATCATCAACCTGGTCTTGCGTGGGGCGCAGCTGACACAGGCAAACTTTCAGGGTGGCATCAAGTTGGCGACCTTGCGCCAGCTTGTCTTTGAAACCAGCTACGGGTATCTCTGGCTGGCGCGTATCGTCCTGGTCTGCCTCGCGCTCGGCTTTCTCTGGTGGACGACGCGGAAACAGCAGCCAGCGCGCTTCACGACTACTGCGCGTGCCAGAAAATCTAGCAGCCGTCTGGCTAAACTGCGCTCGCAAGTCGCGGAAGATTCGCAAAGCGAGCAGGCTCAGGGAGAAGTCACGCGGCCAGAACCATCCGCGCCTCTGAGCATGACGAAAAGCTCGATTGCCGCGCTTCCCACTACACCTATCGTAACAAACAGCTCGTCAGCGAGAAGTACGGCTACCACAAATACACCTCGCTGGCACGCGATTGCCTGGCTGGCGCTGGCCGCGTTGATGCTCCTCACACTGGCCTTTTCAAGCGGCACGGCACAACTGGCGCAGGCTCATTACAGCGCGATCCTCCTGTCGTGGCTGCGCCTGCTCGCACAAGCCGCCTGGTTTGGCGGAGCAGCCTACCTGGGATTTATGCTCCTGCCCCTTTTGCCAACCCTTGAACCGGAGCATCGTAGCGAATTTCTGCTCAACTTGCTGCGCTATTATATACCCTTGCCGCTTGCATCGCTGGCTCTGCTGCTGCTCAGTACGCTATTTCTCGCCGAGACTACCATCAGCAACGCGCAGCAATGGTTCAATGATCCGTATGGACGGGCGCTGCTGGTCGAATTGCTCCTATTCGCGCTGATGTTGATCTTTACCATCTATAGTTTCTTCTATTTGCAACCCGCGCTGCGCAGGCAGCTCGTTCTGCTGCCGGTGGTAAACGCTGACCTGCCGGGCAGACGCGCCCGCCGTTCCGCGCTGGAACAAACTGAAAGCGGCCTGAAACACACCATGCATATTCTGGCAGTGCTGGGCGCGGGAATATTGCTATGTAACGCGCTGATGTCCTTCTTCGCGCCGCCCATAGTCTTTCCGAATATCACCTACTCGAACAATAGCAGCGCAGCCGTCGCGACACCCACACCGGGTACGCTCACACAGCAGGCAGGCAATCTAACCGTCTCGTTAGAAATGCAGCCGGGGCGTGTTAGCGCGGCGAACATAGTGACAATTACCCTCAAGGATAACAGCACGAGCAAGCTGGTAACGAACGCGCGTATTCAGGTAACAACCAACATGCAAGTGATGGATATGGGAACCGTCAACAAAGACCTGTCGGCAGCAGGAGCTAACTCCACCTATAGCGCGACTTTCCAACCAGGCGAAGCGTTCTCCATGATCGGCCCCTGGCTCATTTCTCTTTCTATCCAACGCCCAAAACAGGTCCCGGTACAAACACAATTCGTGGTCACGTTGACGAGCTAACCGAAGCTTTATGCAGCTTGCCGCGTTCGTAATACTCTTCCGCGCTGGTGACGATGTGTTCGGATTCCGCGGTCGTCAGGGGCCGGGCGACTTTAGCGGGGATGCCGAGAGCCAGTACGCCGCCTGGAATCGTTTTTCGCTCTCCGACCAGGGCGCACGCGCCGATGATCGTGCCGGAACCGACTTGCGCGTGCGAAAGCACCACCGCCTGCATGCCAACCAGCACGTGATGCCCAACGTTCGCGCCATGCACTACCGCTCCGTGCCCCACGGTACATTCATCGCCGATGGTCAGAGGGGCGTCAGCATCTACGTGAAGCGTGCAATTGTCCTGGATGTTGGTGTGCCGCCCGATCTCAATGGGCGCTGTATCGCCGCGCACAACGGCGTTGTACCAGATGCTCGCGCCCTCGTGAATGGTGACGTTGCCGATGATCATAGCACCCGGCGCGATAAATACGTCATCCGCGATAGTGGGCCAGACGCCGTTAAAGGGAAACACTGGCATGCGTTCCTCCTACTCGTTTCTTACTCGTTTCGCGCTCAGGAAAATCTCATCCAGGCGAGGGTAATAGTGCGGGTCGCGCTTCTCAAAGCTATTGATGAGTACGCGATGATAGTTCTGCCCCTCGGCATGGATATATTCGTGGTCGTTCAGGGCCATAGCGACATGCGTAATAGACGTACTGCCGAAGAAAAGCAGATCGCCTTCCCGCAGCGCGCCGCGTTCCACGCTGCCGGTCAGGAAATCATGCTGCTGGTATGCATCACGGGGGATGATGTAGCCGCCCATTCGATAGCAAAGCTGGACAAAGCCACTGCAATCAAGCCCTCGCTGGCTGGTGCCTCCCCATAGATATGGCACGCCCAGAAAAGCGCGCGCGTAGCGTGTAATTATGGCGACAGACTGGCGCGGGAAAGGTTCTTCCCACGTGCGCACCTCCATCAACGATCGTTCGAGCCACGCGCCGCGCTCCCCCGGCAAAGCAACCTGCACGCGCTCTTTGCCAGTCGTATCAAGCAGGGGCAACACGGTTGAGAGGTAGACCATGTCCTGCACTTCCTCGCCCTGGGAGTGCATATACAGAGATGCGCGCGGAGCGATGATAACAGCCACCAGGGCTAAAGGCGTAGCGCAATGCTCACCCACCTTGCAAAATCCCCTGATCACCGGTTCTTCAAGCTGGTCGCCGCGTATCCATCCCTCGTAGTCCGACAGCGTAACGCGCGTCCATGCGCCGACCGTCTCGCCGGAGCTGGCCGGGACATTCATGAGGGTCTGTGTGACGAGTTCAGAGGTAGGGTCGGGATCGCGCCGGATATCCGCGACACCTACGGCAACAACATACATGCTCATAGATGATTCCTTGATGATTCCTTCCCGACTTCCCGCGCCATTAGCGGCGAACGGCGTTGCTCATGACAAACACCAGGTTGGCCGGGCGTTCGGCCATGCGGCGCATCATGTAGGGATACCACTGCGACCCGTAGGGAACATACACACGCATATTGTAGCCCTGGCCTACCAGTTTCTCCTGCAAGTCGCGGCGAATACCGTAGAGCATCTGGAACTCGAAGGAGGCTTTATCGATACCATTATCGCGCGCGAACTTACAGGTCGCGTTGATGATGGCCTCGTCGTGGCTGGCAATGGCGGGATAGTTGCCATGCAGCAAAAGCGGCATCATCAGGCGCACATAATTCTGATCGACTTCACTTTTCTGCTGAAAGGCTACTTCGGCAGGCTCTTTGTACGCGCCTTTCACCAGGCGCACGCGCACGCCCTGGGCGATTAGCTCCTCGACATCCTTTTTGCTGCGATGCAGGCAAGACTGGATCACGGTCCCCACGTGCTCAAAGCGCTGGTGCATGCGCAGGGTAATATCCACCGTCTGCTCTGTATAAACCGATCCCTCCATGTCGATGCGCACGAAAATCGGCAATGACTGCGCGTGTTCCAAAATGCGGCTGACGTTTTGCTCGCATAACTCCTGCGAAATATCCAATCCCAGCGCGGTCAGCTTGATCGAGATATTCGCATCGACGCCCGCCTGCTTGATACGATCAAGAATTGCGATGTAGTCTTGAGCTGTCGTCATGGCCTCTTTGGCGTCCGTGACGTTTTCTCCGAGATGGTCAAGCGAAACATGAATGCCACGTTGATTGAGCACGCGTGTCGCCTCGATGGCATCATCGACCGTCTCGCCCGCCACAAAACGCCGCGAGACTCCGCGCGCGGTGCGATTATGAATAACGAAATTGCGTACTGTGTCGTTTTGAGCTAGATACAACAGCGTACCTTTGAGCATCAATGCCCCCTTGAAAAAACTATACCAGTCACGATCAAAAGCCTGTTCTCCGCCTATCATAGCACAAACAAGGTCTTCCTTGCCGTTATTATGGCGAACCGATGCGATCCCAGAGACCCAGGCGCATGAGTTCGCTGCGCGCTTCGAAACCGAAATAGGCAGGGTCCATTTCGCGCCCATGACGCAGCACAAGCCCGCGTAACATTTCAATTTGTTCGGCTTTACTGGCGGTATCGCGTTCAAATGGAATGTGCTGAGCCAACTGCTCAATTGCCTGCCGGTTATACCATTGTTCCTGTGTCTCTGGCATGTGTCAAGCATTTCCAGGGCAAAGACGCCTCTATCGGTAGCCGATCATACACTCAATGGTAACATGTTGCCCTGTCCTGATTCAAGGTTCAGAAAGCAGGCGCAAGATATATGTTGGCATACGTTTATATACAACGTACTATAGCCAATTTGCCCTACACTTCGCATCAAAACTTGACCGTGAAAGATGGCGGTGCTACTTTGACTAGCAGGGTGACGATGCCTGTCACGCAAAGAGATTTGATACAATGAGGATAAATACACATGCTTTGTCCAGTTTGCCGTACATTCCGACCCGCCAATAATGGGCCATGCCCGCAATGTAACGCGCCAGCCCCTGTGGCCGGAGTGCAGAATGGCAACAATTTTACACTCACTTCCACGGGTACCTGGGGCGGACCAATCACGCCAACTGCCGGTGACGAGTGGAATCATGCTGTATCTCCAACTTCAACACAGGCATATGATAACTCACTCTGGGCGCAGGTCATGGTGCCACAGGCGCAGAGTAACGGTAGTGGCCCGCTCATGCCAGAGCCAGGTTCAAACTTGCCCGTGCCCTATGCGCCAGGACAGCCGCCGGTTCCCCATCCATATCTCATGACACCCGGCTTTCCTACACTCACTATCCAGAATGGTGGCACAGGCGGCGCGCTTCTCCCGGCTAACTATAGCGGGGACGGTCCGATTTACGTACCGCCTATGTATACCAACCCGCGCGCCATCATCCCTCGCTATCGCATCATCAGTGGCCTTATCAGTTTCATCGTGGTAATCGGGCTGTTGTGCGCGGGTGGCATCTATTACGCTAAAGCCACCGGCAAGCTGTCATTCCTGGGCCAGATAATTAATCCCCATTATCAGAATATCGCGCCAACGCCGCCATCCCTCCTGCCGACGCCAACTATATCGATGAAGCCTGGGCCAGCTTCCAATATCATCAACTCCGCGACCACCGCATCCAGCATCGACCCAACGTTTAGACTGCCGAAAATTGCCACCAACGTATTTCACGTAGGCGACACGATCTACGTGACATACAGCGTGCATTCAACCACAGCGGGAACTGTCACATTCAAGTGGTACACCAACGGCCTGGACTACTATAATTCAAAACCCCTGGCTATCCCCCTGGTGAAAAACGGGGTCAATGGCAATACCTCTGAGACCTACGTCAAGCCGACCGAGGGCAAAGTAGAGATCTACTGGAATAATCAGCTTGCCGTACAACTCTTTTTTGTCGTTGAGCCTAATGCCAATAGCACGCCGGGATAGGGATTAGAGCACAATCCCTACCCGCATTGCGTATCTACGCTGACATCATCAAAGACGACGACCTGGCATGACAGGCGCATATTGGGGTTCTTCTTGAGGTCATTGCGCAGCCAGAATTTTTCCATGAAGGTGAGCGAATTGGTATGAGACGAAGGGGAAACAGCCACCCGGTCAGTCCCGCATAGCCCATTCCCATGACAATTGGCAAATTTCCACAGGCCGCAGTAAACCGGCACATCGTTCTCCAACGCCGGGTAACGAACGCTATCGCCTTCAGGCACTTCTACCTGCTTCTCTTCACGCACAAAAGTAATAATTGGCATCGATCAATCCTCCAGAAGATAAAGTAGTGATTCGTGGAGGGGCAAAATAAGGACACAGGTAAAAACCGCGCTCCACATTCTTCCTTCTTGTAGGAGTGTAGCACAGCGGGTAAAGAGCGTCAACAGACCCCAACAAGGCCATGTTTCAGTTAACGATTGTTATGATACGACCAGGGTAACTGTAATCGTCTGTGCATGAACAGGAGTACCCGCGTCGGTATCGCTCACTGCCAAAGTGGCCGTAAAGGTGCCTGGGGACAGAAGCGTACTATCGCTTGCCACGTTGATCAAATCCACGCCGCCGGGGGCCAGCGTGCCACCCGAGTTGTCTACGCTTAGCCATGGGACAGGCGATGTATTCGTGATGCTGATCGACCAGTTCAGGGGCGCGGAACCCGTGTTCGTTACCGTGAGCAACTGGGATGAATTGGGAATAGCGCTGGTGGTATTGAACGTGAACTGGTTCTTGCTGAGGCTGATTACCGCCTGGTTCACGATAGTGATCGTCACCTTGACCTGCTGGCTCTTCACAGGCGCTCCGGCATCGGTATCTGTCACCGTAATGAGCGCGTTCAGCGCGCCCGCGCTTGCCTGTGTGATAGTGGGGGCAACGGAAATCACGATACTCTTCGCCGCTGGAAGCGTGCCTTGTGATTGTGATACAGGCGCATAGGTTGAACCATTGCTATCCTCGGCAATGCTCCAGTTCATGGGCGCATTTCCGCTATTGGTAATCGTGAAGCTTTGAGCGGGCGGATTCTGGCCCAGGATGGCGTTAAAGTTCAGGCCAGCGGGCTGAACCGCCAGCCGTGGGAGCGGCGGCGGCGGCGGCGGACTGACGGTCAGCGTCACCGTTACAGGCGTTGAGGACGCCCCGGCGTAGCTAAAAGTCAACGTTCCCTGGTAGCTGCCGGCGCTCAACCCTGCAGAAGTGGCACTTACTCCTATTGTTGCCTGGCTCCCGGCTGCCAGATTTCCGGCATAGTACGAGAGCGCGAGCCAGTTGATGCCACTGGCGGTAGATACACTGGCCGTCCAGTCTAGCGCCTGCCCGCCTGTATTTTGAATGGTGATCGATTGATCGGTGGGATTCTGCGCCGTCGTCCCTTGAAAATTCATAGCCGCGTAGGAGAGCACCAGGTTAGCCGAGACGGGATTCACGGCCATGGTTACAGTCAATTTCAAGGGTTGATTTTTGCTGCCCTGCTGTGAGAAGCTGATTTGCCCGCTATATGACCCGGCCGCCAGGTTACTACGATCCACCGTAATCGTGGTGTACGCCTGGCCTGAGAACGTTCCGCTGGACGGACTGAGTGTTAGCCAGGGCTGATCACTCTTGCCCTGCCAGATTACCTGCTCGCCGCCTGCATTGCTGAGCGTGAACACTTGATGCGAAACTGTACCCGTGCTGGCCGCGCCCAGGTCAAGATGGGTATGCGCCAGTTGCAAAAGCGGCGGTTCGACCGAAGGCGGCCTTACCGTTATCGTAATTGACGCGCGGTTGCCCGCCGCATCGACGGCATAGATCGTATGCGCACCTGCCGCCCAACTCTCCGCTATGGTAATTTGCGCCTGGAAGTTGCCCGTGGGGAAGGTACGCAAAGAAGTCCCATCGTCAACCTGGACAGGTACATTCGTGTCGCGCGTAATTATCACTAACGCATTTGCTTTAAACCCACTGCCTGTGAGTACCAGGACATCGCTCGCTCGCAGCGACCCCGCCGGTTCGGCATACAATTTTGGCTTCAATGCTGGCGTTGGCTTGCTGCTTAACAGCAGGAAAGCCAGGATGCTGGTAGCAGCTACGAACAAGAAGCAGGAAGCAATCAGGAGAATGGGTACAAGATGACTGCGCCTCCTGCGCGCTGGCGGACGCGTTACGGTTGAGAGTGGGCGCGGTTCCTCGGCAACAGCAGCAGGCGCGGGAAGATAGGCAGCTTCCAGGTCGCGCTCCGTTTCATCTTGCTCGGAGATTGGTGTGCGGGGCATCTGGCTGACCGCCGCGCCGCGCTGTGGCCCCGGCTGCGGCAATGGTGAGAGCGACGCCACCTGCCGCCTGGGCGCGGCAAGCGGCGCGGGCGTTATAGAACCTTCAGGCACCGTTGTATACGACAGGTCTTCTACTTCTTCGACTTCAAGCGCGGGTTGAGCCAGGACAGGTGGACGCTGCGCCGGTAAAAAGCTCGACTGGTACGGCTGGTCTTCTGGATGCAGGCCGGAATAATGACCCGCGCGGTGTGAAGACGGCGGTAGAGACGGCAGCGTATTTGAAGGCACCGTTACCAGTTCCTTTGAAGAAGAGTTACCAGCGCGTTTGTTCCTTACCTGCGTTCCCTGCAAGAAGTCATGCCCACCACAACGACTGCACACCTGCGCGTCGATGCGCAGCAATTTATGACAACGCTGGCAGCGCTTGGTCTCCATGCTTCCTCCTCAA
>DATLSI010000167.1:0-8063 GCA_035534255.1 Ktedonobacteraceae bacterium | reverse complement strand
GTCGCGCGCGACTTTCTTGATCTCATCCTTTTCTTTGTCCGTCAGTTGCACATCCGGCTTTGTCAGCATGTCGAAGACGGCAAGTTCTTCCTCGCTCAACTGTTCGGCGATGTGACGCTGATCTTCCGCGTTGAGGCCACGGGTGAAAGCGATTAATTTCTCGAAAGTTAGCTCAACGTTCGCGCTGCCCGCGTTGTACTCGTCGATCAGGTTCTGGAATTCTTCCTGGTAGCTGGCGCGGCTTTTATTCAGTCGTACCATATGCGTGAGTTTCGCGTTGATGGCCGAGCGCAGTTTTTCCATCTCTGTATGCTTATGGGCCTGTTCAAAGTGCGCCCTGAGCGCGTCAAAGTCGATCTGGCTCAGGTCAATCTGAGGGCTGGCGCTATAGGAACCGCTCGCTTCGCGGATCACATACTGTTTGGTGGCAACGGAAAGGTTCAACAACTGCTCGATGTCGCCCATGATCCCGGCGATATCGCTTCCTGGCTCCAGTGCGCGAATTTCGCGTTCAAGGACGACGAAGAGCGCGACCGCGCCACTGAAGGCGTTCGCGGCGGGATCGGGGAGCATAGCTTTGTACAGACGCGCGGTCGTCGCTGCCAGCGTGAGGTAATGTTTCTTGCTTTCGTCACGAACAACCAGCGCGTCTACGGCATCCTGGATCAGGGCCATGCGTTGAAAGTCTTCGATGGAGGCAGACTGGATCGCCTGCGTATCGATGCCGCGCTCTTGACAGTATGTTTCTGTTTCCACGATGGCCTGCTGCAAGGCAGCAACCAGTTCGCTTTTGTCTTTGACAGGAAAATCACCCTGGCTCACACTGCCGTCCGCACCCGATCCGTAAATTGCCAGCGCCTTTTGCAGATCGCGGAACACGCCCACGTAGTCGATGATCAGTCCGTTGACCTTATCGTGAAACACCCGATTAGCGCGCGCAATCGTTTGCATCAGCGTGTGGTTGTGCATCGGCTTGTCGAGATAAAGCGTGGAGAGGCTCGGCACATCGAAGCCGGTAATCCACATGGCGCAGACAAAGACGATGCGCAGCGGATCGTTGGCGTCCTTGAAGCGTGTTTCCAGGTCTTCCTGGATCATGCGCCTGCGATGTTTCGTGATGTCCAGTCCCTTTTTCCTGAAATCGTCCACTTCGTTCTGCGCTTGCGAGACGACGACCGCCATGTCGGTTGCCTCCATAAACTTGATCTTATCCCGCAGCGCCTGCCGCTCAGGGGCGATTTTTGGCGTGTGCTGCCATTGACGCCTGAGATCGGCCAGGTAGCGATGCCAGGAGTGCTGCACTTTGTCGTACATACGTACCGCCGTGGCCTTGTCGATGGAGACGACCATCGCTTTGCCCATCTGGCCGCGTCCCATGAAGTGCCTGACGATATCTTCTGCGATGCGCTCCAGGCGATCATCGTTGGTAATCAGGTGATACTCGCGAGCAAATTCGCGTTCGAGGCGCTGCTGCTGCGCTTCGTTCAGGTCAGCCTCCTCAACGATGCGTTCCATATCTTCGTTGAAGCTCTCATTGGCAAGTTGCAATTCAGGAATACGGTTCTCATAGAAGAGCGGCACGGTCGTACCATCTTTGACGGAATCGCCGAAGTTATAGACGCTGACATAGCTGCCGAAGACGGTCCGCGTCTTCTCCTCGCCGGCCATCAGCGGCGTGCCGGTAAAGCCGATGAAGGCGGCGTTGGGCAGCGCGTTACGCATGTTCAAGGCCAGCGCGTCGTACTGCGTGCGGTGCGCCTCGTCTGTCATGACGATGATATCCGCGCGGTCGGAGAGTTTGGGGTACGTCTGCCCTTTCTCCGTGTGAAACTTGTGAATGAGCGTGAAGGCGAGGCGATGATCCGCTTGCAAAAGCTCCTTGAGATGCGCGCCGCTTTCCGCCTGCATATGCGGTTCCGTCACCGCGCCCACGTCCTGGAACGTCTTGTAGACCTGGTCGTCGAGTTCCTGGCGGTCGGTGACAATCACGAATGTCCAGTTGCCGCGCATTTTTCGCAGCACTTTTTGTGAGAAGAAGACCATCGAGAGGCTTTTGCCGCTGCCCTGCGTGTGCCAGAAGACGCCCAGGCGGCCCTGGTTTTCGCGCGCGGACCCCACGGCGGCCAGCGCGTTGTTGACGCCGAGGTACTGGTGATTCTTGGCGATCAGCTTGACCGGCGCGCCCATCGCTTCGCTGAAGAGGGTGAAATTTTCGACGATATCCAGCAAGCGCGCTTTCTCACACACGCCGCGAATCATGGTATCGAGCGAGACGACGCCGCGCTCCTGCTCGTCGCTGATCTTTTTCCATTCAAAGAAATGCTCCCAACCCGCCGTCATGCTGCCGACGCGGCTCTGGCGACCGTTGGAGAGGATGATAAATGCGTTGTACCAGAAGAGATGCGGGATAGTGTCCTTGTAGTCGCGCAGGTTATCGCGGAAAGCGTGTTCCAGGCGGCGGTGCGCGGCCTTGAGTTCGATGAAAACGAGCGGCAAGCCATTGACGAAGCCAACGAGATCGGCCCGCCGCTTGTGCATCTCGCCGGAAACCCAGCACTGCGAAACCAGCAAGAAATCGTTGTTGGCGGGCGTATTCCAGTCGATGACACGCACCGTCTCAATGATCTCCTCGTCCCCCTCGCCGCGCATACTCACCTTCACGCCGTCCTTGAGCAGCCGGTAGACCTCGCGATTGGCCTTGACGAGGCTGAGCATCCCGCGCTCGCGCGTCAACTCTTCAACCGCGATCGCGATAGCCTCGTCTCCTACGCGCGGATTGAGCCGCCGCAGGGCATTCCGCAGGCGCGGGATCAGTACCACCTCCGCGCTCGTCTCGCGCCCCAGCGTGCCGCCCGCGCCGAACGTCTCATGAAAGGCATTGACGGCCTCATAGCCAAGCTGCCGGAACAGCGCGATGGCCGGCTCCTCGACAAAGGCGGACTCGGAGTAGTTATGCATTGCAATCCTCTTATTGTTTTCCATCAGCGCAATATTGCTGCCAATATCGGCTTAAATGTCCTCTGATACCGGGTTTCGGAAAATAATTTGGGTATATCAGACAAAACTTCTGCTCCGCAACTTCTAATGAGTCAGTTGGCAGAGCATTCAGACGAGCTGCCATGTATAGCAATGCAATAGAGGGGCCGCGCGATTCTCCTTGATTGCAATGGATTAGGGTATTCATCTCGCGGATACGCATCTGGCCGATGAAGTTCAATGCTTTATCTATCATCTCTATTTTATTAAAGAAAGCGGGATTAGGAGCATCAACCATGTTAAGTATCAGCCTATTTTCTAATTGAACTACATAGTAATACTGCCCTTTAGGCGCACTTTTACCCGGCGGATATCCTAAAGCTTGTGAATGATACGGCTCTTTGCAGGCATGAACTACCGCCCACCCTGTCCGTCGCGAAACATCATAATCGTAATCGTTTTGATTGCCTACGTATAAGCCTGGATAAACCTCAAGCATAGTTGCCTCTTCTCTCTGTATGCTCTGACGCTGAACAATATTATCGTTTCCAAATTGGAAAACTGCTTAACAGATATCCATAGCGAAAATCAGCTATATCTCTCGTTTGCTTGTTGCCTCGTAGCTCAGTTCCGTCAGCATTGACCACAGATAGTTATCATCCAACAAGTTGAGAATCACCCACTTATCTCTGGGATCGTAGACAAGCATCTCTTCATCGATCTGTACAGGTAAATTGTTGTGTTCGATCACCTTCTTAATGTGATCCATTGTGATTCTGCTGAGATAGGGTTTTGAGGCAATTTTTTTGAGTTTTCGTTGTTTCCAAATATGTCGCCCACAATCGTTGACAAACTCATCAAAATTTTTGATGGGGACACACGCTTTAATGCTGTCTAACGCCTGCGCGGCAATTTGCCGTATTTCATCAAAAAAGTGAAAGATATTCTCAAACCCTTTCTGGTTAAAGATGAACATAGTATCGCCGCGACACATGCAATCTACATCTTGATCAAATTGCAGAACAGGATCGGTAATTCGATCGTAAATTCCTTGCCTGAAAATAGCATAGACAAAGGTGTGTTCTAACATTCTTTTGCGGGTGTAGGTGCTAAAAAAGTAGACAGGCTCACCAATAGGAGGCTGAGCAATGATTACATAGAAACGTAATCCCGAGATGAACTTCTCATCCCTGTCGAATTCGTCAATATCTGTCAGAGCTTTGAGAGGTACAAGCTGATCGGGGATCGTTTGATGCTGCGATAAACTGATACGCGGTATGTCATATACAGCCGGTGAACTGTCTTCGACATAACCTGGAAACATGCTTAATTGCCGATGATCATTTTGCTTGTACCGATCAGTCAGATTTTTAATGGTGTCTCGAAAACCGTTTGCTAATTCCGTGGTTATTGATACTCGCGCAAATCTCGGCGCCTCATCTTTCAAGGTTGATGCCATACAAACGGTAATAACGCACTTGTCGAGATCAAGCGCGATTATTTCATCGAAAACATCTATGTGGCTGGTTGTTATAGGTGCAATCATGGGACTTTCTCCAAAAAGATACCTGGACCAACATCGACAATACGTATGGTATCACCGCGCTTGACACGGCGACGGGTAATCAGAGAAACCGAGTCTTCGCCATTCTCTACGGTAATCTCATAGAGACGATAGCCAATCAGATTGAAAACCGGGTTAACCCGAATCATTTCCGAGTTAACATATATAACGCCAAGAATAAACATGAACAGCAAGAAAACTGTGATCTGCTGCCAGCCGCTCAAAGAAAATGTAGCGAAAGGGACAAGATAGCTGGCGACATAACCCATAATATCGCTGCCCTTTTCGTGCCGTTCAGCGATTTTTTCTTGTATCGGTTCTAATTTTGCTGTAACCCCGAAAACATAGACAAGGGTAAAAAGGAGTCCAAATCCTCCTACAATAACGGCTGACCAGGCCAGTACTGGTTGTTGCGCTACAAAAATAACCCAAAATATTACCGCCAGCGGAAAGTATGAACTGAGAAACAGCATACAACGAATAAACAGGCTGGGCATATGAAACATCCTTTCCGATGAAACCAGGGTCGCTACTACCGAATACCAGTACAATACGATATTCTTTCTCCCCAGGTATACATCGGTCATATGTTCTATTTCCTTTACGCTGTTTCAGCGATTGCTTCCGCTACCACCTCCATCCCCTCCACATCGATCTCGCCCGCCATCAGCTTCGGTAGCAGCAGGTCGCGCGTTTGGCGGAGGTTAGAGTTCTTATTGGTCAATACCTCAAGCATTGAGAATATCGGTTGGGCATGTAGCTCATATGCCGAGATTATTTCGAGCGATGGTTGAATCATCTTGATTCCGTGCATGTCATCTTTGGTCACAGATTTAAAGATTGCCCCATTCCCCATAGAATCTTCTTCCTGAAACAGTTCTTTGAGCTGCTGAAGGATAAATGCCTGATTCCCATTTTTGCTACGAATGGCCGAAAGGCCGCGTCCTATAACGATCTTCTTGTTCGCAATATTGATACGGCCTACTGGCGCACGAACACTGAAAAGGATATCTCCTACCTCAGCAATGCGATTTTCTACGGTACAGTATACCCGATCTTCAGGAAAACGACTACCAAAATCAGCCACACCTTGATGAAACGGTAATCCTTCACCACCGGTATTGTAGAATTGAGAGCTTGGCGATTGTCCCATTGTAATCGCGCAAACATCCCCCAGCTTCACCACCTCCCATCCCTCCGGTATCATCCCCAGCGCGGACTCTACCATAGCAATCTTTTCGTGGCCCGGAAAGCGGAAATGCACGAACCACTCGCGGTACAATGCCCGCGCCATCTCTTCCAGGATGGCGATGCGCCGCGTGTTGTTCTCGATCAGGTCGTCATAGGCCGAGAGAATAGCGGCGATTTTGCGCTGCGTAGAAAGTGGAGGACACGGAATATTAAAACTTTTTATTAGATCCTGATTTAAATTCTGCTGTGCTACACCAAATGCTTTTGAAATAAGGCCTTTACGCCTATATAGCAAGGCATAGAAAAGAAAGCGATAATCAGCTACATTTTCGTTAACTACCATCGCACAGATGGCCTGATTTACTGCGGCTTTCCTTCTAAGTATGGCTAACTGCCCAACATTAGCACCATACATAGCAAGTAGGACAGTGTTTTCTGAATATATTTTAGCAGACGAGTTTCTAATAGCTTCATCAGATATAGTTTCTTCCGTAGTGTAAATGGATCCGTCCAAAAGTTCCTTTGATTTAACCCATAGATGACCGTCTTTCACAAAGTAGGATTGAATTTTTCTTGATGGAGTGCCGCCGCTAGATATGTGTGAACACAGTGATCGTAGAGGCAGCTGCATCCATGTAGATGAAAAGTGTGTCTTGATCATTTTTCTCCCTCTAACAACCGTGCCACATTCTCACCGATCCGCTCTTCCAGTTCGCGCGCTGCGGCGTTGAGGCGTTCCAGTTCTTCGTTGAGCGTTTCTAGCTTTTCTTTGAAGTCGAAGTCGTCGAGGGCGCGTTCGGCGACGCCGACGTAGCGGCCAGGGTTGAGGCTCCAGCCCTGCGCTTCAATATCAGCAATGGCGGCGACTTTGCAGAGGCCGGGGACATCAGCATAGCGGCCCTCCGGGAAGGTTTCCTGCACGCGCGCTGCGCTGTTGTTGGCGGTCTCAATGGTTTCATCGCGGTAGAGGCGCACGATGTTGGCGATGAACTCTAGCAGATCAGGCGTGAATTCGCGGTGGGCGCGGTCGGTCTGCTTGTAGATGTGGCGGGCGTCGATGAACAGGACGTTGTCGCGGCGATCAGTATGCTGCTTGCCTTTGTCGAGGAACCAGAGCGTGCAGGGCAGCGTGACGGTGTAGAAGAAGTTGGAACTGATGGCGATCATGACATCGACGGCGCGCGCGTCGATCAGCTTGCGGCGGATCTCCAGTTCGGAGGCGCGCGCGTCACTGGCGGAGTTCGCCATCACGAAACCGGCGCGCCCGCGAGCGTTGAGGGCGCTGTAGAACTCTTGAATCCACAGGTAGTTGGCGTTATCGACACGCGGCAGGCCGAAGGGATAGCGCGGGTCGTCCTTGATCTTCTCCTTGTCCACACCGTCCACGTTGAAGGGCGGATTCGCCATCACGAAGTCGAAGCGACCCAGGCAATTGTGCCGGTTCTCATAATAGGTGTTGCCCTGTTTGATATCGCCCGACAGGCCATGCACGGCCAGGTTCATCTTGCACAGGCGCACGGTCTCGTTGGTTTTTTCCTGTCCATAGATGGAGATTTCGTCGTTGGGATCGTGCCGGTGATTCTGCACAAAGCGCGCGCTCTGCACGAACATGCCGCCTGACCCGCAGGCCGGATCGAAGATGCGCCCGTGGAACGGCTCGATGATCTCGACGATCAGCTTGACGATGGAGGTGGGCGTGAAGAATTCGCCGCCCTTCTGCCCCTCAGACATGGCGAATTTGCCCAGGAAATATTCGTAGATTTTGCCGAAGACGTCGCCTTCAATATCCATCGGGATCTCAGAGAAGGTTTTCAGCAGAGCAACCAGCGTGTCGTTGTTGAGGCGCTGGTAGGTTTTGGGCAGGACGTCGCGCAGGTCGTCATTCTCTCGTTCAATGGCGTGCATAGCGTCGTTGACGGCCCTGCCAATGTTTTCGCCCTCCGGCAAGCGCAGCAGATACGAGAAACGTGCCTGATCGGGCAGGTACATGACGCCGCGCGCCTGATAGTCGGCCTTGCCGATGCTGCGACGGCTCCCCGGCGTGCTGCGTGCTGCTAACTCGCGCTCAATTTCGCTGAAACGCCGGTCGGCGAAGCGCAGGAAGATCAGCCCTAGCACAGGTACGGAATATTCCGAAGACTTGAGGTTCGAGTTAGCACGCAACTGATCGGCGGAGTCCCACAGCTTCTTCTCAATGTCGGTATGATTGGCTGGCATTGTTCCACACACGCCCCTTCTAAAGCATGGTGTGACAACTATCTAAGGTGATTGACGGATTTGATACTCGCAAATAGTTGTACACAGTTGTATACAGTTGTATACAACTACGGCA
>DATLSI010000166.1:0-27915 GCA_035534255.1 Ktedonobacteraceae bacterium | reverse complement strand
CGTTCGATGGGCATTTCGCGCGTGTAGCCCATGCCGCCGTGAATCTGCATGACGCGGTCAACTACGCGGTTCGCCATGCCCGCGCCGTAGAGCTTGGCCATGCTGGCCTCGTGGCGGTTGTCCAGGCCTTGATCGACCTTCCATGCCGCGTGCAGCGCCAGCCACTTGGTGGCCTGAATCTCGACGGCGGAATCGGCGATCATCCACTGGATGGCCTGGCGGTCGGCGATGGGCTGGCCGAATGTGACGCGCTGTTTGGAGTAGTCCACGGCCATTTGCAGCAGGCGTTCAGCCGTACCGACGCAGCGCGAGGCGATCAGCCAGCGTCCCTGACCGATCCACTGCATACCGAGCGAGAAACCTTTGCCGACTTCGCCCAATACGTGGTCCTCTGGCACGCGCACGTTCTCGAAGAAGAGTTCGGCGGGCGACCAACCGCCCATGGTATGCACCGGGCGCGATGTCCAGCCCATCTCGCGATCAACCAGGAAGCAGGTCACGCCGCCGTTCTGGGGTGGTTTTTCACGGTCGGTTACGGCGAAGACCATGGCGAAATCGGCCTCGTTGCCGCCCGTAATAAATACTTTCTGCCCGTTAAGTACCCAGTGGTTGCCATCTTTGACGGCGGTGGCGCTAATGGCGGAGGGGTCAGAACCCGCGCCGGGTTCTGTCAGGGCGAAACAGGAATGGCGCGTACCCTCGATGGTGGGGATGAGATAAGCTTTTTTCTGCCACTCGTTGCCGTGATACAGAATGTTGTCCGCGCCGCCGCCGAAGGTGAATGGGACGAGCGTGCGGCCCATTTCTACAGCGATCAGGGCAGACATGACCGCGCCCAGGTTCGCGCCGCCATACTCTTCGGGTGTGTTGATGCCCCAGAAGCCCATTTCTTTGGCCTTCATCTGCAACTCGTGGTAGAGCGCCGGTTCAATGCCAGTGGGATACCTGCCTTCATTCTGCAAGACCTCGTTTTCGAGAGGCATCAGCTCGCGCTCTACAAAACGCCTTACAGTTTCCTGTACCATTTTTTGCTCGTCGGTGAGAGAGAAATCCACTGTAACCTCCTTCTGGGATACCTGTTGTAAAATACTTATGGCTCTATTGTAACATGTTTCTGTAGAGATAATGGATGGCGTCTTATCATACTTATCGTAGGGAATGGCACCCCTATTCTATAGCCGTAACGATAATCTCAGGCTTATCTGTGCGCGTTTCCGGCTTTGTATTGCCCCAGGTGGTCAAGCCGCGTGCCTCGGAGACGCGTATTACTGTGCCACCAACGAGGATGCCGATGCCAAAAATCACCGCTATGCTGAACAGGGGCAGGCGATAATTGACGGCGTAGAGCAGGCTTGAGGCTGTCGCACCCACGAAACCGCCAAACATGCCGAAGGCGGAGTACATGCCCTGGATGCGCGCGCGCGCGTCGGGCTTCGACGCGCCTGCCAGGTGCGCGTCGATAGCGGGCTGCATGAGGGAATAGGCGAGTCCATGCACGCCAAAGACGACAACAACGATGATGGCGGTGTTTGCCATGCCGTAGTAGACATAGAACGGCACCTGAATAAGGCCAAAAATGAGGATCATAGTCGAGCGGCGTTTGCGGTCGGCGAGACGCCCGCCGAATGGAGCGGCGACGATGCCGCTCACGCTCCATGCCATGTACGCGATGCCGATCATGGCGACCGACGCGCCCAGGTGATCGTGCATCCAGAGCGGGGTAAGCGAGATGTCAAAGCCAACGAAGAGGAAATTCACGAACTCCAACATATACGCCGCCAGTAAAGGAGGCGCGAAAAGCGTGCTGAGCGGTACACGTGGAGCTTTTTCCAGTCTGCTCTGTCGGCTTTTACCGGGTACGCGAATCATGGTGACGACGATGACGATGGCAACCAGGCGAAAAATGACCGCGCCGATAAAGGCGCTGGCATAGCCGGTCGAGGCGATGATGCCGCCCAGAGCCGGTCCAAGCAGGAAGCCGGCGTTGAAGAACGCGCTGTAAATGCCGAAAGCTTCGCCGCGTTTCTCCGCCGGTATGGCGTCGGTGATAATGGCTCGCGACGAGGGCAAGAAGGCTGCCGCGACTGCACCTTCGATGAAGCGCACCAGCACAAAAAGGATGGGGTCGGCAATCAGCAGGTAGGTGGCGGAGATGATAGCCTGTAAAAAGAGGCTGAGAATCATCATGGGTTTGCGTCCCCACCTGTCGGCCAGCCAGCCGCTCGGATACTGAAAGAGGAAATTTGAGATCAGGTAGGATGATGCCATCGCGCCAATGATGAACAGCGATGCGCCGTGAGATTCTGCGTATAGCACGCGCACAGGGGCAACCATACCGATGCCTGTATAGGTCGCGCAGACGGCAAATGAAACGGCCAGCAGTGTCCGGTTACGCAGCAATGCAACAATCCTCTCAAAAATAAAAAACCATGCTTCGCAGCAATGGCGTACAACATGACCATTATATGCGGAGAAATGGAGCGCCCGCAAGAGTTGAGCTACAGGCGTCCCTACTGTGATATACTGACGGTATTCTAATCAATATGCCCGTCGTTTCGTTCAGAAAGGAACGCTGTTATACATGAATGACCAGGTGAGTTTACCCCCAAATTATTTCTATCATCGCCTGCCCAATGGCATAGAGATGATTGGGCAATATATGCCCAGCCTGAGTTCGATTACCTTTGGTTTCCAGTTTGACGCGGCGGTCGTCAATGAACCGGAGGAGAAGCAGGGGCTGGCGCACCTCTTTGAGTACATGCTTTTCCAGGGTACAAAAACGAAGGATGCGCGCGCGTTAAACGAGGCATTCGAATCCCTTGGGGCGCGCAAGTCGGCCAGTACAGGGCTTGAATCGGCGCAAGTGTGGGCGCAAATCGTCAACACAAAATTCGATGCCACCATGCAACTGGTCAACGAACTGTTGCTGACCTCGACGTTTCCTAAGAACGAGCTGGAGCAGATGCGCAGCCTGGTATTGCAAGAGATTCGCCGCCGCGACGATGAGCCAATGAGCCGTATCTTTGAACTGATCCGCGCAAATTTCTACCAGGGAACCGCCCTGAGCCGTCCTTTGCTCGGTTCGGCGGAAAGCGTGAAAACCCTGGGTCAGAAGGATTTGCGCGATTTCTGGAAAGCGCGTTACCGGCCCAACCAGGCTCTTTTCTCCATCGCCGGTAAGTTTGACTGGGATCACGTGGTCGGGCGCGTGGAAGGGCTGTTTGGCGATTGGCAGGGGCAGGCGGAACCCTCCCCGGAACAGCATCCTTATCCCGCCTCGCGCATCACGATGGAGCGCGAGGAACGCCAGCAGGAACACCTGGCGCTGATGTCTCCGTTCCCCAATTATACCGATCCTGATTACTATCCAGCCCAGGTGATCGCCGAGGTGCTGGGCGGTGGTATGGCCTCGCGCCTGTTTGTGGAGGTGCGCGAGAAGCGTGGCCTTGTTTATAGCGTCTCCGCCGGGCTTAGTAGCAACAAAAAGAGCGGCGCGCTGCGCATTTACGCGGGAACGACGCCCGAACAGGGTCACGAGTGCCTGGATGTTATCGTGAACGAATTGCGCAAGCTGGAGCAAGATGGCCTGACCGCCGATGAACTGGAACGCGCTAAAGTGCAGTTGAAAAGTGAGACCGTTATGCGCGGCGAAGGGTCTGGCGCGCGTATGGGAGCCATCGCGCGCTCCTGGTGGTATGAGCGCAAGATTCGCACCATCCAGGAGGTCAAGGAATCCATTGATGCCGTTACGCAGGAAGATGTGTTGCGTACACTACATCGCTTTTCCCCGCTCAACCCCCTGGCAATTTCGGCTATTGGCCCCCTGTCGCAGGGCGAGTTGGTAGGCAATACCCTGTTGTAGGGATGGTCCATTGCGCCAGCCACTGGTGGGTGCGGTGATCGCGCGCGCCGATTAGTATCTTTGAGGGGTAGACATGCAGCGCGAACGAAACCAGCACGTCCGGGTCATCGGGATAGTATTCCAGTTGCAGGCGGTCCGCGCTCAGGCGCGGGCCGCGATGTCTGCCGGTATACCAGGGACTCATCAGGTTCACATGCGTTACCTCGTGATCGCCCAGCTTTTCCGTCAGAACCAGGTTGGGTGAACCCCAGCCAGAATGGGTGTGACCGCTCACGTAAAGCATGGCATTCGCGTGCCGGGCCAGGATAGCGCGCACTTCCTGCGAGTTTTCTACGTGGAAGAACGGGTCGAGCGAATCATCGTCAAGGTTGCGCTCCGGGTCGCGATCCAACACTGTGTTGTGTAGAGGGCAGTGAGCAAAGATGATGGCTCTGTTTGGCGCGTGCTCTGCCAATGTTGTGTCGAGAAAGGCCAGCGCATCCGCCGAAAAGATGACCCTGGGGTTCTCACGCTGCGGGTCTGGTTGGTAAGGATCGGGTTGATCGAGCATGATGCACGCGATATCTCCCGCGCTCCAGGCATAGCGCGCGGGTTTTTTCCAGGCGGCGCTGTATTCCTCGACCGTGTGAATGGTATCTTCTCTGCTCTCGCGGTGATATTCGTGGTTGCCGATACCTGGATACATGGGAATGTTGCCTAGCTGTGCGGCCAGGTCTATTTTGGCCAGCGTGTAATTCTCAGGCGCGCCTGTATCCACAATATCGCCCGGCGCTACACAAAAGGCGGGCGCTCCCTCATCGAGCCAGAGCACGCGTATATCCTCGAACATAGGGGCGAGACGACGCGAGTGCATCGCGTGCCACTCATCACGCGCCCGGTAATGCAGGTCGCCAAACGCCCAGAAATACAAAGACTCTTCACTTTGTAGCATCTCTCTTTTTGATACTCCTTCTTCTTCTGTTTGTCCTATTGTAACGCATGCCTGTTAATGGAGAGTAAAATGATCCATATGAGACCAGGGCGGGGACAAGCCCTGGTTCTTTCCCTTGCAATAACATGACGCTCACCCCTTGTTGAGAAATGTGTGAACAGAATGCGCGTCAATCTGTTATAATGAGCATTACCTGTTATGCCACGGGTGGCTAATATCGCGAAGGCGCAAAGAATGAGGAGATAGATATATGACGCAGGATGCGGCAAAGCGAGAGGAAATCCTGGCAACGCTTGAAGCTGAAAAAGTACGCTTTGTCAACCTGGAATTTACCGACGTGGTCGGCATGGCCAAATGCGTCACCGTCCCGGTTGAACAATTTCCTGATTGCCTGGAACATGGAAAATGGTTTGACGGTTCCGCGTTAGAGGGCTTTGCGCGTGTGGCCGAAAGCGATATGTACCTCATGCCCGACCTGAGTACCTTCGCTGTGCTGCCTGTAAATGTGCGCCCTCAAGATTCAAACTCGCGTTTAGATGCGCGTGACCGGGTGAGCGACGATGACGTTATCGCGCGTGTCATCTGCCACGTGCGCACACCCGGCGGCGAGCCTTTTGATGGCGATCCGCGCGCCACGCTCATTCGCGCAGTGGACGTAGCGCAGGCGTCGGGTTTCGATTTTCTGGTCGCTCCCGAACTGGAATTTTTTCTGTTGCAGCTTGGGGAAAAGACGCCCGCTCCTCTCCCGCATGATCGCGGCGGCTATTTTGACCTCTCAACCGACCTGGCAGCGGCGGTGCGCCGCCAGATGGTGCTGGCGCTGCAAGTGATGGGTATCCACATCGAGGCAAGTCACCATGAAGTGGCGGCGGGTCAGCACGAACTCGACTTTGAGACGGGTAACGCGCTGCGCGTTGCCGATGCCTTGATGACGGCCAAATATGTGCTCAAGGGAATTGCCGCGCAGCATAACCTGTACGCAACCTTTTTACCCAAACCATTCTTTGGCGTCAATGGCTCCGGTATGCATACGCACCAACAGCTTATCAATCACGCGACCGGGAAAAATGCCTTTGTTGACGAACAGGGCGAGTATGGACTTTCAGAAACCGGACGCTATTTTATAGCTGGACAACTGGCCCACGCCTCAGCCATGTGCGCCATTCTCGCGCCCCTCGTTAATTCATACAAGCGCCTGGTGGCAGGTTATGAAGCGCCTGTCTATATAAACTGGGGACGTGTCAACCGCGAGGCACTGATTCGCGTTCCACGCCCCGGCACTGATCGCCAGTTAACGGCGCGTATTGAAATGCGTTGCTGTGATCCCAGTTGTAACCCTTACCTTGCCCTGGCGGTCATGTTGCGGGCCGGACTGGATGGTATAGCGCGCAAGTTGCCGCTGACACCCGCTATGGATGAAAGCCTCTTCCTGCGCGACGAGGGCGAACGCCAGCGCCACCTTTCCCGCCTGCTGCCGGCTACGCTCGGTGAAGCGCTCGATGCGCTGAGCGAGGATACTCTGATACGCGACGCGCTCGGCGACTCACTCTACGAGGGGTTCATCGAGGCAAAGACCATCGAATGGACGCAATATCGCAAGCAAGTCCACCCCTGGGAGTTAGAGCGCTACCTGCCAGTTTTCTAATTGCAACCACTCTAAAAGAAAGAAGCAAGTGCGATGCCAACCGATCTACCAAAAGAAGAAAACCCTTATATTCTGGATACTGAGAGCGCAACTGAAATGGCGCGTCTGATGAGTCAGGATCAGGCCACGACGATGGCGTTGGGCGGAGTACTTCCTGAACGTCAAAACAGCCTTGAGGGATTTGACAGCATACTCGATATCGGCTGCGGGCCTGGTGGCTGGGTACTCGAAATCGCGCAAAAGTACGAGAAGAAGCGCGTAGTTGGCGTCGATATCAGCCGTTTGATGATCCAGTACGCGCGCGCCCAGGCCTTCACGCAGCGATTGAACAATGCCGAGTTTGTCATGGCGAACGCGCTTGGCCCGATGCCATTTGATGATAACTCGTTTGACCTGCTGAATGCCCGTTTCATAGTCGGCTTTACCGCTAAAAACTCGTGGCTTCCGCTCTTGCAAGAATGCCTGCGCATTTTGCGCCCCGGCGGAGTGATTCGTCTCACCGAAGGCGATCTGGGCACCAGCACTTCTGTCAGCTACGACGAAATCAGTATGATGATCCCCCGCCTGCTCAAAGCCATTGGACTTAGCTTTTCGCCCGATGGACGCAGTATTGGCATCATTCCGGTGCTGTCACGACTACTGCGCCAGGCTGGCTTCAAAGACATTGGCAAAATGGCGCACGTCATTGTAAACGCGCCTGACGAACCAGGCTCCTCGATGTGGATCGAAGATTTCAAAGTAACCACCCAGACCGTCCTGCCTACCCTCATTAAACTGGGCATCACCACGCAGACGGAGTTTGACGAACTGTATGAACGGGCTATGCGCGATGCCATGTCCCCTGAGTTCAGCGCGCTGCTCTACTTCGTCACCATGTGGGGTGTAAAACCATAAGTGAGATGAGAGTCACACACTACTCGCGTTTACTTTGCATCGCTCTCTCGTAAACGCGCTCGTAGGCGTCGATCATGGTGTCGAGCGCAAAACACGTCTCGACGTGGTCGCGACAGCGAGCGCGTGGGATATCGTACAGGTCATTGACGAAGGCGGCGGCGTTGGTGCGCTCGCCCTCCTCGACGAGAAAGCCGGTTTCGCAGTGGCGAATAATCTCTTCAGCCGCGCCGCGCCTGTAGGCGATGACGGGCGTGCCGGTAGCCATGGCTTCGACGGCGGTTAGCCCGAAAGGTTCGTCCCACTCGATGGGAAAGAGCAAGCCCAGCGATTGACCCATGATCTTCCATAAGGCCAGCCGTTCCAGTTGCCCCAGGTAGGTGATGCGGTCGCCCGCCGCTTGCAGCCTGGGTTGAATGCGTTGCTCGAAGTAGGGGCGATCGTAGATGCCGCCGGCTATGAGCAGGCGATACCCTGCCATGGCGGCGATGTCTATGGCAGCTTCGACGCCTTTCTCCGGAGCGATGCGCCCGGCGAAGAGCAAAGGCGCTTCGCGGGATGGCGCGGGCGAAAAGGGGATGGCATCCAGGTCAAGCCCATTGTATATCACATCGTTGATGGCGGTGAACGGCGCGTAGGTGCGGGCGCAGGAGTGCGATACCGTGACCAGCGTGACAAGGTGGCCGCGCTGATCCAACACGCGCAGCGCATCGTTGATTTCGGGCGATACCGCCGGAAGGTGCAGTGTGTGCAGCACGGGAACATGCGTGAGCAGCGTGCTAAAGGTGTAGGCCGGCCAATCGAAGGCATGCACATGCACCACATCAAATTCGTTGCTGCGCTCTCGCAACTGGAGAAAGAGATCAAGAAAAAGATTGGCCTGGGTAAAAAAGCCCGTGTCGGCTGAACGTTCGCTCACCTCACCGGAGAAACTGGCCGGCCGCACACTGGCGGGAACGGGAACGGTCTCGATGGCGACGCCGGGCACAAACGATGTATCACGCGCGAAGAGGGTAACATGATGCCCGCGCTGTTGCAGACCATGCGCCAGGTCGGCCAGCAGGGCCTGCGCGCCGCCCAGATACGGCTGGACGATGGGGGAAACCAGGGGAGCAACCAGCGCGATATGCATTACTCACCTCTATAGCTTGCAATATTATTGTCGGTTTCGTAAAGCTTCACTTCATAGAGCAAACCGCCGGGCAGAACGTCCACCAACCGTTCCCAGAATTTGATAGCGAGTATTTCGGCGGTAGGTATATAGCCCTCCAACCAGGGGACATCGTAGTTCAGGTGTTTGTGATCGACCCAGGCGATCACTTGCGCTTGCATAGCATCCTTCAACGCGGTCAGGTTGAGTACCATACCCGTGTGTGGATCGGGCGTCCCGCGCACCGTCACTTCCAGTACGTAGTTGTGTCCGTGTCCGTTAGGGTTAGCGCATTTATCATATATGGCGTAATTTTCTTCATCGCTGAGCTGCGCGCTCCACAGGCGATGAGCCGCGCTAAAGCTGGCGCGCCGGGTGAGGTAAACCATAAACGTGTTCCTTATGTTTTCCAGGGCGGGGGCAAGCCCGGCCCCTACCCTGTTACGTAACACAATCATCATGCATTGCTAAAAATCTCAAGGTTTGTGCCGCTCAGCATACGTCCTGAATCACCGGCCATGAAAAGTAAAATCTCCGCCATGTCGTCGGGCGTCATGCCCGCGTGCAGGTGCGGCGCGGCCTGGCGCAGCATCTCGGTATCTACCGCGCCGGGACTGACCGCGCAGACGCGAATATTGTACGGCTTGCCCTCGACGGCCATGATCTCTGTGAGGCTGGCAATTCCCGCTTTCGAGACGTTGTACGCGCTCAAGCCCGGAAACTTCTCTACTCCTTTTACGCCTGAGAGTGAGGAAAAGTTGATGATTACGCCTGAATGTTGGGCTGCCATAACACGAAATGCCTCGCGGCAACACAAAAAAGTGCCGCGCAGGTTGATATCGAGAACGCTGTCCCAGGTGGCTGCATCCATTTCAACAAAGGGGCGCACAGCCACTATTCCCGCGCAATTGACCAGCGCGTCAACGCGCCCATACGTCTCCATGACGCGCTGGAACAGGCTCACCACATCTCCTTCACGCGAGACATCGCCCGCGATCGAGAGCGCGGAATGCCCCTCGCTCTCGATTTCACGGGCTACCTGCTCAAGTGTCGCGGCTGTGCGACTGAAAAGGACGACGCGCGCCCCTTCTCGCGCGAAACGTAGTGCCGCGGCGCGACCAATACCGCGCCCTGCTCCTGTTATGATGATGATACGATTCTGCATGCTCATACTGAGAATTATAGCACCGTTGAGCACTTGTTGAAACAAATTAGCATCTGCTATAATGGCTAAGATGCTTTTTTTAGTGCAATATGTATCAACTTGACTCGTAACCACAACGCAAACACAGGATACAGCGGGGGGTAGGATGACAACAAATGCCAGACTAAAGGGTTCACTTCAAGAGTTTGGCCTGGTGGAAGTCTTGCAAATGATGGAATTTGGGGGGATGACGGGCGCGATTCACCTCAAGCAACAATCCACAGAGCGCATCGGCATAGTTTATTTCAAGGATGGCAAGCTGGCGAGTTGTTCCGAACTCGATCCCGGCGCTTTGACGCTGGGCGACATCTTGCAGCAGTTGGGCATGGCACATAGCCAACATATCGCCAGGGCCTTTTCGATGCAGATGCAGGACCCCTTTGGCAAGCGCATTGGCGAGCGTTTGATCGAGATGGGGGTCATTTCGGATGCACAATTGCGCGAGGCGCTGCGCACGAAGGCTCTGTGGACGGCTCGCGAGCTGGCCCTGTGGAAAGAGGGTACCTACGAGTTCGTCGCCAGTCCGCTGGTTCACTCTAAATCGACGCTGCCCTATGGTGAAGAGGCGCTCAATCTGGAGGTCATGGGCGTGACTATGGAGATGGTGCGCTATATTGACGAGTGGGTGCAGCTGGCGGTCTACTTCCCCCAGGGTATGCAAACCATCTTGCAGGTGGTTCCTACCATCCAGTATCCCATGCAATTTGATACGCGCACGCTGGAACTGGTGGGAGGCATTAACGTGTATCGCAGCGTGCGGCGCATTGCCAGCGGCATACGTCGTCCCGAACTGGATGTTGCTCGCGATCTCGCCTGGCTCATCCAGAATAAGTTTGTGGGTGTCGTTTTCCAGCAAGAACGGGCAATGCCTTATCTCAATAGCATGAATGGATATAATGGCGCGAATGGCAATAATGGTAACAGTCGCGGGAGCGGCGTGCATTTGCCTGGCCCTGCTGAACGCCTGCGCATGGAAAGCTTTGAACTGCTCAACCTTATCAGCCGCATGGAGCAGGCCTGGAATAGCCGCCGCACGCCGGAGGAACAACTCTCCGTGCTGGTCGAATTCGTCAACTGGACCATGGACGCGCTGGCCGATACTTGCCGCGCCAACGGCACCGATCTCGACCCCAACACCCTGGAGAACCTGCTAAGGCGCAACAACCTGCGCTACATGGGCAATTACTACTTCATCATAGCCAACAACAACATCGACGTGGAAAACTTTTGCGCCCTGTGCCACGAGGTGCTCCAGGGCGATCTTGTGAAGTCCACCGATTTCTTCGAAGAAGCATCGATTGTGCTGCAACGCATCTTGCTGTGTATCTTCGACTCTATCAACGGGCGTGTGGCCTCCCTCTATGAACGTCTCGAAAATCAAGAGGTGTGGGAAGCCATGTTCACGCAGTTCGGTCTGCCCCGCGAAAAGTAGGGGCGACCGAATGGGGTAATGATGCGCATTGGACGCTTGCGCCCCAATGCGCATCATTACCCCATTCGGTCGCCAACAATCATCATATGCGTCGTTATGCCGCTGCGGATGTACCGCACTTTGTGCAGAAGGCCGCGCCCGGCTTCATTTCCGCGCCGCAGTTGGAGCAATGCACCTTCTCCTCGGTCTTCGGAGCCAGGGGGCTGCCGCACTGCATGCAGTACTTGTCGCCCGGCTCGTTGGGTGTCTGGCAGTTGGAGCAGATGACGGGCGCTGGAGCAGATGCAGTCGGAGCGTGTCCGAAGTGAAAGCCCGGCATGCTGAATGATGGCGCTGAACCGGGGCCGCGCTGCGCGTTGGGGGCTTGCTGGTGAACGAGCATGTCCAGCCCGTTGATGACCTGGTTGACCAGGTTAGCCTGCATGAACACACCCGCGCCTGCCGTAATCATCAACGGCCAGAGTATGGGAAAGAAGAAGCCGACCGCGCCAACGGCGGCCTTATCGGCCCAGCGCTGCTGGCCGATCATGGCCTGCACTCCTTCGGGGCTGCGCTGCAACACGACGGTGAGAGCGGAGCGCAGGCCGAAAAGCGCGGCCACATCGCCGCCTTTCCTGATCTGCACGGTGGTATAATCGGGATTGCCAAAATGCTGTGCCTCGTAGCCCTGCGCGACAAACATGTGCTCCAGTTCACCGGCGAGGCGTTCGATATTGATACCTTGAGCATTGTAATAGCGAATGTCCATAAAATGTTTTCTCCCATTGATGCATACTAGAGTTTCTTAAATGTACAGGTAACTTTGCCAAATTGAAGCGCCTCACCATCATTGATGGGGCTGGCTTTATCCGGTTCCAGTCGTTTCCCGTTGACGCGCGTAGCGTTGGTGCTATTCAAGTCCGTCACCATATATGTACTCCCGACGCGCTCAATAGTTGCATGAATACGCGACGTGGTATCCGCGCCGGGCAGATCGCTCAGGTCAACGTCCGGTGTGATGCCCTCGACATCGTGATCGACTCGACCAACCAGCGCCTGTTCACCCGCGAGCTGCACTTCTTTGCCATTGCTGAAGATGAGCTTACCCCAGGGCGCGCTGGTACTGGCGAGCGGCTGGCTAGTTGGCCTGGCCATGATAGGCTGGCGTGGCGCTTGCAGTGTCGGCGCGTCGGGAGTGACGTTCGTTTGTATGGTGGCCTGCGTGGGTGGAATGTACACCGGCGTAGGCTGTGACGGCGGTATGTACACGGGAACTGGCGGCTGTTTGGGCGCGGGCGGCGGCGTGGCCGGTTTGGACGAACCGGGTATCAGCGTCACTGAGGGTTTGGGCATGACCGGCGGCTGTTGCGGTACTGGCGGCACGTAGGGCGCGGGTGGCGGCGGTGGCGGCGTGGCCGGTCGCGGAGCCTGCGGTTTGGGTGCGGGCGGCGTGTAGCTCGGAATGGTCGGCTGCGCAACAGGCGGAATAGCCGCCTGCGTGCCCGAAAGCGTCTGGAAGACCGACGACCCACATTTAGGACAGTAGGCTACGCCCGGCTTGATCTCGAACTTGCAGTTGGGGCAGATGGTTTTTTGCTGCGGAGCAAGCGAACGCCCGCACCCGCTGCAGAATGTATCACCTGCCTCGTATGGCGTATTGCAGGTAGGACAGCGCAGCATTGCCGGCGCGGGCGCGGATTGCTGCTGCGAGGATGGTGTAAAGACGGGCGCGGGCGGCATGTAGACAGGCGCGGGTTGCGTATACACTGGTACCGGTTGTGCATATTGCGGAGGCGGCGCCCATTGCTGCTGAACCTGCGGCATCAGTTGAGCGGGAATAGGGCCTAAAGTCACGCCTGGATAGTTCTGATGTACCAGTCCGTCCAGTGTATTGAGTACATGATTACCCAGGCTGGCCTGTTTAATCGCGCCCGCGCCCGCCGTCAGCATCAGGGGCCACAGGATAGGCGCGGCAACCAGGCCGATCGCGCCGATCGCCGCTTTGTCCATCCACTTCTGCTGGCCGATCATGGCAACGGTGCCGCCAGACATGCGCTGTATGATGACAGTCAAAGCTGTTTGTAGACCAATCAGGGCTACCAGGTCGCCGCCTTTCTTCAACTGCACCATCGTCTGATCTTTAGTGCCGATGTGCTGCGCCTCGTACCCCTGCATGCGAAACATATTTTCCAGGTCATTCGCAAGTCGCTCAATGTCTATTTCTTCGGATTGATAAAATCTGGCATCCATAGCTTACTCCTTGTTTCTTCTACTCCCCGATATTTGTAAGATGTGGACAATGATTTTCGCCGTTATTATATAGTTGCCCTGGCAATATATACGGCTGTAAACGATGAAAGTTAGAATTCTTTTCTCTCCGGTGACGTAGTGTATTAATCCGGCTGCCACCTGTACTTTCTGTAAATCTCCAGCGTGTGCTGATCGCCGGGTACGTAGCTCACCATCGAGTAGGTGTAAACTCCCGTGAAGACCGTCGTGGCAGTGCGCAGAGCCAGCCTGCCCAGCGTGCTATGTTGCACGTGAAAGACGAATGACGGGGCAGGTTTGCCTTCGGGGTACGTGGCGGCGGCAATGCGGCGGAACTCAGGCATTTCGCGCAAATGCTTCCAGAGTTCTTTATATTCGGGCAAGTGCGTCAAGGTGCGCGTGTTATACTGGAAGTCGCTCACCAGGCGGCGCGCCAGGTTCTCCCAGCTATGAAAGTGGCGGCGCAGGCGTGGCTCGAAAACGAGTTCAAGCAGGTGCAGCTTCTCATTCTTCGCTAGCTCCTGCTGCATCTCGAACAGCATGATGGCAGCCTCGTTCCAGGAGTCCAGGAACCACAGCCGGTCGAGCGAATGCGCCGGGTACGAGGTGTTATGTACCAGCAAATGCGCCAGTTCTCCAAAATTGAGCAGCACGCTTTCAGGCAACTGATCGTCGATCAACTGACCCGTTAGATGAGTATAGGCAGTGTAGAACTGGCGGCGCTCTTCGCCCGTGAGTTCAAGGGCGCGCGCGATACTCTCCGCGACATGCGGCGAAGGGTTGCTGCGCATGCCGGCCTCCAGGTGATAAATGTAGGTGCGCGACAGGCGTGCCGCCTGGGCCAGTTGTCCCTGCGACATATGGCATTCCTGCCGGAGTTGCGTCACCAACTGCGCGAAATCTGAGATATTGCTGATTGCCATTGATTCCACCTTTTGTAGGGACGCGATTGATCGCGTCCACCACGATGGGTCGCGTTGCCGCCAGGCGGACGCGATTGATCGCGTCCCTACACATGTACACGTTGATTGTGTTAGCTACTCCTTCATTATGCACGAAATATTGTTAGCTGGCAACATGTTATTCTTTTCACAGGCAAACTATACTTAATGTATAATGGTTGTTTTGCTATTGTTATGGCTCAGAGAGGAGCTAGCACAAAATGTCTGACCCGTCGGTAATTAATAGCTCTCAAGCGGAACAACATTCTCCGGGTGATGCCGGTTTTCCCTGGGTACGTCACTATGAGCAAGGGGTACCCGCTCACATCGATATTCCAGATCATCCTCTGACCTGGATACTCGATCAAACCGTGAGCCGTTTCCCGTCGCAAACAGCCTTCATTTACTATGGAACAAAGATAAGCTATGCCCAGTTTTCTTCGCTGGCGAACCGTTTCGCTGCCGCGCTTCAACGACTGGGCATCCAAAAAGGCGATCGGGTCGCCATCGCGCTGCCGAATGTTCCCCAATATCCCATCGCTTTTTTTGGCGCATTGCGAGCGGGAGCGGTCGTTGTTCCCACCAATCCGCTGTACACCGAGCGCGAGATGCAGCACCAACTCGGCGATTCCGGAGCGCGGGTAGTCGTTACGCTCGATATGTTCTACCCGGTAGTGCGGGCGGTGCGCACCAAAACTGCCCTGGAACATGTCATTCTCACCAGCCCCGCCGATTTTCTGCCACCACTTTTGCGCGCGCTTTACCCGCTCACCCAGCGCAACGCTAAGCACCCGCAACCGCGTTTAACCGCGCAAGAGATGCGCGAGGATGCGACGCTGCACAGTATGAACAGCCTGTTGGAGTCGCATACGAAAGGCGGCGTAGAGGTATTTCACCTGCCGGAACGCTCATCTGGCGACGACCTGGCGGCGCTTCAGTATACCGGTGGCACCACGGGCCTGGCAAAAGGCGCGATGCTGACCCATCGCAACCTGCTGGCAAACGCGCTGCAGGCGCGCAACTGGATTATCAAGGCACGCGATAATGAAGAAATTACCCTGTGTGTAGCTCCTTTCTTTCATGTCTACGGCATGACCGTGGGCATGAACCTCTCCATCCTGATAGCCGCGACAATGGTCTTGCTGCCGCAGTTCAAATCGAAAGAGGTCGTGAAGGCCATTAACCGTTATCATCCAACCATGTTTCCCGGCATTCCCACCATGTACATTGCCATTATGCGTGAAATGGGCAAACACACGGCGCATCTGCGCTCGATCAAATACTGCATCAGCGGCGCGTCTCCATTACCGGCACAGGTGCATATCGACTGGGAAGCCCTGACACACGGCAAGCTGGTCGAGGGCTATGGGCTGAGCGAAGCTTCACCCGTCACGCACTGCAACCCTCTCAATGGCGATATTCGCGACGGCAGCGTGGGGCTGCCCTTCCCCAATGTCGAATCAGCTATCCTCAATGAGAAGGCAGGCGAACTATTGCCCGTGGGCGGCGTAGGCGAGATTGTGGTCAAAGGCCCGAACATCATGCAGGGCTACTGGAATCAGCCGGAGGAGACGGCTCACATCTTTACCAATGGCTGGATGCGCACCGGCGACATCGGGAAAATGGACGCGGAAGGTTACTTCTACGTGATAGACCGTTCCAAAGACATGATCCTGGCCAGCGGCTTCAACATATTCCCCCGCGAAGTGGAAGAGGTGCTTTTTCAGCATCCGGCCATCGCGGAAGCCGCCGTGCTTGGCGTTCCTGACCCCTATCGCGGCGAGACGGTCGCTGCTGTTATCGTCTTAAAAGCGGGGTATGCCCCTACCGATGAGACCCGCGCAGACATCATCGCCTACTGCAAAAAGGAATTAACGCCTTACAAGGTTCCCAAAATTGTAGAATTTCGTGAGAGCTTGCCCAAGACACTGGTTGGCAAGGTCTTAAAACGCGAATTGAAAAACACCATCAAACGACCGATGTAGGGACGCAACGAGGAGAAACAAACATCTATGTCAACCACTATGAAACCAACCGAGGTGGGTACTGCTTTCCTGACCACCTCTGTAAGCGAAACCGCGGACAAAATTTTCACATTGGAGCAGTTGGACGAGGAGCAGCGCTGGATCGCCGAATCCGCTGCCACCTTTATGGAACGCGAAGTGCTCCCACATGTTGAAGCCATCGATCACCAGGAGCCGGGTCTGATGCCCAGCCTGGTCAAAAAAGCCGGGGAGCAGGGCCTGCTCTCCATCGATGTGCCGGAAGCCTATGGCGGCAGCGAACTCGGCTTGCTGGTCAGTTCGCTGGTCGGCTCGCGCTTCAAAGAGGGTTCGTTCAGCACCGCCTTTGGCGCGCACACCACCATCGGCACGCTGCCTATCGTCTTTTATGGCACCGAGGAACAGAAGCAGCAATATTTGCCACGGCTGGCATCGGGCGAGTGGATTGCAGCTTATGCCCTGACAGAACCGGGCGTTGGCTCCGATGCGATGGGTCTGTCAACGCGCGCCGAACTCTCCGAGGATGGCAAATACTACATCTTGAACGGTACCAAACAATGGATTTCCAACGCCGGTTTTGCCGACATGATGATCGTCTTCGCGCGTATCGGCGACCAGCGGCCCTCGGCCTTCATCGTTGAGACGAGCTGGCCGGGCATTTCCACGGGCGCCGAAGAGCGCAAGATGGGCATTAAAGGCTCATCGACTCGCCAGGTCTACTTCGAGAACGCCAGAGTGCCGGTAGAAAACTTGCTGGGTGAGATTCACAAGGGCTACAAAATTGCGTTCAACATTCTCAATATCGGGCGTCTGAAACTGGGCGCGGGCGCGGTTGGTGGAGCGCGCACGGCGCTGGGTCAGGCCGCCGCCTATACGACAGAGCGCAAAGCCTTCAACAAATTCCTGCACGAGTTCGGCATGATCCAGAAGAAGCTGGCGCGCATTGCCGCCGAGACCTACGCGGCTGAAAGCGAAGTATTCCGCACGGCTGCCAATATCGAGAATGCGCGGCGCGGCGCGGGCGATAACACCGAGGCAGCTTTCAAGGCTATCGAAGAATATGAGGTTGAGGCGTCCATCGCGAAAGTGCATGGCAGCGAAGTGCTGGCTTTCGCGGTTGACGAGGGCGTGCAAATCTTCGGTGGCTACGGTTTCATGCAAGAATATCCCATTGAGAAAGCCTATCGCGATGCGCGTATCCAGCGTATCTACGAAGGCACAAACGAGATTAATCGCCTCGTTGCCGTTCGCGCGCTGTTGAACCGCGTCATGTCGGGTAAAGTATCCCTGATGGCGAAGTTACCAGAGATTGAAGCGCGTATTAAAGCTGCTCAGCCGCTCAACAATGCAGGTGAGGACATACCTGCCGAATTGCGCGAGGCCGTCAACGCGCTTGAACGTGCCAGGGATGTCACCATCTACACGGCTATGAAGGGGGCCATGAAATATATGCAGTCACTCGTGAACGAAGAGGAGTTCATCGAGTACCTGGCAAACCTGCTCATCGACCTGTACGCCGTCGATAGCGCGCTCGCTCGCGCCACGCAAGCAGTACGCCGGGGCGACGAAAACAGTTCCATACACGTCAAGCTGGCGAAACTCGCCACCTGGCTGGCCTTCTCGCGCCTGCGCGCCAACCTCGACCAGATGATTATGACCAGCATCGACGAGGACAAAGTGGAGAAAGAACTGGCTCGCGTGCGTACCTACATCGGCGACTACCTGCTCAATGGCGTGACCTTGCAGCGTGAAATCGCCGCCATCGTAGTCGAAAAACAGCGCTATCCTTTGTAGGATAGTATCCAGTGAGGTCGGAGGGCGATGACTGCGCCCTGTGCCTGCACGCGCAAAGATATCCTTTGTAGGATAGTACCCAGTGAGGTCGGAGGGCGACCGCAAGGGTCCCCGCCCTGGCTCGTTGCAGCATGAAATCGACAAAAGGAGAAATACATACATGGCAGAAGCAGTAATTGTCAGCGCGGTGCGCACCCCCATCGGGCGCGCCAATAAGGGCGTACTCAAAGATGTGCGCGCCGATGACCTGGCTGCCCTCGCGGTCAGGGCCGCCGTTGAACGCGTACCACAGCTAGATCGCGCGCTGATCGAAGATGTCATTCTGGGCTGCGCTTTCCCTGAAGGGGAGCAGGGTATGAACCTGGCGCGTTTAGTTGGCGCGCTGGCCGGTTTGCCGGAGACGGCGGGCGGCGTTACCGTTAATCGTTTCTGCGCCTCGAGCTTGCAGGCTGTCAACATGGCGGCGCAGAGTATCATGCTTGGTCAGGGCGATGCAATCGTAGCAGGCGGCATCGAAAACATGTCGCGCGTGCCGATGGGCGGCTTTAACCCTAGCTTAAACCCGCGCCTCATCAAGCCGCGCCCCGGTGAAAAATACGAATCGCTCTATCCGCCCGTCGAACACGAATGGGTCTTATCCAGCTACATCCCTATGGGTATGACGGCTGAGAACCTGGCTCGCGAATATAGTATCAGCCGCGAGGAGCAGGACGCCTTCGCGCTGCGCAGCCACCAGCGCGCCGTTGCCGCTACCGATAACGGCGTCTTCAAGCGCGAAATCGTACCTGTGCCGCTGCCCAATGGCAAAGTGATGGAGATCGACGAAGGGCCGCGCCGCGATACCTCGTTAGAGAAACTAGCCTCGCTCGAACCGGCCTTTATGGGGGGTGGTACCGTCACCGCCGGTAACTCCAGTCCGCTCAACGATGGCGCGTCCGCTGTCGTGCTGATGTCGGCTAAGAAGGCGCGCGATCTCGGCATCACACCCCTGGCGAGGGTGCATACGATGGCTGTGGCGGGCGTGCGCCCCGACATCATGGGCATCGGGCCGGTGCCTGCCATGCGCAAAGCTTTACAGCGCGCCGGTATGCAGTTGAGCGACATCGACATCATCGAGTTGAACGAAGCCTTCGCCGCTCAATCATTGGCAGTAGTCAAGGCGATGGGCATCGACCTGGAAAAACTGAACCCGCACGGCGGCGCGATAGCCCTGGGCCATCCACTGGGATGCAGCGGCGCGCGCCTCATCGCCACGCTCATCAACGACTTGCAGACCCACGATAAGACTTTTGGTATCGCGACGTTGTGCATCGGCGGTGGTCAGGGTCTGGCAACGATTATCGAAAGGATGTCGTAGCCGTGTTCAACGAAAATGTAGGGACGCGATTTATCGCGTCCGCTCCCTCCACGCCCTACCAGATACGTAAAGCCGCTGTGCTGGGAGCCGGTGTAATGGGCGCGGCCATCGCTGCTCATCTCGCCAACGTTGGCATCCCCAGCCTGCTGCTCGATATTGTGCCGCCCAATGCCGGCAAAGATCGCAATGTAGTGGCGCGCAGCGGCCTGGAGAAAACCCTCAAAGCCCGTCCAGCCGCTTTCTACAGTCCCAGGGCTGCGCGGCTCATTACCGCCGGCAATATCGAAGATGACCTGGACAAACTTGGCGAGGTCGATTGGGTTATCGAAGCAGTCATTGAACGGCTTGATATAAAACAGTCGCTGTATGAGAAGCTGGAAAAGGTCATCAGGCCGGACACCATCATTTCGTCGAACACTTCCGGCCTGCCTGCCCACATGCTCACAGAAGGGCGCAGCGCGACATTCCGGCGCAACTTCTTGATTACGCACTTTTTCAACCCGGTGCGTTACATGCGCCTGCTGGAACTGGTTCCCGACGTGGACACCGACCCCGCGCTAATGCAGTTCATGCAGCAGTTTTCTACCGAGACGTTGGGCAAAGGCGTGGTGATTGGCAAAGACACGCCCAACTTTATCGCCAATCGCATAGGAGTTTATGGCTCACTGGCAACCGTCAGGCGCGCCATCGACGAAGGTTACACCGTCGGCGAGGTGGATGCCATCCTGGGGCCAAATATGGGTCGCCCTAAATCAGCGGTCTTCCGCACGGGCGACCTGTCGGGATTGGATACGCTGGCGCACGTGGCCGACAACCTGTATGAAAACGCCGCTGATGATCCACAGCGCGAGACATTCCGCCTGCCGGAAGTGGTGCGTGAGATGATTCGGCGGGGCTGGCTCGGCGAAAAGAGCGGGCAGGGCTTCTACAAACGTATCAAAAATCCCGGCGGCGGGTCTACCATCCTGGAACTCAACCTCAAGACGCTCGAATACGAAGCGCAACAGAAGGTGCGTTTCCCATCGCTGGGAGCGGCGCGAGGCATCGAAGACCCGGTGCAGCGCGTGCTGACAGTGCTGGATGGTGACGACCGGGCATCGCAACTGGCGCGCGAAATTACCGCCGACTCGCTGATCTACGCCGCCGTGCTCGCGCCTGAGATCGCTGACAGCATCGTAGCCATTGACGAAGCCATGCGCTGGGGCTTCAATCTCGACATGGGCAGTTTTGAAACGTGGGATATCCTCTTGCAACATCCAGAAACGCTGCAAAAGGTCATGCAGGGGCGCGAACTGCCTGAACTGGTGCAGCGCGTGCAAAAAATTGGCAAGGGAACATTCTACACTGGCGCGGCTGGTCAGCACCAGTACTTCGACTTCCACAGCGACACCTACAAATCTGTTTCCACGCCTGACGGCGCTATCTCCCTGGACGCTGCCAAAGCGTCCAATAAAGTCATTCGCGACAATGGCTCGGCCTCGCTGATCGATATCGGCGATGGAGTGGCCTGCCTGGAGTTCCATACCAAGATGAACTCTATCGACGAGGGCATTATCGAGATGCTGCGCTACGTGGCAGAGGAGGGCCAGCAGCATTTCCGTGCCGTGGTGCTCAACAATGACGCGGCGGATTTCTCGGCGGGCGCAAACCTGATGCTGGTATTGATGAGCGCGAAAGCAGGTGAGTGGAAGCTGCTGGAAAATGCCATCAATGGATTGCAGCAGGCGCACCAGTTGCTCAAGTACAGCCCAATCCCCATTGTGGCCGCGCCATCGGGCCGCGCGCTGGGCGGCGGTTGTGAGATTGTCATGCACGCCAGCCACACGCGAGCGCATGCCGAGTCGTACATCGGCCTGGTGGAGGTCGGTGTGGGCCTGATTCCGGCGGGCGGCGGCTGTAAAGAGCTGCTGGTACGCCAGGGCGCGACCTTTGAAATGCAGAAGGCGGGCAGGACGGGCGGGCCGTTTACACCTGCGCGCCGCGCCTTCGAGATCATTTCCTTTGCTACCGTCTCGACCAGCGCGACTGAGGCGCAGGACTTGCGTTTCTTGCGCAAAAGCGATGCCATCACCGTCAACCGCGATTTGCTGCTGCGCGACGCGAAGGCCGATGCCCTGCACCTGGCCGACGCGAAGGATGCCGGTAAGTGGCAGCCAGTCCAGGCTCCCCTGTTGCTCTTACCCGGCATCGGGGCGCGTATGGTGCTTGAGCAGCAAATCGACGGCATGTTGCTGACAGGCAAAATCAGCGAGCATGACGCCATAATCGGTCAACACCTGGCAAAAGTGCTGACAGGCGGCGACTGCTCGCCCGTTACACCCGTCACGGAACAATACGTGCTCGATCTTGAAAGGGAAGCTTTTCTCAGCCTGTGCGGTATGGAGAAATCCCAGGATCGCATGCAGTCTCTGTTAATGACCGGCAAAGCGCTGCGTAATTAAGCGATCAGGGCGACCCTCGCGGTCGCCCTGGTGATTCTTTCCCCGACACATTTGTAGTACACAATGTATGTTAATTATTAAAATTGTGTGAATATTACGCTATTAGCGTTTTTTCGTGAAAAAAGGGTATTAAACCTCTGGACAAGAATGCACCGCATCATGCATACTGTGTATATGTATTTCTGTTGCTTGTAATGTACAAGTAGCACACATTGTATTGACAACGTTAAATGACTTGTCATTATCTGGGCGGACTTAGCCGTATGTGCGGACTTAACCGTATGTAAGGAAGTCAATTAAGCTTAATTAGTACCTTGCAGTCAACTTGCAGTCAATAGGAGGTAGCTATGTCTGGATCTGAGGGGAATCGGAGTGAAGTAGCGCGATTGCTTGAACAGATAAGCGCGGAGTATGAAGCCGCGTATCGTGGCCTGAGTGGTCTCGCGTATGGCACCTCAAAACATGACTTTATCACCGCTCGTATGGAAAATATGGGACACCTGCACAGCCAGTTGCAGGAGATCGTGGGTGAGTCGGCGATTGCGCTGGTGGCAGAAAAGCTTAGTAGCCTTCCCTGAGATAGTAATTTTGGCAATGGAACAGATTGCACCAGGGCGACCCTTGCGGTCGCCCTGGTGCAATCTGTTCCATTGCCTTATTTATACCGAAACATGCATATCGAAGAAGCTGACCTGGGCGAGCGCTGGTTTGTGCCAGACTCCTGTCACCACAAACTCTGTCTCTTCGCTGACGAACGTCTCATTATCGAGCGCGCATTGATCGCCATCCAGGAAGAGTTGTAGCCACTGTTTGTGATAGGTGTTTTCCAGTAAAGGCGCGCCTTCGCACACGAACCATTCGGCAATACCCTGCAAGTAGAACCGAAAATCAGCGGGAAGTGGATAGCGGCGCACAATGTGGTAGCTTTTCTCCTCAACTTCCTCGAACCCCGCTGCTCGCAGATACGCGGCCAGTTTTGAACCGACCCAGCTATCCTCGAAGGCGTATCCCTCATCGACTCGCTCACGTTCCCAGCGTTCGCGCGCCTGCAAGACCCGCGCCTGCAAGGTGGGATCGATATTGTGAAAGCGCATGGTGCCAAAATCGATATCTTTGATAACCAACTGCCCGCCCGGAACAAGGTACTGGCCCATAGCGGCAAATGTGCCGACCGGGTCGGGGAGATACTGGCTGACGTTCGCGCTAAAAATAACATGCGCGCTGCCCGCCTGCGCCGGTAATTGTTCCAGTATGCCCTGTTTGTATTGCACCTGTCGCTGGTACCATTGTCCATGACTGCGCTGCTGCGCTGTAACCAGCGCCGCCGGGGAAATATCTACGCCGGTGATGCGTCCCCGCGATCCGATGGCGCGCGCCAGCAGGGGTGTCCACAGACCTGGCCCGCAACCGGCATCTATTACATTACTGCCCTTTTTGAGGTGTAAATCTAGAATCATTTGCTCGCGTTCGGGCGCTTTACTGCGGTGGTGTGTCTCCAGCCATTCAATAGCATTCAGAGGTAATCCACTTTCGTTTTCGTGAACGCGGTTATTTACTGCCATACAACTTCCTCGTCCTTCATGCAAATATGCTGCAATTCAGGTTCTACCAAATTTGAGCAAAGTATAACATGCGAAAAAAACATTTGACAAACTTTTCATACAAATGTAGTACTTTGGTATTAACAATGTAGGAAACAATTTTAATAGCATCGGACGCTAATTGTAGTGGAAAAGTGTGTATGAGGCACCCTCGTCCCTGGCTTGCGCTCATGCACGCAAACAGCTATACTCATAGCATTGTAGAGGGCAATTTGGACACTAGACGAAGGAATGTTTGCATGGACTCTAAACAGCCATCGGAAGAAGCTACGGCGCGGGATATTCAACAAGGACTGGTGTATCCGCCACCACCATCGTATTATCAAAATATGGTTGCGCCTGCTGAACCGCCCCCTTTGCCCGCGAAGTCACTACAACCGCAGCCAGTTCAACCCCGACCGCCTGAAGCTACTACTCGCTCTAGCGCGCAGAAGCAGTACGACGCTTCCAAACCGCCGGTAAAAGAAATGCAGCCGACCTATTACGCGCCTGGACAGTATCGTGATATGGTACCACCACCACCTGTCAGGCGCTCGCACAGACAGTTATGGGTGATCGTGGCTATCATTAGCGTAAGCGCGCTGCTGCTCTGTGGAGCGGGCAGCTGGGCATTGTTCAACGTGTTTGGCGCGCTTTACCAGCAGGCGAATACCGGAACGCCGGTGGTGCAAGATTTCTACCAGAATTTGTTAAGCCAGAATTATAGCGGGGCTTACGCAGACCTGCAAATCAATAGGCTTACATCAGCGACATTTATTCAAGAGGCGCAGGCGGTTAATTCTCAGTATGGTCAAATCGTATCGTTTAATATTGATACAACTGCGTTTAACGCCTCAAACTCGGCTCCTAATACGACCCACTGGCAGGTGACAGTAAATGTCACGCGCCAGTACGCTTCATATAGTGTGCCCGTGGTGACTGATTCTATCAATGGCAACTGGTTGATTACATCGATAGACCTTTCCAAGTTTTGAAGCTTTACACACGAACCAGGGCGGGGACAAGCTCGCGCCCGTACCCTATACGGCTTTACCAGCCATCTCGTAGCAGGGTACGGGCGCGGGCTTGTCCCCGCCCTGGTTGGCTCTTGCGGTCGCCCTGGAAAATTGCCTTTCGAACGGACTCTGTAAACCAGAGATCATATGATTTTCATGTAAAAGATAGATATAAATACAAATGAGAAAAGAAGAACGCGCCTATCTTTTCGCTTACGCGATGCCTGCCTGTGTGCCGACCAGAGAAATCTCACGACCGACGCAAGCGCGTAAATCTTCGCGATAGAAGCGCCAGGTGCTGCCTACTTTATGGCCGGTGAGCTGACCGGACCACATGAGGCGGTAGAGTGTTGAGCGACTAACTCGCAAATAACCCATCGCCTCCTTGAATGTAAGTAGAACATCATCTTGAATCATTTGCACAACCATGTGTACTCTACCTTCCTTTTGTTCAAACCAGGTGTTCAAACTCGACAGATATGACGAGTGTTGAAAGTTGTATCAATTGATACACATATTTGTCTCATCGCATGTTATAGTAACCAATGCTGATGCGCTTTCATATTGAGAAGCAGTTATGATCTGGTTAATTTTATCGCTTCTCTGGTTGGATAATCACTACCACTCTTTAGAAAGCATAAAGTCAAGCGCGCCCGCTTCGCACGCGACGGGAAATATGGTCATGCTGGTCACGGATTGCAAGAGCTTGATGGCGCGCGTGTCGGTTGGTTGAGCCATCGCGACGGTGAGGCGGTTGTGATCGCGACCGACAGGAACGCAGCGCAATTCAGAGGCCAGCCGGTATGGAACCAGCCGTTTCAGGCTCTGTGGGAGGCGCGTTGGGAGTTGCATGTAGGGAATGCCGCCGGGGTGTAAAGGCTGTTTGCTGGTCGGTACATCGTCGAGTGGTTGCCCCAGCATTATCTCAGCGGCATGCATGGCTTTGCTTGCGCGTAGCTGTGCGTTGACGGCGGGCCGCAGGGTCAGATTATGCGCAACGCAACTGGCATGGTAAAGCAGATCTTCGAGAGACACGCCTGGCCGGGGATACGAGCCAATACCGATGGATATGTCGGTTTCGCGTTTCAGAGGCGGAATGACCGTTTCAGGCTGTAAAAGATTGATACTATGATAGACGCGCTCAATGACGCTGAAAGCTCCCTCTTCGTCTACATCGGGCAGGATGATGGCCGCGCCCGTGCCCGCGTGCAGGATAACCTGGTCAGCGCTCCTCATGGTGCGTCGTACATTGGTCAATACCTGTTCCAGAAAACTGGCAGGCGCGTGATAGCGCTGGCGTTTATGCAGTATGGTTGTTTTCGGCGTGATATGGATATGATCCAACTGTGAAGCGTGAATAAGCAGCAGGCTGAGAGGAGTTGAACGCGGAAAAAAAGTCGCAAGCCTGGCGCGCAGGTAGCGATTTAACTCTCGTGAGGTCGGCGTTACAGGAGTAATGTCACCCACATTATCCGCGTCAGACCCCGCTGCGCGATGCAGTGAAGACAAGGGTAAGCAGTCGCAGCGTTCGCTTGTCGGGCTGTCGATATTGATCGTAGTGCATTCAGATGTAAACAGGCTATGTACGTCGCGTTTCATGAGCATTCCCGTATATTTGAGCAATGTTTGGTAATAGTGTAGAGGTGTAATGGATTACCCCGCTACTGAGCCTGATTATACGGTGTAGAAGAGAAGGTTCACATACATAATGAGTTGTGTTATGGTTGAGAACGCGAAGAGAAGGTTAAGAAGGGGAAAAAGAGAAGGGTCAGGGGCTGCCTGGCATGTTTGGCAGCCCCCTACATTCGTACTACATTTGTTCAACGGTAACGGGCGCGGTAAACGTGTAACCAACGCCGGGTACGGTCATAATATATTGCGGAGTGTTGGGATCAGGTTCAACTTTCTGGCGCAGGTGACGAATGTGAGTCTTCACCAGTCCAGAGTCGCCGGCTTCGTCGTATCCCCAGACGCGCTCAATAATCATATCGGTAGTCAGAACTTGCCCCGTATGAGTAATCAGCAGGTGCAGCAGGCGGCTTTCGGTAGGTGTGAGTCGTACTTTAGTACCATCGCGCATCACTTCATGGCGCATAGCATCGAGCGTAACAGGCCCGACGGTAACGGATGAAGAGCCGGATGACCCCTTAGAATTGTTGGAACGACGCATTATAGCTTTAATGCGCGCGAGTAACTGCCTCGGACTAAACGGTTTGCGCAGATAATCGTCGGCTCCCATCTCCAATCCACGTATCTCATCATCTTCACGATCATGTGCGGTCAGGATCAAGACCATTGCGTTGGTTTCGCTCCGCATCTGGCGACACACCTCGAAGCCATCAAGCTTCGGCATCTGGACATCAAGGATCACCAGGTCGGGCAATGTTTCACGCCAGCGCTTGATGGCCTGTTCACCATCGAAGGCGCGCACAACGTCGTACCCGTGTCCTTTGAGCCAGTAGCTCAGCATATCAACCATGTCGCGGTCGTCATCCGCCACCATGATTTTCACTCGTGTTTCCTCCTGTGGACCTGTGTTTTAAGATTTCCCAGTACCTCGACGCAAGCAGGCCCAATCCATTAATAGATAAAGTTCGTCTCATTGCTAGTAACGGGATGCACCATAGGTAGTAACATCATGGTACAATTTGGGCTATGACCAGTCACCAGAGTAGCTGCACTTTACTATTGCGTAAAAAGTATGCTCGTAGAACCTATCATCGGCAGTTTCGCCTTTCTTGAATAGGGTAGCCAGTGAGCAGGGTTCTCACATAGAGGAGATTTTGGCATGGTTTCTCGCGAAGAATTAGTGCGCCTGGCGCGCGAAACGGCGCGGCGCGCGCATAGTCCATACTCACATTTTCGCGTTGGCGCGGCCCTCGTCGCGGGCGGCACCATTTACACGGGCGTCAACATCGAGATATCCAGTTATGGCTTGACGCTTTGCGCTGAACGCTCTGCCCTGGCCGCCGCTATAAGCGCCGGAGCCGCACCCGTCACGCAGGTAGCAGTTTCCTGTATCGACGTTCCCCCGCAAGCAGGCATCGCCGAACGCACCCCCTGCGGAGCCTGCCGCCAATGGCTGGCCGATCTGGCCCCACAAGCGGTTATTTACATCGATGGCGTCGAGCGAGACTTTTCGGTGTCTGACTTGTTGCCATATGCGTTTGGGCTGTGATAATTAATGCGTTTCAAATAAGAATCGGGGTGCGCCTCAAACTCCTCGTGGTCACGGAAGGCGACCGCAAGGGTCCCCACCCAACCTTGACGCTCAGGCCTAGCGCGCCTCAAACTCCTCGTGGTCACGGAAGGCGACCGCAAGGGTCCCCACCCAACCTTGACGCTCAGGCCTAGCGCGCCTCAAACTCCTCGTGGTCACGGAAGGCGACCGCAAGGGTCCCCACCCAACCTTGACGCTCAG
>DATLSI010000165.1:0-14396 GCA_035534255.1 Ktedonobacteraceae bacterium | reverse complement strand
ACTATACTTGATATGGTGGGTCTATTGTGCCGCGTTCTCCCTATCTTTCACGAGGTAGCAGCAGATGGTAACAAAGCAGTTACAAAATGAACACATTAAGACATATCCCGCCGACCAAAAAGGTGATCTGCTCCAGACAGTTCAACGCACTTTTAGCGTTCTACAACTCATCGCTGAGCATCCGCAGGGCCTATCAACGCGAGAAATCAGTACGATACTTCGCTTCAACATCAGCACCTGCTATCACATTCTAAACACGTTGCAGGCTTGCGGTTACGCTGACCGCCATCCCCATAGTCAGGAATACTCGCTGGGGCCACAAATACCATACCTGAATAATGCCTTTGTGCAGGGGCTGGCAAAACAGCACGGCATCGCCGAACCAGCCGATGATTTTCTCACGCCGTTGTACATATCAGTGACGTATCTCAGCCGTATCCGCCCAATTCTTTTCCGGCTCACCGAGCAGACGCAGGAGCCATCCTATATGGCAAGTTGGAGCTATGGTGAAATCGTACTACAGGCTATCGTTGAGGCTCCACAAGCAGAAAAAATTACCAACCTGTACGTTGGTTATCGAGGACAGGCGCACTCGCACGCGCTTGGCAAAGTGCTGCTCGCTTATAGTGAACCCACGTTCATCGCAAAATACCTTGAGCAGCACCCATTAACCCCTTTTGGCCCCAATACTATCGTACATCGTTCACGCTTCATGGATGAACTGAACGACATCGTGCGCCAGGGTTACAGTGTTGATCGCGAAGAATTATTTCCCGATATCTATTGTATTGCCGCTCCGGTCTTCGCTCCGCAGGGGCAAATTGTCGCTGCCCTGGCCATCTCTTTCGCTCCCAACTTACTCAGCAAACGCGCCGAATGGCTCATCGGCCAGGTCATTCGTGCTGCCAACCACGCGCGCGCTGAATTGCGGTTAGCGGTAACATAGCGGAGAGGCCAGGTTTCAAACGATCAGGACACACGTACCGGGTGACTCCCGTCTACATCTTCGCGCCGGCTGCTTCTCGCGGGACCTGTGTCCCAGGCGTCCCTTTTTTCTGATCGAGGTACCACTGCACGCCTTCAGATAGACCACGAATGTAGTCGTATTGCGGTTCGTAGCCGAGTTCGCGACGCGCGCGGTCAATCGAGAACTCCTGGTTCCCGCCCAGCAGCGTAATGCCATAGGTAGTAACGGGAGGCGGCCCTGAATTGCGCCGACCAAGCGCCTGCCACAGTAATTCGGCAGTACGCCCGGCAGAGAACATGGCGAGATAGGGATAATGGCGCGAAACATGCGGGACTTCCAGGAAGTCGGCGATCATGTTCATGTATTCCGACTGCGTGACCCGGCGGTCATCGGCGAGGGTATAGACGCGGCCAATCACGTGATCGCCAGCATCGCCCGCGTTGATGAGTCCCCGCGCCACGTCGCGCACATAGACAATGGGTACAACATTGGTTCCTGCTCCAATAATAAAGCCCTTGCCGGTATCGACCAGCGACACGAAACGTCCAAAGCTGGCGTTATCGCGCGGGCCGTATATCCACGCCGGGCGCACCATCACAACGAGCGCGCCGCGCTCTTTCACCATCTCGAAAATGAGCTTTTCACTGGCAATCTTGCTGCGACTATAAGGATTGTCTTCAGCGTGATACGGGTGATCCTCGGTCACGATACCATGCAGATGATGCCCGTACACGGTGATCGAACTGGTATGCACGATGCGCTGCACACCAGCATCCATAGCAGCAGTGATCAGATCGGCCACGCCCCAGACATTGGCAGCGTTGTAATCTTTTTCCAGACCCCAGGGACCAGTTTTTGCCGCCACATTATAGACGCGCTGCACACCCTGTACAGCGCGTTTCAACGATTGCGCGTCGGTCAAATCACCATGCACGACTTCGACGCCATCCAGCGCCCTCAGGCGCGATGCATCTTCAACGGGCCGCGTCATAGCACGCACTTCGTCGCCGCGTTCAAGCAACATATCAACAAGATGGCCGCCCAGAAAACCAGCGGCCCCGGTTACTAATACCTTCACTTCTCAACTCCTTCTTTGCCTCAATTTTTCACCACCATTCTCTACATCTAATGCGAGTATAGCAACTGAACAAAATTATGGCAAGCAAATGAGAAGGTTGGGGCAATCTACACTTTCACGGCTATCTACCGATTATCAAATGTGGAAGGTGCGAGGAAGTTATTCTCGCGGTTACAGAATTGCTGTTTACGTTTCTGTTAACAGGTAGGAGTGCTAACCATGCCATCATCTCGATTCTGGCGAATTATAGCGATTATCAGCTATATCTTGTCCGGCATGTTTGTCGTAGTTCTAGCTTTTCAAGCTTTCAGAGCACGCTTTTCTTCAGGCAAACATAGCCCGGAAGCCAAAGATAATCCAGGCAGTATCGTAATAATGGGCGTAGGATCGCGATTTATCGCACCTACCCGCGTTGAATGGAGCGACATCGAGGGCCTGATTAATCACGCTCCAAAGCTGTTCTCTCATATGCCGCACTTATTACGTAGACGGCAGTCGATAGCAGATCACACGGCTTCAGTAGCCATCCCTACGCTGGAACCTGTTGTTGAAGTACAACCCGTCGACTTATCACCACTACCACCCGCTCTCACCGTTGCGGGTACTGGCGCGACAAAACACAGGTTAGGCAAGCATGTGCTTGTGCCGCTTTCAGCCCTGTTATTGATAGTAGTTATCGCAACGAGCTTTTTATTTTCCGTGCGTTTCTTCTCATCATCCCTGGGACAACAGAGGAATGCGCTGGCGCTGGCAAACACAACACGGTCAGCCCAGCCGCAACAACTGGCGCGCCCGGCATTCGAGCGCGGCATCACCTATCCCCAGTGGTACAACGATGGCTACGGAGTCAATGACACCGCGTGGCAGCTAGGTGTAGCCACCATTAAAACGCAAACAGGTTCACAATGGATTGAGATTCCCGTGTTGTTCTCCCAGGCCACTTCCAGCACCACATCGCTTGAACTTTCGTCGAGCGCGCCCACGGTACAAAGTTTCATAGAGGGCATCGAGCGCGCCCATAGCCTGGGCTACAAGGTCTTTTTCGTCCCTCTTGTGCAGGTACGCCAGTCTGGAGGCTGGTCAGGCAGTATTACCTTTACATCACTCACACAGGAACAGACATGGTTCGATAGCTACTGGAACACCATCTACCCGTATGTGACAGCAGCCACGAGACAGCACGTAGAACAAATGGCGATAGGAACCGAGCTACAAACACTTCAACAGATCGCTCCGGTAGAACTGTGGAACCAGTTGATCGGACATATCCGCAGCGTCTTCAAGAATACGCTGACCTACGATATGAACTGGTCGTCGCTGCCCCTACCAATGCCTTCCTGGCTGCATAACGCGAATCTCACCTTCATTGGCGTTTCGACCTACATTCCACTGCTCGACAAAAGCGGTCGCGTAGACCCGAAGGACATGCCCGCGTTGTGGCAAGCAAAAATCAAAACGCAACTAGACGCGCTGTCTGTGCAAATAGGCAAGCAAGTGCTTATCACAGAGATCGGCTACCGCAACAGCGCCGATGCCCTCTACCACACCTGGGAAGCGACCTCGACAGCCAAAGCTGATCCACAGGAGCAGGCAGGAGCGTACAACGCCGCTCTTACCAATGTGTTGCAAGATACGCGCATCGCAGGCACGTTTTTCTGGGGATGGAATGATGTTGGGCAGTTTGCTATAAACGGACAACCGGCAACTGGCGTGTTGCTTAAGTGGTACACGCTAAAACAGGCATAAAGGGATGGAAACGATGCGAACATACCTGGAAGAAGAGAGCGTCGCCAACGTGATTCTTACACCACAGGAGACACGTGGGGACGAACATTTTGAAAAACAGGTCGCCAGCTATAAACACTGGCTGACGGCGCAATCACAGCAACACCAGAGCGAAGTATACCACGAGATGAGCGAGTACGCGGAACGCGCGATGAAAATCGTTGAAGTGGGCAACAGTCGTATACAGACCTTTACCCCTTTTCGCTATAAATATTCCGCTCTGCAAACCATCACGCGTAATCAAATCGCCTTTGTCACGGGCGCGGTGCTCTGCTGGATCACCCTGATGGTCTTCAACTGGAAGGTGGCACTGGCGTGGACGATTTCAATAATAACCCTGGGCTACATGACACATCTTATACTGGACGTGATACTGGCCCTGAGCGCAATACGCAATCCAGGCGAGGAACACATCGATGAAAGCATGATCGACGCGCTTAAAGACGCGGATTGGCCACCCTATACCATTCTCTGCCCGCTTTACAAGGAAGCGCAGGTCGTAGCGCAATTTGTGAAGGCCATGCAGGCTATCGATTACCCGGCAGGCAAATTGCAAATCTTGTTTCTCACCGAAGAGGACGACGCGGAAACGCGCAAAGCCATCCTCTCCCTGCGCCTGCCGCCACATTTCAACGTCGTTACCGTACCGGACGGCTCGCCGCGCACCAAGCCGCGCGCCTGCAACTATGGGTTGGTCGAAGCGACAGGACAATATGTAGTCATTTATGACGCGGAAGATGTTCCCGACCCATTGCAATTGAAAAAAGCCGTGCTGACCTTCGCCAATCACGGCCCCGATTTAGCCTGCGTGCAGGCCAAATTGAACTTCTATAATCCCCGGCAAAACCTGCTGACGCGCTGGTTTACTGCTGAATACTCGCTCTGGTTTGACTTGATCCTGCCCGGCTTGCAGAAAATCAAGCTGGCGATCCCACTGGGTGGCACCTCGAACCACTTTCCGGCACAGACGCTGCGCGCTCTGGGCGGTTGGGATGCCTTCAATGTGACCGAAGACTGCGACCTGGGCTTGCGCCTCTCATGGTTTCGACTGAATACCATCGTGGTTGACTCGACCACGTTTGAAGAAGCTAACTCAGGCGTAAAGAACTGGATTCGCCAACGCTCGCGCTGGATCAAGGGTTATATGCAGACCTACCTGGTGCATATGCGCGAGCCGCTGCACTACTTCCGCTACAAACGCATACGCGAGCTATTCTCCTTACAAGTAGTAGTAGGCGGCAAAACGGCCATCCTGCTCATAAATCCCATCATGTGGTTGTTGCTAGCCCTCTCGCTGGTATTTCGCCAGCAGGTAGCAAGTGTGTTCGGCACGCTCTTCCCGGCACCCATTCTTTTCATCGGGGTGATTACCCTTTTCCTGGGTAACTTCTTTTACGGCTTTATCTACTTGCTCGGATGCATGAAGCGAGAGCAATTTAGCCTGGTGAAGTGGATGCTGCTCATTCCCGTGTACTGGTTTCTGGCAAGCATGGCAGCCTTCATGGCGCTCTACGAACTGTTCACAAGGCCGCACTACTGGCAGAAAACCATTCATGGTTTGCACTTGAACAACACAGGCAAAACAAGCAATGAAGATGTAGAATGGAATGAGCTGGCACAATTAGCCGAAACTCTGACACCCATCACTGCGCAAAACGGACCGGCGCTGACCCATGGCTCAGGCGTAGCCGCGCTCGTGCAAAAGTATGATAGGTTGGAGCAGGTTCCCGTCGCCTCTGTGCAGGATAGCGTCGAATCGATGATCGCGCCGCGCAAGCCCGCGCTTCTACCTTCAGAGCGCGCCTTTCTAGAGAGTGCGAGAAAGGTCAGGCGCGACAAATGGTCCCTCATCACCGCGCTGACTGCCACATGCCTGAGCGTTGCCGCGTGCATTTTCTTCTACAGGCAGGGCCAGCTCCTGCTCTTCCACGATACGCTTGTGCATCTGAACATCGCGCGCGCCTTCGTGGAGGGTCCGCCGGGGTTCGACTTCACACAACTAGGCGGCTACTGGCTACCGATACCACACCTGGTCATGGCTCCCTTCGTCTGGAATGATTTCCTGTGGCGCAGCGGGCTGGCCGGCAGTATCCCATCTATGCTTTGCTACATCGTTGCCGCTGTCTTTGTCTATCGTGCAGCCCAGGCACTGACACACAATACCCTGCTGGGCTACCTGAGTTCTTTGATCTTTATGCTCGACCCTACTATGCTCTACCTGCAAAGCACGCCTGCAAGCACAATGATCTCCATCGCGTTCTTCGCGATGACCTGTTACTACCTGATCGCCTGGTCACAAAGTGGTAAACCCACATACCTGCTCTCGACGGCTGGGAGTATCTGCCTTGCCACGCTCTCCAGTTATGACGCCTGGGTCTACTTCGCCGTCCTGCTCGTACTGGTACCGGCTATTGGTCTGATCAGACGTCAGAAGCGCGATCAGATCGCCAGTAATACACTCATCTTTGGCATATTGGGGGGCTTAGGCATAGGGTTATGGGTCATATGGTGCTGGAACAGATTTGGCGATCCGCTCTACTTCCTACACGCGCGCTTAATCACAAATACGCGCTTTACACAGCTAGTTGTGACAGACCACCTATCAACCTATCATAATCTGCTCCAAACGCTGATCTTCTATGGACAGACCGCGCTTGATACGTTGGGGATCGCGCCAGCAGTACTGGCGGCCTTATCGCTACTCGTATTCCTGGTTCGCCGCTTTAGCAAGCCAGAACTACTGGCGACCCTGATGCTGCTGGCGCCCATCGTCTTCTACCTGGCTGCCATGTATAGCGGCCAGATTCTGCTGTTCGGCCCGTCAACGCTACCCATCAATCTCCAGGATCACCTGTTCAGAGCGCGCCTGGGGGCAGAACTTGTCGCGCCAGCCGCAATTTTTATCGCAACCTTGATCGGGAGTCTGATCCCTCGCAACCTCTTTAACAGGTAAAGTCACGCGCGCAGTCAGGGCGACTCGTGTGGGTTATCCTGGCTTCATCTTGTCAGCCTAGATCATATGTGCTATACTCACGCGCATGGAGACGATAAGCATCTCAAAAAAGACCGCGCGGCGCTTCGTGCTGGGACGTCAGGGACTATGGCCGGGACGCCGTTGGAGCGGGAAAGACGGCACAGAGAAAGCCTTGCGAGCGGTCGAAGCTGTGCAGATGGACCCGCTGAATGTCATTGCGCGTAGCCACGACATCACGCTGTGGGGGCGCATCCAAAATTACCAATCCGCGCAACTCGAACAGCTTCTCTACCAGGAGCGCGCTTTCTTTGACTATGGCGGAGCGCTATTCATCTACCCCATGTCTGAACTACCGTACTGGCGTCTTCCAATGCGCCGGCGTGAACAGGGCGGACGTTGGGCGGACTTTGCAACGCCGCATCAAGTATTGCTGGACGAGGTACGCGCTGAAATACACGCGCGCGGCCCTCTGGGCAACCGTAATTTCAGTGGGCGAACACGCGTCGATAATTATCGTGGGCGTAAAGACTCGGCGCTTGCCATGTTCTATCTATGGCTCACCGGCGAACTTATGATCCACCATCGCGAAGGTTTCCAGCGCGTCTATGACTTCCGCGAGAATATTGCGCCTGCCGCTCACAATTGGGCGGCAAGCGACGAAGAGGCGGAAATTTTCTTCGCCAGCAAATCAATGGCGTTCTCTGGTTTGATTCGCGAGTCAAAATGGGGAAGTGGCTTTTCAAGCTTTGTAGAGCGCCCGGTGAGCCGTGCCGAAACGAGCCAGTGGTTAAAGATGCTCTCAGCGCAAGATAAAGTGACCCCATTGAAGATCGAAGGCTCAAAAGATCGCTGGCTTGCGCTTACAGGCGATGTACCACTCCTATCAACTCTTGAGTCAGGAAATATTCCACATGAATGGCAGCCGCTGAGCACAACGACGAAAGAAGAGGTCGTCTTTCTAGCCCCGCTTGATATCGTCAGCGCGCGAGGACGCGCCAGCCAGTTATTCGACTTTGAATACATCTGGGAAGTATATAAGCCTGTTGAACAGCGACGCTGGGGCTATTATACGCTGCCCATTTTATATGATGACCGGCTCGTGGCGCGCCTTGACCCCAAACTTGATCGTAAAACATCAACGCTGCTTATCAACGGATTCTGGCTTGAAGACCAGGCGTTAGGCAGCGACCTGGATTTCGCGCAGGCTCTCGGGCGAGGCCTGGCGCACTTCATGACATTTCTTCAAGTACAATGTTTAGATATTTCAGCGATAGAACCAGCAGAACTGCGAATACGATTGCAAGCCTTGCTGAAAAGCGAGTCTTCCCTTAGCAGGTAATACATTCAAGGGGCTGGTATGAAAAGGGTACAACCTGATATACCATATTTACAACGAAGATCGTAGAAGTAGACAGCGAGATCAGCCCTGAATAGATCAGGTAAACCGCGTATGCATTGAACCTCGACCGGTGTATAAGCATGTATATGTGTATCAACATTCTCCAATATGATACTATTGCATCGTTAACATAAGCGTATGAAACGTGATGCAATACTGAGGAGACAATGCGAAAGTTACGCATGCGCCGCTACAAATGGCTGGGTCCAGTGGGGGCAGTGCTGGCACCTACCATCCTGCTGGTCGTGCTGGTAATGGCGCACGTCATACCCCTGCCTGCCGCTGGAAAAGCGGTCATTTTCGGCACGCCCTCCAACTACTACAGGCAGCCATTGCAGTTGAGCAGCGACTCCTATACTAACCCGGATAGCCAGCATTCCACAGAGGTCGAACCGGACACCTACAGCTACGGCTCAACCATTGTGACGGCGTTCCAAGCCGGTCGTTTTGCCGGCGGAGGCAGTTCAAATAACGGCTGGGCAACCTCCACTGATGGAGGGCTGACATGGAAATCTGGCTTTTTACCGGGAACGACCCTCTATGTAGACGGCCACTATACGCGCGTGAGCGATCCCTCGGTAGCCTACGATGCCGCTCACCATACCTGGATCATCTCTTCGCTGGCCGAAGTTGGCAGCGGATCAACGCTGCAAACACACGCGGTGATCGTTAATCTTTCGACCGACGGCGGTTTGACCTGGAGCAAACCGTATAAAGTAATTGAGGGTGGCAGTACCTACTACGACAAAGACTGGATCACATGCGATGCCAGTAACAACAGCCCATTTTATGGTCATTGTTATGCCGAGTGGGATAACGATGATAGCGGTGGACTGATCCTCATGAGCACGTCAACTGATGGGGGAAAGACCTGGGGCAAACCGCAGACAACGGCTGACAAGGCACACGGACTTGGCGGGCAGCCTCTTGTACAACCAGGTGGTACCGTGATTGTCCCCATTGCCGGATACGGAACGATGAACCTGCTTTCGTTCGTTTCCACGGATGGCGGTCGGAGTTGGAGCAAAACATCGCTCATCGCCAGCATTAACGGGAACGTGCTGCCATCAGCCCAGATTGATGGCGCGGGTAAAGTTTACCTGGTATGGATAGATTGCCAGTTTGAGAAGAACTGCAATGCCACAGGCGGCAGCGAAGATAACGATATACGCTATACTGGTGGCCAAAAAGCGCATGCTGATACGCGGGCAGCCGGGCCACCGGAGGACGATCTTGTCATGTCCACCACTACCGATGGCATCCACTGGACCCAGCCCCGGCTCATTCCAGCCGATCCAACGGGCAGTGGCATTGACCACCTCATCCCTGGCATTGGCGTGGATAGAAATACTTCGGGAGCCAGCGCGCATCTCGCCCTGGCTTTCTACTATCACCCGCTCAACTGCGACGCGAGCGATTGCCCATACTCGCCAGGTTTTGTATCGTCTACAGACGGTGGAGCGCACTGGACACAAAAGATCACGCTGGCCGGGCCAATGGATTTATCATGGTTGCCCAACGGCAGGAATAAAGTCGGTGACTACATATCAACCTCATTCTGCAATGGGCTGGCATTCCCCGTCTTCTCTATCGCTTTCGCTCCCGACCAGGGCCATTTCAACGAAGCTATGTATACGATTAGCGGCGGGTTATCAGTTTGAGCCGTCTAGATCGACCCACAAAATCGTCCCGCAACGGGTTCTAAACGCTGCGCACGTGCGCCCAGAATTCCAACAAATCGCTCTTGGTAACGATACCCTCTAAATTATCGCCATGCATTACGGCGACGGCGGACTGGCCTGAACTGAAAAGCGTGTAGACTTCATGCGCCAGGGCATCGGCCTGCAGTCTTGGGAAAGGAGGCCCTTGCAAATCGCCTACCACCATCGATGTCAAAGGTTCTCCACTGGATAGATGGCGCAGCAAAAGGTTTTCGGTCAGGCTGCCAACCATCTGCCCGCGTTCCATTACGGGCGTCTGGCTGATACCGTAGCGGCGCAGCAGTTCGACCGCGTCGGCAATCGAGTCGGTTGGCGCGACGCTGACCACCATTGGCATGGTGCGTGAGTGCGTGCGGCGATATGTCAACACGTCATGGAGATTCGGCTGCCTGGTTTCGGCCTGTACCAGCAGGTTATTTTCGCGCATCCAGGTATCATTGAATTGTTTACTCAGATAGCCGCGCCCCGTATCAGGGATCAGCACCACTATCACATCGTTCGCCGTCAGGCGGCGCGCATAGACCAGGGCCGCACCAATGGCCGTACCCGCCGAACCGCCTGTCAGGATACCTTCCTCGCGTGCCAGGCGGCGCGCCCAGTAAAATGAGGTGCGATCATCGATGCGAATAACCTCATCAAGCATCGAGGGATCGTAGTTTTGTGGAAACAGTTCCATACCGATGCCCTCGACCATGTACGGACCAGGTGTATCGCCAGAATAAACCGAGCCGGGCGGGTCCGCGCCGATGACTTTGATGTCAGGATTCTGCTCTTTCAAGTACCTCGCGGTACCCGTGATGGTACCACCGGTGCCAATACCCGCTACAAAGGCGGTGACGCGCCCGGCGGTATCGCGCCAGATCTCAGGTCCGGTCGTGGCATAGTGAGCGGCAGGATTGGCGGGATTGGAATACTGGTCGGGACAGCAGGCTCCTGGAATCTCTTCAGCCAGGCGATGCGCTACGTTCTTGTAATGTTCGGGCGAATCATGCGTGACACTACTGGGACAGATGACTACTTCCGCGCCATACGCTCGCAGTAGACTGCGCTTCTCTTCACTGACCTTGTCAGTCATCACGAATATACAGTGATAGCCCTTGATCGCGGCGGCAATGGCCAGCCCGTGACCGGTATTACCGCTGGTGGGTTCAACGATTGTTCCACCGGGACGCAGCAAGCCACGCTGTTCGCAATATTCAATCATGGCAGGCCCGATGCGATCCTTCACACTTCCACCAGGATTAAACATTTCCATTTTCGCCAGTATGAGCGGCTTAACTTCGCTGGCAATGCGGTGAAGGCGCATCAATGGAGTATTGCCGATAGCGTCGAGCATGTTGTTCATATAGCGCATTTCCCTGGCAGGAGCATCATTTATATCCATCAGTCATCTATCCCTTTTATACAGTTTCTTCGCGCGGCCACACTGCCGTCAAGCTCTAACGGCCTCAGTATAGCATACATTGTACCAGAATATACGCTTCCAGGGCGACCGCAAGGGTGCGCCCAAGGAAAGCTCATCCATCCACCAGAACGATCTGTATGTGATCGACGGAGGTCGGCAGGTGGTCGGTGCCAAAGGGGAGTTGTATGCGCACGCCCTGCACGCCGTGCTGCGTGGTGAGGAACGCCTGCGCTAGCTGGGGAGTTGCGCCTTTGATCGATTGACGCCATTGAGCGATTGTTTGCTGCGTAATCTGATAGATCCACTGTCCTTGCACAGTCACGCTGAGATAAATCAGCCCGTTTTTCTCCTGTGTTGTCACGTTGGGATTGGAGACTTCGAGAGGACTTTTTAACTGATATTGACTACCCAGGCTCTGCATAGCCTTCTCAGTCAGCAATTGCTCGGCCACCTGGCGCGCCGACTGCGCGATGTACACCGTCACTGTCGCTGTGATAGTCACACGCACATTGACCATGTTGGATTGCGCCCCGACCGGCTGACCCGACTGCACCTGCGTGATAAAGGCCGGCAATGCAGCCTTCACCTCGTTTGCCGCGACCTGCTTCTGAATGTTTTGCAGCGCCTGCTTCTCAAGCCCGGAGCTCAAAGCATCGCGCACTGCGTTCACATCCGCCTGGGTTACGATATGCGTTGTACCTGAGTCAACTCCGCCAGTGAAAGCCTGTGGATTGTTTACCGTGACCTGGCCGTTGCAACAGGTGGTAGAGAGCGTGTCGATCGAGATATTGCCGGCAACGCCAGGGACAACCGCGATCGCGCTGGCAAAAATGGTGCCATCAGCACCATTTCTTCTAGGTGGGATATTTACCGACTGTGTCAGCATAACCTGCGCGCCGTTATTCGCCATAAATGCAGTGCCACTTTGCACAAAAATGTTTTGCCTGCTGTTATTATCGAAAAACAAGCGTCCATACGCCTGCGCGCCGGGTATGGTCTGCATGCCCGTGGTGGCGGTCTCACGACTGCCGCTGACGGTGTTAGTCAGCACGCGATCAGGAATAGCGCGTGTAGAGATATCTGGCTGTGCAACCTGCGGCGACGCCATCAAGAGATAGGTATCCTGCACCGGCTGACTGCTCACAGTTACAGAAACCGTCGCTAGCGGAGATGCGCCGAGCAGTGGGAAACCAACCGGGAAGAGGCTGATGCCGAGCACGCGTGGTAACAGCAGTAAGCAAAGAAGCAGCATGGGTACAATCGTAGCTCCCACGACCGCCAGCGCAAAACGCCTGTTTTTTCGTCTTCTTAATACGGCGACACGCGGTCGAGCAAGAGGCGGAGACACGGCACGCGCTTGACGCCTGGCAGATACAGCAACCGGTTGCATTTTCTGTTCGGGCGGATTCAATGGCACCGAGGCGCGGCGAGGCACCGGCGGGTGTAGTATAACATCGATGACAGGATCATCTTCGGTGATGCGCGTCATCGGCCCCTCGCTGGCTGCCACGAAAGCGGCACGCATCTCAGCTACGCTGGCGAAGCGGTTTTCAGGGCGTTTCGCCATCGCTTTGCGTACCACATCTCCCAATTCCAGAGGTACCGAGGCATCGCGCTCGCAGGGAGAAGGCACCGGCGCGTACAGGTGCATCTTGACGACTTTTATATCGTCGGGATCATCGAAAGGAAGTTCGCCGGTCAGCATCTGGTAAAGCAGCACGCCCAGCGCGTAGATATCCGTGGCGTGCGTCACGATGCCGCGTGTCTGCTCCGGTGCCATATAGTGAGGCGTTCCAGGCACCTGGTCGAGCGGAATAGGTTTACCCGTTTCTTCCAGTTCCAGGTTGCGCGAGGTGCGCACAAGTCCAAAATCGGCTAAATAGGCATAGGGCGTACCACCCCTGCGCGCATCCAGCAGCACATTCGAGGATTTGATATCGCGATGAATCAGCCCTTCGTCATGCGCGTATTCTACAGCATCCAGCAGTTGTAGAAAGATAGCAATAATGTCCTGCAAATCTGGCAGGTCGCGGCGTAGGTATCCCGTCAGCGTGCCACCCTCGATAAAAGGCATCACCAGGAAAAGCAGCCCATTTTGTTCGCCAAATTCGATTAATTGCAAAATATGCGGGTGGTGCAGGCGCGCAATGGTACGAGCCTCGCGCAAAAAGCGGCGGCGCATCTCGCGATCCGCGGCATAGTTGCCAAGAATCACTTTAATGGCCACTCGCCGTCCGAACGCGGTACGCTGTCTCCCTTCGTAAACCGCTCCCATCCCCCCTACACGAATGCGCCGGGTGACATCGTAATTCCCTAGTTGCGTACCCTCTAAGGTTTGCATCGTGAGCGTTTATCCTTCTTTAGCTGCCACCTAAACCCGTGCTGGGGGTTATCAGCGGCGTGCTGGTTGGAGTTATAGCTGGCGACGGGCTTCCCGGTGTCACCGTAGGTGTTCCATTTCCACCTGTAATGGTTTTTATCACAATGCTAATATGGGTCGCGTCCGGCAACGTATCACCGCTGCTCAGCGTAATATCTACGCTGCTGACGCCTGTTACCGCCTTCAGGTAGGTCAACGCGGCGCTTTTCGACTTTTGAGCGATGGTATCCTTCAACTGCTGCTGGAGCTGGCTGGAGAACTGGTACACCCACAGGCCCTGCGCGCTCACCACCAGCGAAACCGTGTGCCTGGCATCGATTACCGTGGCATGCGTCACGTTCGTCGCTACTTTACCCTGCAGGACATAACCAGCGCCAGGGGTTTTCCCCGCCTCCGCACTCAGCGCAGTCGTGGCGATAGTAAACGCCGCCTGCCGGTCAAACACCTCCTCCGTGCAAGTCACAGTCCCCGTCACACTGACACTTTTCGCTTGATCGCCCGCGCGATGATTGGCATTGACGTTCGACGTGCAATTGAGCGAATTATCTACCACCTGCTCGTTCGCCGTCACCTGCTGCTGCAAAGCAGTCTGCGCCGACGGCTTGAGCGATGCGATCAGCTTGTTGCTGGCAGCGTTGATGTCGTTCTGCGAAATGACCGAGTTGGGCTGCGCATTTTGGCCACCTG
>DATLSI010000164.1:0-9677 GCA_035534255.1 Ktedonobacteraceae bacterium | reverse complement strand
AGCGCGTTGGCAACAAGGTTGATCCCCCTGTCTTTTAATTCCGACAAAGCCCTGGCACCGCTTTCATCGCGATCACTGATAGAAAAGGAGTAAACGGGCGTTTTTTTGGCAAACATCCGCTCTACCCAACGCTGTTCTTTGTCTTGTGGTTTACGTAGGATGTAGTTGATCCCTTTATTGCCTTTACCCAATGCAGCGCTCATCAACACTCCGTTGCGGAATTTCAGTTCCCTGAGATGATGTTGGACGCTGGCGAAATAGTCTTCACCCAGTTCTTTGTTGAGCATCACAAAAAACGCTGTAAAGCCCTCTGACTCAAATTTATCGGCATGTTCATCGGCGATATGCTTTAGTTTTTTCAGCATGCCCACAAACATCTGCAACACTTCGATCGATCTATGCAGGATCATGTCGGGATATTTTATGAAAAAGCCCCAGTAATTCTTTCTCTCGCTTTCGATTGATTCTACTGCGATAGTGTAGATATCCCTGACAATGGAAGCATTTTTCAGGCAATCCTTAAGAATATTTTGACGATAGCGTATGGTGTCCAGATCGTTTACACTGGATAAAACAGCTTTTTTTGCCACTTCAAATAAAAATTTGTCGCCGAGCGCCATAGCGTTGAACAGCGTGGTTAATTCCAGGTCTTGTGTCAGCGCCTGTTCATTCGAGGGTAATTTCCGCTGCAGGTCAAAATTATGATCTTGATACATGAGAAAAGCCTTCATAATTGTAGGCGCTCCTTTAAACAATCGTATGTAAGCCGGTACTTTTCGGCAATTGATATCGCGTGTGCAAGCCCATCAGCAGGCCTCCTTACAATTTTGTATGTTCGCACTGCCGGATTTTCGGGAACTATCGTGCTGACCATGCTGACGGTTTTCTCACTTAAAGAAGCCAGTTCATCGATGAACGTGACGCAAGTGCACAGCAAGTCCAATTGTATTATTTTTTCCATTATCTCTTTGCCTAAAAAAACCGCGTCATTTAATGTGGTGGAAGTGAAAATTTCATTCATTACGATAATACTGTTTGATGTGGACTGGTTGAGAATAGTGTAAATTCTGACCAGGTCATCCTGCAGTTTGCCTCGCAGATTTTTGATGTTCTCTTCCTTTTCAAAATGTGTAAAGAGTCTATCGAACAGAAAGAGCTGCGCTTCCCTGCCCGGGACGGGACAGCCTATGCTAGCCAGATAATGTAACTGCCCGAAAGCGCGGGCGAAGGTGGTTTTACCGCCCTGGTTCGGACCGGATACTACCAATATGCGCTCCTCGTTTTTCAGATAAAAATCATTGCACACGATGGACGATTTGTCGGTCATGAGTTTATTAGCCAGGGCTACATCAAATCCTTCATAAGCATAAACTTCCTTGTCTTTATTGCAAATGTGCGGATAACAAAATTTCAATCCCCCTCGTTTGAATCGCGCGACATACTCCAGGTAGGCGACGTAAAATTGTATTTCCCGGTCAAAAACGGCTATCGTTACGTCCAGATACTTGCCGTTTTTCGCGCAGTAAGCATCAAGATTGAAAAATATGTCGGGATGCAATTGGGCTACCAAATTCAGTATTTGCGCTTCAACATGGTTCATATCCGGCCAGTTGGGAAATTTAACCCTGTAATCTTTGACCGCTCCTTGTTTGAATTTCTCGAATGTTTCCTCAACATCGGCGCTGTAATCAACTTCAGATTCATATTTGCGAACCTTGACGCTGTTCCCCTTGATGAGCAGGCAATAATTTACGGCCGACAGATCGGCTTGAAGCTTTTTTGTTTCCGCCAGAAGCGACGTAAAACGGCATGAATTGACATAGTCCGTCAAATATGCGCGCAAGGCCAAAAAGCCGCGCGATTGTACATCTACAAGGGTTAAATCATGTAGCAGGTCATTAACGCCGTCGCAATAAATTTCTACCGCGTCCAAAAACCATCGTTCCTTCTGGTATTTGTAGTGAAGCTTGTCTGCCTGGGTAAGATGTTCGCGCGTTACGCGCATTTTTTGCGCAAATGATTGTATATATTCAAACAGCAATTTATTTTCAAGGTCCTGCATTATTTTATGACGATACGTGATCGCGTCGATATCATGCAAGGAAGTGTAAAAAAACGGTTTTAAGTTATATTCCTGCCTACCGGCCGTAATGGCGTCTATAATCTGATCAAGATTTAAATCAACAAAAAAAATAGGCGCTTCAAGTGTTTCTTTGTGTATGCTATCTTCAGTTCTTTCAAAGAGTATGCTGTGGAAAGTCATGGGAAAACACCTCCTGGGCCATGAAAATCTCCCCTCTGGAAGCGACGCGCATAAAAAAAGCTGACAGACTCTACATTTTTCTCGTAGAAGCCATCAGCCGTCATCAGCGGTTCGGATTTTTCCAGAGGGGAGCTTCATCCCTTTACCATAGGATAACACTTTTTTATGTAGACTGCAATAAGTGAGAAAAAGCCCCTACAACACGACATATCGTGTCATAAAAGCCATCAACCCTTCCGGGCATCTTTCCGGCGAGCTTCATCGCCAACACTTTTAACGCACTTGAGTATAGCACAAGAAAGACATCATGTGCGAAGGATGCAAGCATCCTCTCTGAGCTGGTACGTTACCCGCGCAGCGTTGCTATTAACCGTTTGGGATGCAGCACCAGGTCGATAGCATCAAGCGGACCAAGGGCCAGCACATCGGCAGCTTGCAGCGCGCTGATCCCCCTTTGGAGAATGTCTATCCGTATCATTGCTGTTCCTCCGGCTATCCAATTGATCTGTACGTTGTCCTTGACATTCTTTGCCAAGATTGCGTATAGTGAAGATACATAAACGAACCCGTTCTTGCGATGAAGCTCGCGTAACGCCCGCTCAAGGGCTAATGGCTTCTACGCGCTGTTCAGCAAAACAAGTGCTGTTACCAGCGGTAGAAGCTTTTTTAATACGTTGAAACAGGAAGGTCTTTGAAGCCATGCGCCCTCCCCACCTTTGGATGCGAGAGTTGTTCTGTCTTGATGAGATGATTGTAGCGCAGCATGAAAGAAAGTCAAGTATGGAAGCGTGTATCTTCTGCAAAATAGCCAAAGGGGAAGCGCCCTGCCATAGCATATGGGAAGACGAAAAGCACCTGGCGTTTCTGTCCATTTTTCCAAATACAGCAGGGTTTTCCGTCGTGATCACCAAACAGCATTACCCAAGCTACGCCTTTCACTTACCGGATGATGTGTTGCAAAGCTTGACGGTCGCTGTCAAAAAGGTGGCGCTGTTACTGGATGAACGATTAGACGACGTAGGCAGAACGGGCATGATCTTTGAAGGCTTCGGTGTCGATCACATCCATGCGAAACTTTTCCCCATGCACGGCACCGCGCACATGAAGGAGTGGAGGCCGCTCAATGCTCACGTAGACACATACTTTGAGCGCTATGAAGGATACATTTCCTCGCATGACTACCAGCGGGCTGATGATCAAGCATTAGCAACGCTCGCCAGGAAAATCAGGGAAGCAGGTGCGTAAATGCCGGAGCTATCAACCGATATGCAACGATCACGAGGCGCTGACGACTTGCGCGCCGCTTTTAAACGCGAGGGATGCCCCGTCTGCACCGTTATGCTCGAGTATGTCGAACAGAGCATGGACAGATGGGAATACGAGGGGTTTAGCGATGTCGAACATCGTCATCAACTCATCCGGTCGCGGGGGTTCTGTCCATTACACACCTGGCAACTGGCGCGGCGCTCCAACGCTTTCAGGCTTGGTTTGATCTATACGGAGGTACTCACCGATGTCTTGCTGGAGCTTGATGCGGTTTACAGCAGGTTTTCTTCCACTAAAGTTCGCCCTCCGAAACGCGAGTCTGCCTGGAAGAGGTGGTGGAGAAGCAGGCGTCATCAAACGGATGTGCGTCCTGCATTCGAGCAATGTCCTTTCTGCTACAACCGTGCAAGCACTGAAGAACGTCTCATCTCGACGCTCGTGCAGGCGCTGGCTTCTGAAGAAATATGCGTACTGCATGCTCAATCTACAGGCTTATGCCTGGCACATTTCACGCAGGCATTTCAGTTCGCTCAAAAGCAACAGTCGGTGACCATATCTTATCTTTTAGCATGCCAGCGCACCTGTACTCGGCGTACTCTGGAAGATGTGCGCGAACTGGTACGCAAACATGATTATCGTTTCAGCAATGAGTCCCACGGGGGCGAGATGACATCATGGCGACGCGCCGCATGAGGGTCCGTTGAAACGGCCAGCGAACATGCTGATCGAAGCACAGGTACGCCAACCGTGTCGTGACTGTCCCATTTTGACCTGGGATCACGAACACGGGCGCTTCGGCGCGGTGGATATCTATCGCGCCGAAGCGGGTTTACCTGCTGACCTGGCGTCGTTCCAATTAGAGGGGCGCTTAGAAGCGCCGATCTTGCTGCTGAACACGACCAGCTTCCCGCCGGGAACGTTTGCCCAGGCCCGCCTGCTCGGCGCGTTATCCCTCAACCGCTCAGATCAACGCGAGCATCCATATCCAACGGACGCCTGGCTATTTGTCGCAGCCGCAGAAGTAGATAGCTTGTTTTCTCGCTACCAATCCCTGCAAGAGCTTCCACCATCGAAACTTAACGCGTTGAAGGCCTACGCGCAATCACGTTCGCAGGAGCTACAGCAGCAAGGGAACGATGCTGTACAGGTATGTAATGCCGATAGCGCGGCGCGCTTCATTCGCGAGACACGCCTGCTTTTGAAACGTGAACAACGCGCGCGACCAAAAGGCAAGCACAGGCCGGGACGCCAGGAGGAAGAGAAACCAGTAGCCTGGCGGGCCGTCGAAGGGCTGGCGGAAGCGCTTCGTTTACGTTTGCAGTACGATGCCATGCTCCAGCAGGACAAGAACGCGCCACACGCCCAGAGCATCTGATCCGCCTCGTGCCGCAGCGCTTTCAGGAGGCGTTGGATGACCTCTTGCTCGGATCGAGCCTCAGCATCTTTGTGCCACAACCAGGTGGACGCGCGCAGCAGCACGTGTTGCCTTTTCACAGTCCGGCGATTGCCTGGTTTCGCCCGCTCTTCACGCGGCTGCGATTATTGCTGAGCTTACCGTATCAAGACAGTTGATAGAACGTTTCGCATCATTCACAAGAGGTAGAACGGGTCTGCATCCTTCGGGGTGGGAAAGGATGCACATGTGTAGGGACGCGATTGATCGCGTCCCTACACGCCGACACTCGCCTACGCGAACGCGATAAAAGCATTCTAAATCAGCGCTGACACGTTTCACTTCAAATCAGGGCGACGTTTTATTGCTCTGCTCGATGCTTTAGCCGTCAGTCTTCCTATCAGACGAGGCACCCAGATGCTCAAATTTGCCCGGTGGCGTTCATCTGTAAACTTGCCGCCATAGCGCTCGTTCGCATATATCTGCGTCAGTTCCGCTAGCATCATGTCATCCGTTAAGGCATCGGGGCATGTTGGTCTATCTGAAAGCGCCGCTTCTGCAAAGTGTAGACGCAAGCGCGCTTGATATTCGACAGCTGTCTCAGTAGGGGTTCGCGCCAGATCGACATTAGAGGTTGCCAGCGCCTGGAGCATCTCACGATAGCGAGCGCGCGCGGAGGCTGGATCGAGCGGTTCAAGCGCACCGGCGTTGTTGTCGCGTCTCCTCCGGCGCTGCCACCACTCGCGCCAATGCTGGCCAAGTAACGAGCGCGCATCCAGTGACTCGCGCTCCTCCTCAACTCCTTCATCGCTATTTCTCACCAGCCAGTGCCGCAGGCTGGCCCGAACTACCAGTAGCGTTATCAGCAGAACCAGCGCGAGGAATACCCACCGACCAATGGTAAGCAGCTCTGGTGGAAAGGAGCGTGAGTTCAAAGACTGCTGGATAGGCGATTTGGGCGGCTTCGCGCTCTGTTGTTGGGGGTTGGAAGAGCCATGTTGCTGGAACAAGCCAACCAGCCAGGAAATCAGGTAAAAGATTGGCGACAGAATGAAGATGATGCCATACAGAATCCAACCAACCAGCGTTCCCAGCGCGTTCCAGAGCGGAGCCAATGCAGTGAGCACAAGCTCAAAGGTAGCGAAGGAGAACACTGATTCGATAACGATCACGATGGCGACCAGGATGACACCAAAGACCGTCAGCGCGACGAGCCACGAGCGTGTCTGATCTGCCTGTTGCGCGTCGTCATCCAGGACGCGGCGGCTGGCACGAATGACGCCCAGGCGAACGAGAGAAAGCATGACTAATCCGCTGAGAAAGAAGACGGGCAATGCGCTTGTCAGGCCATCGCGAAGTGTTTGCAGCTCTGGTGATAGAATCGCAATCAACAGGATGCCGAGTAGTATGCCAAAACCTGCTTTGAAGGTCCTGGCAAGCGCACCATACTCGAAGCCTGCCTGCGCCCGTAACATGCCGCGTCGCCAGAACCAGGTGACAAGCACCGTACCGAGCAGGATATTGAAGAGGTTCTCCAACCTCTCCATCGCCGCAAGATAAGGCCCTACTCCAACAGCAAAAGCGCTGAGCCAGCCAAGGGCGTGCAGCGCGACGATCTGTTTCCCTCTTAACTTGCGCGTGGCGATACGTTCCACAATCATGGCCCACCACTGCAAAGCCAGCGCGACCAGCGCGATGAAACCCGCGCCAAAGGATGCGGACGCGCCTGTTCCCGCGACCAGCACCGTGAGCAATGCGATCAGCAGCGCTGCTGGCTGCGCTTCCATGACACTGATTGTTAGAGGGAGAGCGTAGCGTTCAATCCATGTGGAGGATCGTCGCACTTGTGCCTGTGTTCTGGCGTCCCTCATCGTCGACGGTAGTAACGAGCTTATGCCACACCTCCCTTCCGCCCAATTTATATACGGGCAAGTCGTAAGTATCAGTCCCTGATGTACTATCGCTATCGCCTGTGAGAACAAGGTGAACTTCCGCGCCGTGCGCCCGCAGGTCCACCAGGCTCTCAATGGTTGCCTCACATAACGCGGCGATAGCGCTTAGAAAGACGACCGTCGTTCCAGACGGTAAAATGAACCGTTCTGCTTCGATCAGTTTATCTATCGACGAACCATAGTAGGGTAATAGCCTGCCCAGAGCCGAGAGGATTTGTTCACGCTGGCTGCTGCCGCTCGCCATTGGTACGCGCACGCGGTGCATAAAGGCTTGCGCGGCAGAGCGAGTATCTAGCGGATGAGGTTGGGCGCCCGGCGCGTCACCTTCCTCAAGATATTCACCGGAAAGCGCCATCATCAAACTATTGGCGAGCAAACCAACGGCATAGCCCTCGTCGAGCGCCCACATGGCAAGTGAAGCCGCCGCCGCGATAGTCAATTCCTGGATTTCAGGATCAAGGCCCATCCACGGCGCTGCATAGGTATTGATATCCAACAGGACGAGCAGCCGGTACTGGCTATTCGGCTCGTAAATTTTGCTGCGCAGCTCGCCAGCGCGCGCGGTCGCTTTCCAATGGATGCGACGCGGATCATCACCCCGAACATATTCGCGCACTCCTGCCACACGCAAAGGATCTTCGAGGAGCCGACGCGGCGTGCTATGTTGCCCAAAAGGGTGACGCGGCGGTAGACCGAAGGACTCGATAGGCGCGACCAATGGATACACCAGCAAGGTCTCGCGCGCTGATAGGCGCTCCTCGCGTACCAGCCAGCCAAAGGGGTCGCCGCTGCGCAGATTCACTGGTCCAAAGACATAGACTCCCCGTGCTTTACAGGCGAGTTGATAGCGCCGCGTTACGCGCTGATACGCCCAGAAGGAGAATGTATTGACCAGGGCGACCCGGTTGACTTTATAGGTGGGGTAGGCGCGCCCGCTTAAAAGTGGAAGCTGGATAGGAATTTCATCCTCGATTTCCAGCCAGGGCAGGGGTAACAATTTCTGATTCTCGACACTGACAGAGAGAGTAACAGCCTCCCCGAAGAAGGCTCGTTTCTGGCTTACCCACTGGCGAATAACCAGGTTGCGCAACGCGTAACGATACCAGAGTTCGGGAACAATGCCGATCACGAAAGAAAACAGGGCGGCAAGAAAAGCAATGGGTTGGCGCGTAAGCACGCTGAGGAGCAGAAGAGCGACAGCCAGCACATACCAGGGGCGACGTTTGATGAGCGTATCGTCACGGGGATCATTGAAAAGGTCGGTAGCCATATGTTCACCCTTTGCGTGGCAGTGCGATGATTTCAACTGGTACAGGAGTAGCATCCAGAATTTCCTGGATAATGGCAGAACTTGCGCTCCCGCGCAAGCGCGCGCGTGTCGTCGTAAGCAACCGGTGAGCCAGCACAGCGGGTGCCAGGCGCTTGATATCATCCGGCTGCACGTAGTCGCGTCCCTGCATGGCAGCAAATGCCTCGCACGCGCGATATAAAGCCAGAGTACCGCGAGGGCTGACACCAAGGCTCACGGCAGGGTGAGCACGCGTGGCGCGCACAATAGCCAGCAGATAGCGTTCAACTTCAGGTTGCCAGCTCACCTGGCGTATTACCTGTTGCAGGGTAACTACCTGTTCAGCTGAGGCCACCGGCTGCAACGCTTCGAGTGGTTCATCGTTTTTGAAGCGATGCAGTATGATCTGCTCCTCGTCTTCGGATGGATAGCCCACCTGTACGCGCAGCAAAAAGCGGTCGAGTTGCGCTTCAGGTAATGGAAAAGTCCCTTCCAGTTCCACAGGATTTTGCGTGGCCAGTACGAGATAGGGCCGAGGTAATGACATGGTTTCGCGCTCAACCGTCACCTGGCGCTCGGCCATCGCCTCAAGCATGGCCGACTGCGTGCGCGGCGTGGCCCGGTTGATCTCATCTACCAGCAGCACCTGCGCGAAAATAGGACCCTCGCGAAACACAAACTCGCCGCGTCGTTGATCGAAGTAGCTGACGCCCGTGATGTCTGTGGGCAGCAGATCAGGAGTCCCTTGCACGCGCTGGAAGGTCGCGCCGAGCGAACGCGCCAGCGCCTTAGCCATCACGGTTTTTCCCATGCCAGGCACATCCTCCAATAGGACGTGCCCGTCGGAGAGCAGCGCGACCAGCAGCAGATCGATGACATCGAGCTTGCCAACGATTACTCGCGCGACATTGGCGCGCACCGCTTCTGCTAATGCCCGCACCTGGTTCAATGGCCGGGAAGCGATATCTTCTGTCATCAGAGCGTGTCTCCTATTTAGAATCAAAAAAGCTTCTACAAACGCTCGCATGAGCGCTATAGAAGCTATCAGCCTGCATAGGCATTTTACCGGCGAGCCTCATCGCCTCCAGCAGTTATGTGCCAGGTTCGAGTGTAGGAAGTATAGCACATAATCATATGGTATCTGCTGCAAATCACGCTTGTCAAGAATTCTCAGGTACCATTTCAGGGCTGTTGCAAAGTCGAGACCCTTGCATCCAGGAATGAGCACTGCTAGAATAGAGACAACTTCATGTCAGGAGCGACAAACGGGGAGTGCCGGGAAGCCTGGTCGGCAATCGTAGGTGAACGCGCCCTGCGGGCGAGGAAGCGGGGAAACAAGCCCCATTGCAGGGCAGATCGAACCGAAAGGAAAGGCATCCCATGATTGACATTCCGCTGCTTATTCGCGACCTGGTCCTCTTCTTACTCGTGGCGCTTGTGGTGAACGTCATCGCGGAGAAACTCTCGGTTCCTTATACCCTCGGCCTGGTGATCGTGGGCCTGGGCATCGGTTTG
>DATLSI010000163.1:0-46678 GCA_035534255.1 Ktedonobacteraceae bacterium | reverse complement strand
ATGCAGTCGTTGTCGCCAGAGCATTGAAGGAGCATGGATGTGATATAATTGCGGTGCATGTCGGCCAGACAACCAACGCGGGCGAACCAGCGTATGGGCGTGGTTTTCTGACCGCGTATAGCGACCGAATACGCAATGAGGCTGGTATTCCAACTCTCGTTGGCGGCTATCTGACCACCAGCGACGAGGTCAATACCATCATCGCGGCTGGTCGTGCAGACCTGTGCATCATCGACTCCCCGGATTCATAAACGACTGCGCGAGACTATTTTTTGGAGGATATACACATATGACAGACCATCAAACCCTGGTTCTTTCAGGCAAACGCGCTGTCGTCACAGGCGCGGGACGTGGCATCGGGCGCAGCATCGCGCTTGCCTTAGCCAGCGCTGGCGCGGATGTCGCTGTAACTGCTCGCACCAGCACGGAACTCGATCAGCTTGTGCATGATATTCAGTCCATAGGTCGTCGCAGTCTGTCGGTTCCGTGTGATGTCACCGACCCGGAACAGGTTAAATACATGGCAACTACGCTGATTGATGGCCTGGGTGGAGTTGATATCCTCGTGAATAATGCCGGCAATGCCGGCAGTCATAAGTTCCTGAACCATCCAGATGAACTCTGGCATCGCATGCTGGCTATCAATCTGACCAGCGTGTACTATGTCACAAAAGCATTCTTGCCAAAACTGGTTGAACAACGTCAAGGCCGCATCATCACCATTGCGTCTATTGCTTCAAGGGTTGGTGGTGGGTACATCGCTGCCTATAGCGCCGCGAAGCACGGCGTGCTGGGTCTGACCCGCGCACTGGCGGTGGAAATGCTGCCATACAACATTACGGTTAACGCCATCTGCCCCGGCTATGTAGATACGCCAATGACCGATAGCAGTGTTGCCAATATCTCCGCTCGCACAGGCATGAGCGCGGATCAGGCGCGTGAGACGCTGGCAAAGTCCAGCCCACAGCATCGTCTCATCGAGCCAGAAGAGGTTGCAGCCATCGCCGTCTTCCTGGCGCAAGATAGCAGCAAGGGTATTACCGGGCAGGCCATCAACATCGATGGCGGCGGAGTGATGTCATAGACTGGAGGAAATATCATGGGTTATGATTTTCTCTACGAAGTCGCGGACGGAGTTGCCACGATCACGCTCAATCGCCCGCAGGTCATGAACGCTTTAACCTTCGAAATCTACGCGCAGCTGCGTGATCTCTTTGCTTCATTACGTATCGACGACACGGTACGCGCCGTAATCCTTACGGGCACTGGAGACAACTTCTGCTCGGGTGGAGATGTGCATCAGATTATTGGCGAACTCTTTAAGCGCGACATGCAGGGACACCTTGAATTTACGCGTATGACCGGGGCGGTCGTGCAACATATGCGCGAGCTAGATAAACCCATTATCGCCGCTCTTAACGGCATGACAGCGGGTGCAGGAGCCGTACTTGCGCTGGCTTCTGATGTGCGCATTGCCTCTGATCGCGCGCGTTTCGCGTTTCTCTTCACGAAGGTTGGTCTGACAGGCGCTGATATGGGCGCGGGCTATCTCTTGCCCAGGGTGATAGGCATGGGGCGCGCCTTTGAATTGCTCCTGCTGGGTGATACCATCGACGTTGCCACTGCTGAACGTTACGGGCTAGTAAATCGTGTCGTTCCCCATGAAGAGATGTTGCCCACTGCTCGCCAGTGGGCAAAGCGCCTGGCCGATGGTCCCACACTGGCTATCTCCATGACCAAGCGCATGCTCAATGCGGAGATCAATATGGACCTGGCTTCCGCCATTGAAGCCGAGGCACAGGCGCAGGCCCTGATGCTGATGGGAGACGACCACCGTAAGTTCTACGACGCGTTTCAGGCCAGGTCTAAACCTGAATTTCGTAAAGCATAAGTTCTCGAGATTAGCGCGTTCAGTGATATTATAATTAGAACATTAAGCACAGCACTAAAAAGGATAGTTCCTTCATGGAAAAAGAGATCATCAACCCGGCGTCCCTGGCTCGCCCGGTAGGGTTCAGTCACGGCATCGCGGTTACCGGTGGACGCTTACTTTTTCTGGCCGGTCAGACGGCGAGCGACGCGGAAGGGCAGATCACCGCGCCGGGAGATATCGTTGCACAGTACGCGCAGGTAATGCGCAACCTCCAGACGGTGATTGAGGCAGCTGGCGGAAATATGCAAGATATCACCAAGCTCAATATTTTTGTGCGCGACCGCGACGATTACCTGGCGCATCTCAAACCATTAGGTCAGATGCATCGTTTATTTTTTGGCTCGTACTATCCTGCTATGGCTCTGTTTGAGATATCTCGCTTCTTTCAAGACGAAGCGTTAATCGAAATTGAGGGCCTGGCTGTCATTGATCACTAGAGGCAAAAACTTATGGACTTCGCACTGACTCCTGCTCAACTGCGTGTACAGGCCCAGGCCCGCCAGTTTGCCGAGCAGGAGGTCGCTCCAATTGCACGCGCGGCAGATGAAAAAGGGGAATTTCCCGTACACCTGGTTAAACGCCTGGGAGAGTTGGGTTTCCTCGCCGGGCCGGTTGACCCGGCATATGGCGGCTCTGGTATGGACTATGTCAGCTACGCGCTTTTGTGTGAAGAGCTGGGGCGCGTTGACTCATCGGTGCGTGGTTTCCTGACCGTGCATGCCAGCCTTGTCTCTCTCTGTATTCAAGACTGGGGCACAGAGATACAAAAACGCTACTATTTGCCTCTACTGGCGTCCGGTGAATGGATCGGATGCTATGCCCTGACCGAACCAGAGGCCGGTTCCGATGTAGCCAGTCTGGAGACGACCGCTAGAGAAGAAGGCGATCATTACATTCTGAACGGAGATAAAATCTGGATCACCAATGGCCTGAGTGCTAACCTTGCCATCGTTTTCGCCACTCTGGATAGGGCGCTGAAACACAAAGGTATTTGCGCGTTCATCGTTGAGACCGGTACTCCCTATTTCCATCGCCTGCCCATGCCGGGCAAGGAACTGGGGCATCGCGCCTCAGAACACGCCCATATCACGCTGAGAAATTTCCGCGTGCCAAAGAGCGCGCTGCTGGGCGAGCCGGGCGAGGGTTTCAAGGTAGCCATGTCGGCGCTCGACCGCGGGCGCATTGGTGTGGCAGCCGGGGCTGTTGGCATAGCGCAGGCGTGTCTCGATGCCTGCATCGCTTATACCACGCAGCGCCACCAGTTCGGCCAGCGCATTGCTGACTTTGAAATGGTGCAGGCCACACTGGCCGATATGGCAGCAGATGTGCAGGCCGCTCGCCTGCTGGTCTATCACGCGGCCTGGGTGAAGGACCAGGGGCTAGCGGCGACGAAGGCCACTTCTATTGCCAAGCTCTTCGCGACCGAGGCCGCTATGAACGCCGCATCACAGGCGGTGCTGCTGCACGGCAATCGCGGCTATTCCAACGAATACCCGGTCGAACGCTACTACCGCGATATCAAAGGTTTGCAAATTTACGAAGGTACCAGCCATATTCAGCGGGTTATTATCGCCCGCGAACTGGTTGGACGCGCTAAGAAATAGTTATTTGGCGAAATGTACAATGGATGTACAAAAGGAGGAGGAGGAAACACAATGAGTGTGTATTCAGCTCACGTTGATACCTTCGCGCGTGATAATTTACCGCTGCGCGACCAGTGGCCCGACCTGATCTTTACGATTCCTGAAGTGCAGTATCCCGACCGCCTGAATTGTATTGTTGATCTGCTGGATACAAAGGTTCGCCAGGGAGATGGCGACCACCCGGCGATTTTCAGCGACAATGGCGTTCTGACTTATGCTCAAATGCAGGCGCAGGTGGATAAGGTAGCCCATGTATTGACACATGACATGGGACTGGTACCTGGCAATCGTGTGCTGCTGCGTAGCGCCAATAACGCCATGTTGGCTGTCTGCTGGTGTGCCGTTGCCAAAGCCGGGCTAATCGTGGTGGCAAGCATGGCTCTGCTGCGTGAGAAAGAGTTGGTAGACATTATTGAGAAAGCGCAAATAAGCGCCGCCATCTGCGATCGGCGGCTGGACGCCGAACTACAAGCGGCGCAACAGCACTGCCCGGTGCTACAACAGATCGTGTATTTCAACGATTCTACTGCCGAGGGACTCGAGGCGCGTATGTCAGCCTGGGATACGCCTTTCAGCGCGGTGGATACTGCTGCCGACGATACGGTGTTGATCGCCTTCACCTCCGGCTCAACGGGTCAGCCAAAAGCAACCATGCATTTTCACCGCGATATCCTGGCGGCCTGCGATTGTTTCCCAAAGTCGATTCTCCACATGACACCCGCTGATATCTGCATTGGCACACCTCCGCTGGCCTTTACCTTTGGATTGGGCGCGCTGCTTATCTTCTCGATGCGTGTAGGAGCCGCGACGGTCTTGCTAGAAAAACTGACGCCCGAAAGCCTACTCTCAGCTATTAAAGACTACCATGTGACCATCGCCTGGTCCAGTCCGCTCTTCTATCGCCAGATGGCTGGGATCGCCAGCAGATTTGACATCTCGACTTTGCAACAGTGCGTTTCTGCGGGTGAGTGGCTGCCGGTTTCGACGCGCGCGATGTGGCGCGAAGCGACAGGCATTGAGATAGTCGATGGTATCGGCTCCACTGAGATGCTGCACATTTTCATCGCCTCTGCTGGTTCCGAAGTGCGTCCCGGTGCTACTGGCAAGGCGATACCAGGCTATCAGGCATGTATCCTTGACGAGCAGGGTCAGCAGCTGCCACCCGATACGGTCGGGAGGTTGGGCGTGAAGGGACCAACTGGATGTCGTTACCTGGCTGACGAGCGCCAGCGAACCTATGTCCAGCATGGATGGAATCTTACAGGTGATGCATATCTGATGGATAAGGATGGCTACTTCTGGTTCCAGGCGCGCACTGACGATATGATTATCACCGCGGGCTATAACGTCGCCGGTCCAGAGGTCGAAGGAGCATTGCTCATGCATCCAGCCGTGGCTGAGTGTGCCGTTATTGGCGCGCTCGATACGGAACGCGGTACGATCATTAAAGCGTTCGTGGTACTCCAACCTGGCTTTATAGGGGATGCTACTATGGTACGAACGTTGCAAGATTTCGTCAAACAAAACATAGCGCCCTATAAATACCCGCGTACCGTCGAGTTCTGCGATGCCCTGCCGCGTGCTGGTACCGGTAAAATTCAACGCTATCGTTTGCGTCAGCCGGAGTGATGCAAGCCTGTCTGGGTGGTGTAGATGTTTATATCCTATGGCTATACGAAATTCCATCGGTGGCGGTTTTCTGGGAGGCGCACAGCCTCTGCGTCTCCCAGTTGAGGGTATGCTAAGCATTTTTCTGATAAGAATAGAGGGACAAGATATATGGATGCCAGTACAAAAAAGCGGGTTCTACGCACATTCACCTATGGACTGTATGCCGTATCCTGTGCAAACGAGGGCGAGATCAATATCTTCACGGCCAACTGGCTCACACAGGTCTCTTTTGAACCACCACTAATTACTCTTTCGGTAGAAAATGACTCTAAATCCTTGCCTATGATCCAGCGCAACCGCGCGTTTACTGTGAACGTTTTGCGTTCGGGTCAGCGCGAGTTGGCAGGCAAGTTGGGAAAATCAGCGCTGCAACATCCAGACAAGCTGGCAGGGATTGAGTATACTCCAGGAGCTAATGGTTGTCCTATTTTGCGTGAGGCGCTGGCCTGGGTTGCATGCACTGTGCGCCATACAGTTGAGGCAGGCGACTCCACAGTCATCGTTGCCGAAGTTGTGGATGTAGGCATGCAGGGTGAGGGTCAGCCTCTTACGATGAATGAAGCTGGTTTCCGCCATGCCGGGTAATGCTGGAATGTGCTAAGATATGTGCAATAGTCCAGCAAAAAGAAGGAGCCTGGCGCATGCAAAACGGAAGCGGCTTTTCCGTAGATGGCGAACTGTACGACGCAGAATGCCCATTCTGCAATCACAACGAAATTACTTATATCCTGAAAGAGACACAACATTTTCTCCTGGCTGCCGACCATGCCCCACTAGTTGAGGGACACATTCTCATAATTCCCAAAAGCCACTACACCTGCTATGGAGACGTGCCAGGTAAGCTTGATGCAGAGTTGTTCTCTCTAAAAAGCGAAGTGCAATCATTCTTTACGCGCTATTATGTCCCACCTGTCTTCTGGGAACATGGAATCTTCAGGCAGACCGTTTTTCACGCGCACCTGCATTGTTTCCCGTGGGGCAAGACGGGCTACGATCTAAACGAGGAGTTGCATTCCCAGATTGTCACTTCGCAGGAAGACATTCGCCGCTGGCACGCGCAGCATGGCCAGTATTTCTATATGGAAGATGCTGCTGACGCACTGCTCTTTGCACCAGAAATGGAACGGTACCTGGGCATCATAAAAAACGTCTTCAGGCGCGGTATTGCTTTACATGGTGGCAAGGCTGAGTGGAGATCGCCGCAGCAACGCTATGAAGAGGGCGCGCCTTTGATCCTGGCCACACTTGAGAAGTGGCAGCAATTCCAACAAGAAGGAGCCAACTATGCCGGTGAGTCCAGTTCGCGATGAATATGTCATCGCTGGTGATTTGACCTTTCATTATGTTCAATGGGGTGAGCAGGGTTCACCTGTTATCTGCGTGCATGGCATTACCGCCAATGCCTATTGTTTCCAGGCTCTGGCCGATGAACTGTCAAGCACGCATCGCGTCTTCGCGTATGATCTGCGCGGGCGCGGCGACAGCGATAAACCAGAAAGCGGCTATTCCATCCCTATCCACGCGGAAGATCTGGCCGCCATTATTGAGGCGCTGGAACTCGATCTTCCTGTGGTGGTCGGCCATTCTCTGGGTGCCATGATCGGCCTCTATTTCGCGGCGCACTATCCTGAACATTTGAGCAAACTCGTTCTTATGGATGGCGGTGGGCATCTCCCCTGGAACACGCTTGAAGAACAACCAGCGTGGCTGACTGCCTCGATTGGTCGCCTGGGAACGCCCGTTCCCTCATTTGATGAATATGTCCAGCGCCTGAAATTTGCGCCTTTCCTCGGCCCATACTGGAATGAGTACCTGGATATCTACTTCGCGCATGATGTATTTCATCAACACGACGGCACAGTTATTTCTAAGGGCTATCCCGCCGGCGTCTTTGAAGATCAAATGTACATCTACGAGTACAAACCAGAAACTCTCTGGCCTCGTGTGCAGGTGCCTACCCTTTTGCAGCGCGCCGGTCAGGGACTATTCACTCCTGACGATCAGCTACTGACTGAAGCCGAGGCTGAAACAATCTCGCGTGCTATCAAGCGCTGCCGGTACGTGAACTATCCCGATATGAACCATTACACTATTGCGTTTCTGGCGCGTAGTGGTCCGGCGCCGGATATACAAGGTTTTATAAAGAAGGAAGGATAGCCAATGGCTATAAGAAAAATTGGCGTCGTAGGATGTGGGCTGATGGGCGGTGGTATCGCGCAAACGTGTGCCCAGTCCGGTTATGAGACGATTGTGCGCGAAGTCAACCAGCTACTGCTTGACAGGGGCCTGGCACGCATTTATAGCGCATGGGATATGATGGCGAGCAAGGGCAAACTCACCCAGGGACAGGTCGATGAGAACCGCAGTCGCCTGCATGGTACGCTTACTATGGAAGATTTCGCGGATTGTGACCTGGTGATTGAGGCGGTAATCGAGAACATGGAAGAGAAGTTGCGTCTCTTTCCTACGTTGGATCGCATCTTGCAGCCTGGAGCGCTGTTGCTCACAAACACTTCATCGCTCAATGTGACGCAGATGGGCGCGGTGACTAAACGACCTGATAAGGTATGCGGATTGCACTTCTTTAATCCTGCTCCTGTCATGAAACTGGTCGAGATTGTACGCACAATTTCCACTTCGGATGAAACGATTGAGAGCGTGCGACAATTCGCGCTTTCGCTGGGCAAGACGCCAGTGCTGGCAAAGGATACAGCAGGCTTTATCGTCAATTTCCTGCTAATTCCCTATTTACTGGCGGCTATCCGCATGCTGGAGAACGGCATGGCGTCGCGAGACGATATCGATGCTGCCATGAAACTTGGCTGCGGCTATCCAATGGGGCCATTCACCCTGCTTGACTATGTGGGACTCGATACGACCATGTGGGCCGCCGGGGCGATCTACGATGAGTACAAGGACCCCTTATACGCGCCGCCTCCATTGCTGCGGCGTATGGTACAGTCGGGCATGTATGGCAAGAAGAGTGGCAAGGGGTTTTACGAGTATCAATAACTTAGAATGACCTGGGGCGTTTGTAACTTTTGACTTTGCATTGCAACACTGCGTGGTATGTATGACTTGCCCAAAAAGTGGCTCAAGAGGGCCGGGATACTCTACAGGGGGCCAATCACGACTGATGTGAAAGGAATACCCATTCTGGTATTTTGTGACGTTCCCGTGTGTTTTTGCCGGAAGACTGTGACGCAGAGGTGAGACGCATCCATTACATTTTAGTCAGGAGAACCGGCCTTCATCTCTATCACTGGTGGCCTGTCGAAGCAATGGGAATAGCAGAGAAAGGAAAATGATGCTAAAACACAAAGGGGTGCGTCTCATACTCGTTGTGCTCGAAGCGTTTGTCGCTTTGACATCTATCGCGTGTGGCGTCGGTCTGGCGGTAGGAGTGGTTCAGTTCCCACTCGCGTGGCTGGCTGGCACGCCCTTCAGCGATTACACCGTTCCTGGCCTACTGATGGCGATCATCATCGGTGGCAGTTCTCTCCTGGCCGCAGAAACGATCTTCACAGGGCGCGAAGGAGGTGTGGTCGTCTCGGCTCTCGCCGGGCTTCTCCTGATGGGCTGCGAGGTCGCGGAAGTAGTGAGCATTGACCGAAACCTGGGCAACTGGCTTCCCTTTGTTGTGGTACTTCAGGCTATCTACTCTCTGCTCAGCCTGACTATCTTTGGATTGGCTGTCTCTCTGTGGGTGACTGAGTATCGCCGTCAACACTTCCACCCCAGGCATGTCAGCCATGCGTAAAGGAGGATACGATGGCAGGAGGATGTGCCATATCACGCGCTATAGCCATTGACACCAGCAAATTCGATATCCGTATTCCTTTTCAGATGCTCCGGCATAGTTCGCTCGCGAAAAGAGTGAGGCAAGGCATCTATTACCTCGCCATCGGCAAAGAAGGCTATCCCTTTGTTTTCAGGCACGTGGAGGAGGAAGAAGAATTTTCTCGTTACACCAGCCCGCATCTCTATATCCATATTCCTTTTTGTCGAAGTATCTGTCCCCATTGCCCTTACAACAAAGTGGTCTTCAGACAGGCCAGCTATGATGCCTATGCGAAAGCATTGGAGCGAGAACTCCGGTGCTACTTAGCGCAAGAAGATATCCCACCTATACAGACGCTGTATTTTGGCGGGGGCACCCCCAGCATGACTCCCGAACTGGTCGGTCAGATCATCGCACTCACGCGCGCTCACTATGCCGAGCAGGTCGAAATCGGCGTGGAGGTCCATCCCAGAGATGCCACCCTTGAACGTTTGGAGCAGCTCAAGCGGTACGGAGTGAATCGCATCAGCCTGGGGATCGAGACCTTTCACGATGCGCTGCTGCGAACATTAGGAAGAGGCTATACCGCAGAGCAGGCGGAACAGGCTATCCACAATGCGAAGCAAGTCGGATTTGCCTGCGTGGACGTCAACCTGATCTACGGGATTCCTGGGCAAGACATACAAGATTCCATCGATGATGTCAACAGGTGCATGGCCCTGGGCGTTGATCATCTCTCCGCCTATCCGCTGATTACCTTTGAGCATACCCATTTGGGAAAACTCACACGAGAGGGAACATTCAAAGAGTATGGCGACAGAAAACGCGCGAGGACCCAAATAGCCATCGCCAGGGTCTGTCTGGCGCATGGCTTCACACGCACTTCAGTCTGGAGTTTCACCAAAGCGCATGCATCAGCTTATACTACCGTGACGAGAGAAAGCTATCTAGGATTTGGAGCGGGGGCTGGATCAAAGGTAGACGGCGAATTTTGGTTCAATACCTTTTCCGTCGCCGAATACACCAGGCTCATACAGCCAAGACCGGCCATCAGACTCAAAACGACCGAGAAATTCAGACGGTTACATTGGCTCTACTGGCAAATCTATACAACCAGGATTGATCTCCAAAAGTACGAAGAGATCTTTCATCGTGATGTGATTAAAGATTTCAGACTGCTCATAAGTTTGATGAAATTGCTTGGATGGATCAAAAAAGAGGGGTCAGGCTTTACGTTGACGGAAACAGGTTCGAGATGGTCTCACCGCTTCCAGATGCTATTCTCGCTGACCTTTATTGATGAGGTGTGGACACATTGCCAACGAGAGCCATGGCCGAAGCAGATTATTCTCTTTTAAGCGCTCTTGTTGTACGAATCTCAGACGCACCCTCCCACTCTTCCATCCCGTAGATTTCCAACGATTGGTTGAAATGACAACGCTCCGGCCCCTCGCTCTGCCTGTTCACTGAGCCTTTCCGCCCGCTGCTTGATGCCAAGCAGCATCCGGCGTTTCAGCAAGAACGCACCGAAGTCGATGAAGAGAAACGCCAGCGCTGCTAGTAGAGAGCGTCTGGTTTGAGCGCGCATGCGTGTGATCAGGCGCGTCTGCCCATGTGCTCCCTCCTCAAGTACAAAGGCCCAGGTAAAGGCCAGGTAGAGTCGTGTGAAGCTCCGCGAGACGGCCTCATCCTTCTCCTGAGCGCCAAGTACTAGCGCCCGGCCAGGCTCAACCGTGATTACACGATAGCCGCTGCCGTCCGGCTCGGCTGGAAGAATATCCCCCGCTTTGAGGTGCTGCCAGGCGGGGTTGATCTGATCGGCGTCTTCCACCTTCAGACCCAGCAGCTTTTCAAGCCAGCGATAGCTATAATAGCCTCCTCGTCCCTGACCGATCTGCAGCAGCCAGGGCCAGAGATCAGAAGCCTTTGCCTTCACGGTGATCGCGCGCGTCCACTGCGTATCAGGATGCGAGATCTGCTCATCGCCGGGCAGTGTGCGCTGCACTTCCTCGCCGGTTGCGCCCCACCTGCGCTGCCAGGGAAGAAACACCAGGAGATACGCGCCCACTGCCGCTGTTCCCGCGCCCAGGGCGATCAACCCGCTCACCAAAGTCTTTCTCATGGAAATGGCTCCTTCTCACATTTCCGACTCCGACTCCATCAGAAACGGAGTGACGACAATTTTTGCGGAAACAAGAGATATCCAAAAATCATGAAGCCGAGGAGCTAGGATGCTCTCGGCTTCACAACAGTCTTTGAACCGTGAAAGTCTAAGAGACGCTCAAAGGCTGGAGGTCTCTGTTGATTTTCCTGCGTAACTTTCACTGACGCAGGTTGTCAACAAAGCTTGTCTTCAAGAGTGGACCTCTCTCACGATCTGTCCTCTCTTTGGGACACTCTTAGCATAGCCCAGAACCATCGCGCTCGCAAGGCTTTTTTGTCACACTCCCATCTCAAAACTGATCGCTCACGCGCTCTGTAGGGACCAACGCTTCTTGGTAAGCATATGCTCTCATCGTTATCCCTTCCGGCGGGATGAAGTTGGTTCCTATGAAAACGACGACCATTCCCAGCATCCAGGCCAGTGCTTTGGCCAGCACCTACCAGCCCATCTTTGGCAGGTGGCCGTCAGCGCTGGAAGTTGCGCGCCTATGGTCTCAAGCTCTGGTATTTTTCTGTTACTTGACAATTGCTTATCTACATGGTAATATTCGATTATTCGATATATTGAATATTGCGATGAGGTGAACCCAAAAAATGGAACGAGAGCGAGAACAACAACTCTATCGTATGCAAGCCGATCTTTGTCAGACGCTGGCCGATCCGACGCGACTGGAAATGCTTTCCCTGCTCGGCGAGGGGTCGAAGGCCGTCAAAGACCTGGTCGCGTTGCTCGGCCAACGCCAGGCGAAGGTGAGCCAACATCTGGCCTTGCTACGGCAGCGCGGCATAGTGCGCGCTGAGCGTGTGGGCAACGAGATGCATTATTCGTTGGCGGATGCTCGTATTCTGGAGGCCTGCCGCGTCACACGTGAGATATTGCTCCAGCAACTCACACAGCAGGGAACGCTGGCAACCGTGCTGGCTGGAACGAGAGAGAACTAAACATGCCCATCTATGTCTACCGTTGTGAGCGCTGCAAGGAGAGCTTCGAGCGACTGGTTCCGATGAGCGCCAACAGCGCCACTGCCACCTGCCCGCATTGCAGCGCAGCAGGCGCGCGCAAGCAAGTATCAACCTTTGCGACATCCCAGAAAGAGACTTCGACCAGCCAGTCATCCTGCGCGCCGACTGGTGGCTGAAGTATCCGTTAGAGGAGCGGTCGCTCCTGCTGGATAGTATGTGTAAAAGTCTTGATTGGGATACCCGAAGAGCAAAAAGTGGAGAAACAATTGATGATGAAAACAACCTACGGTTTTGGGACGAATTTGAATCTGCCTTACGATGAGGCGATCCAGCGCGTGAAGGACGCGCTCAAAACAGAGGGGTTCGGTGTGCTGACCGAGATTGATGTGCGCAAGACTATGCGCGAGAAACTCGGCATCGAGATGGAACCCTACGCTATTCTGGGGGCCTGCAACCCGCTCCTGGCGCATCGCGCGCTTGAGCAGGAGCCGGATATTGGTCTGCTGCTCCCGTGCAACGTGGTCGTGCGCGCTGAAGGCGCAGCGAGCCGTGTAGACATTGCCGACCCACAGGTTATGCTCGGCATCGTCGGCAACGAGCAGATTAGCTCTGTCGCTGAGGAAGCCAAACAACGCTTGCAGCGTGTTGTTGCCGCGCTAAGCGGCCAGAATTAATTAAGGAACGGCATGGATCGTGACTGACTACTGCTGGCAGAAAGGCAGTCACGAGCAATTATCAGTATGATAGGAGTTTATCAGATGTTTCAGCGTTTGTTCAACAAGCCTTCTGTAGAGGAAGTATCAGCGGAGGAGGCGAAGGCGAAACAAAAAGCCGGGGCGGTGGTCGTCGATGTGCGAGAGCCGAATGAATGGCGCGAGGGATATATCCCTGGAGCGAAGCTCATCTCGCTGGGGAGCCTTGCCAGGCGCGCGCAGGAACTGGACCCAACCAAAGAGGTCATTGCCGTTTGCCGCAGTGGGAATCGCAGTATCACCGCCGCGATGATCTTGCAGAGAGCGGGATTCACGCAGGTGAGCAGCATGACTGGCGGCATGATAAGCTGGACGAGGCATCGCTTCCCGGTCAGCCGCACATAGAAATTGCCTTTCTTCTTTTGATCGGAGGAGCGCATTGATAATGCGCTCCTCCACTTTTTATCCTTCATCAACAACCAGACTTTTTACCAAATCGCGGCGTAAAGCCCCTGTTTTCAAACACGGGGATATCAGCCGCGTTCCTTTCGGGGCGTGATGGGTCGGGTTCCTCTGGCCCCTTGACATACGTTCTACTTTGTGCGATAATACACCCATGCGTAAAACCTTTCAGTACCGGATATTCCCGAACAAGAAACAGACACACAAGCTCAACGAGACGCTTGAAGAGTGTCGCTGGCTGTATAACCACTTGCTGGCATGTCGCAAAAATGCGTATGAGCAAGAAGGGAAGAGTTTTTCGCTCTATGAGCAACAGGCGACCTTTCCGCTCCTGAAAGCAGAGCGCCCCTCGCTTGAACATGTCCATTCCCAGGTGTTGCAAAATGTAGCGGTGCGCGTTGACCTGGCCTTCAAAGCCTTTTTCAGGTGCGTCAGAGAACATGCGGAAGACCCTGGCTTTCCCCGTTTCAAAGGGCAAGGCCGCTATGACTCGTTCACCTTCCCACAATCCGGCTTCAGCATCACCCACGACGAACGTGTTGTCCTCTCCAAGACCGGCGCGGTCAAGATGGTCTACCATCGCCCTATCAAGGGCAAGATCAAAACGGCTACCGTGCATCGTTCCTCTACCGGCAAATGGTACGTCTCGTTCTCGTGCGAGTGCGAGCCGGAACGCTTGCCCGCTACTCCTGAACAGGTGGGTATCGACGTTGGTCTCAAGACCTTTGCGACGCTCTCCAGCGGGGAAGAGATCGCCAACCCGCGTTTCTTTCGCAAGGAAGAGAAGGCGCTGGCACAGGTGCAGCACAAGCATTCCAAACTGGCTAAAGACACACCTGAGCGGCGTAAGCATCGCAAGGTCATAGCGCGGGTGCATGAGCGCATCACATTCAGGCGCGGTAACTTCACCCACCAGGAAAGCCGGAAGATCGTGAATGGCTTCGGCATGATTGCGGTGGAAGACTTGCACGTCAATCGCATGACCCATAACCATTGTCTGGCAAAAAGCATTGCAGATGCCTCGTGGTCGGCGTTCTTCAGTCAATTGCACTCCAAAGCGGAAGAAGCTGGGAGATGCTACATTGCTGTCAACCCGGCCTATACGAGCCAAACATGCAGCGCCTGTGGACACCGGCAAAAGATGCCCCTCAGTGAGCGGATATTCGATTGTCCGTGCTGTCATGTTCATCTTGATCGAGACCTCAATGCTGCCTTAAACATTCGTGCTGTGGGGCTACACAGCCTGGGCTTGTCCCTAGAAGCCCCCGCCTTCAGGCGTGGGGAGTAGTCACAGGTGTAATGCTGTAATATTGACATAGAGCATGTACACGGCGACAAGCAGGACCACGCCGGCGAAGATACGCGAGAGCGTCTTTTTCTGTTTGCCCAGGTGTGTTGCCAGGCGCACCCCGGCCAGTCCACCCAGTACGCCGCCAGCGATATATTCGAGCGCGATGACCCAGTTGATGAGGCCAGAGAAGGCATAGGTGATGGCGGTCGTCGTACCGAACATGCCGACCGAGAATAGCGAGGTGCCAATCGCGTTCAAGAGCGGCATACCGGTGGCAAACATCAGGCCAGGCACAATCAGAAATCCTCCTCCAATGCCAAAGAAGCCCGAGAGCGTACCGACCAGGAAGCCGACCGGTGTAGTCCTGGCGATCATCGTCTTGCCGGTATAGACAGTTCTGGGAGCGTTGGATTTTGACGGGCGCAGCATATTAATGGCAACGCCAACCATCAGCAAGGCGAAGAGAAAGAGCAACTGCTTGCCTGGGACGATTTTGCCGATCTGCGCGCCAAGCGCCGCGCCCACTACGCCCGGTATGGCGAAGGCGATCGCGGGCAGCCAGCGCACATTACCTATCCTCCAGTGCGGGATCAGGTTGATGTAGGCCGTCAATGCCACCGCCAGGGCTGTCGTCCCGATCACCACGTGCGTGTCATGGTACCCCACCACGTAGAGCAGCAGCGGCACCGCCAGGATCGAGCCGCCGCCCCCGATCAGCCCCAGGGTAAAGCCAACCAGCGCGCCGGAGAAAACGGCCAGTATCTGCTGGAACAGGGTCAACGATCCCATTACATGCGCCCCTTGAGCATACTATGCCAGTACATCAGGGATAAGCCGTAAGCTTTGAGCAGGTACATGCTCAGCCGCTCCTTGTTCTGGTTGAAGCTGCCCCCGCCTACGATAACGATCCGATGATACTCTGTGCGTGCTGTACTCAAGACTGCTTCTCCTCTAAAGTGCTGTACTCCTGGCGAACAGCGGGAGTGGAAACACACCTGTCAACCTACCCGCTGCGCCTTCCTTCATGCTGCTATAGAACGGCTATGGAACGGTCAGGGATGGGCGTGCGCCGTGTGATCGTGGTGCTCAGACAGGCCGGTCTCCTCTTCAGTCGTCACCGGAAAGCCCCGCTCTGTCCAGTCAGGAACACCTCCGCGTCCGACGGCGACCACCTCGCGCCCGGTGGCTGCGATGATGCTGGCGGCCATCTCGGCGCGATGACCGGTGCGGCAGACAACCGCGACAGGCTGGTTGCGCGGCACTTCGTCGAGGTGCTGCGGCAGATCACCGACGTGCAGGTGCAGTGCGCCTGGAATATGCCCATCATTCCATTCATCGTCGCGCCTCACATCGATAACCGTGAGATTTGTACGCTGCGACCAGCGTTTGTACAGCGTCTCCACGTCGATCTGCTCGAACTGTCCGGTAGGCAGGGCGACGGCCTTCCAGGAAGAAATGCCCCCGTCCACGAAGCCGTTGATATCTTCCCAGCCAATACGAATCAACTGCACAACCGCTTCGCGACGGCCTTCCTCATCCTCGACCAGGATCATGAGTGGCGTGTTGTAGGGCAAAAGCCAGCCGATATAAGTGCCGAACTGGCTGTCAAGCTCAATGTTGTAAGAGCCGGGGATATGCTCGCTGGCGAAGGCGGCGCGAGATCGACTATCGACAAGAAGCATCCCCTTTGCTAACTGCTCTTGCACGGTAGCAGCAGACAGCGCGGGCGGCACTGGCATCGATCCCAGAATAGCGCGGCCATACTTGTTGGCGTCGTGCATATGACTGTAGTATTTGGGGTAAGCAATATACCCGGCAGTTTGCAGTCGAATAAAATCTTCTTCGTCTCTGGCCCTGGCCGCAGGACTCACCAGTCGCTCCTGGGCAATCGTCGTCGAGCGCGCGGGCGCGGTAGTAGTAGACATGCAGAACGAACCCGCGCCGTGCGTCGGGTAGACCCGCACCTGTCCGGGAAGCGTATCGAGCAGGCGCCGCAGCGTCGCGTATTGTTGCCTGGTCAGTGTGAGCGTATGTGCCGGACCCAGCAGATCGGTGCGTCCGGCGTTGCCCACCAGCATACTACCGCCGCTGAAGAGCGAGGAGGGCGTTTCGCTTCCCGGCTCGTAAAGCAGGTAACTGACGTGTTCCGGCGTGTGGCCCGGCGTGTGGAGCACCTGGAACGTGGCTTTTCCGACCGTAATACGGTCTCCCTCGCGCACAGAGCGGTCAGCATACACCAGGGGGTCGATGTCGCTGGCCACGATTTTTGCGCCGGTACTGGCGGCCAATTCGCGCCCGCCGCTCACATAGTCATTGTGAACGTGCGTTTCCAGTACATATGAGATGTGCGTACCCGCTCGTCTGGCCGCTTCAAGGTAGATATCTATATCACGCCGCGGATCGACAATGGCGGCCATACCATTCTCTTTATCGGCAACGAAGTAGGATTGGTGCCCCAATCCCTCGAGAAAGAACTGTTCAATGTTCATACGTGTCCTCGTGTCCTCCTGCCCGCTTCGTACAGTTCGCCTGGATGCGGCGGGATACATCCAGCAGTCCATATCACGAATCTCTTGCTACATTGTTCTGACAGCACTGATTAGAGTATAATATACCTGTTAGTAAAAGTCAATATGACGACATAACAAGTTATAACAAGTTGACGCCGGTGATACGATGATGGCGAAAGTGACGAAGAACGAAAGAGAGAGGCTTCATGGCTATACAACGTCTCAATGCTGGTCCTATTCCTTTATACCACCAGTTAAAGCAAGCTCTGCGTGATGAGATCGAGCGCGGCATCTATAAGCCAGGAGATCGCCTGCCCTCGGAGCCGGAACTCATTCGCCAGTACGGGATCAGTCGTATCACCGTGCGCCAGGCGCTTGACGAGTTAGAGACTGAAGGGTTGATTGTGCGCCGCCATGGGAAGGGGACCTACGTAGCGGAGCAGCGCATCGAGCAAGAGCTGGTTCGGCTGACCGATTTCATGGAGGACATGCAGCAGGCGGGCCTGAATCCCTCCTCGCGTGTGCTGGCCTTTGAGCATGAACGGGCCAACCCGCTGGTTGCCGAGGCGCTGGCACTGGCGGAAGGGACAGAAGTTGTGCGCGTAGATCGGCTGCGCCTGGCCGATGGGCGCCCCCTGGCCTACGACATCACCTGGCTGCCCTTGCGTTTTGGCGAGTTGCTGGCGGGGATGAACCTGGCCCAAGAAACCATCTACCATATCCTGGAGACGCGCTACGCCATTCCAGTCGTCTCCGGCGCATTCTCGATTACTGCCGCTACCGCCACGCATCCACAGGCTGAGATGCTGGATGTTCCTGCCGGTACCGCGCTCCTCCTCATCCAGCGTATCTCGTATACGACCAAAGAGGAACCTGTCTATATTCAGGAGCGTTACTATCGACCTGACCGCGTGCAATATCGTGTCATGCTGCGACGGCATAATGACGCGAGTGGTAACTCCAAAATCGACGAATTCCGGCCAGTATTTGAAGAGCAGAGCGCTAAATCGACGGAGTAAAACAGCGCTGCGTAAGAGAGGGTGCTTCTAAGAGCCTATCCGAATAGTGACCCCTACAAAGCTGTAGTCTGTTCAGTGGGATCGGCTTCGCTGTTGTTTTGCCAGCGACGCGAAGGCGCGGAGCCGCTCTGGCGAAATTCAAGGTCGTAACCAGGGTCGAATGACGGACTTGCCCGTGGAGCTGAGGGAGGCGGTACCGTACGTAGTCTATCACGTGCCGTAAGCGTTCTCCCCCTCCGGGTCGGGCCCTGGACAACGCGGACTCGCGTGAGACTATAATAAAGGGTACCACGGGCCCGAATTTGTGTTCAACTCGTTCTTTTGGAGGACCATGCCATGCCACGCGCCATCGACTTCCATGTCCACCTGCCCACGACGGAGTTTATGCAGGTCACGCTCGGCCCCTACGCAAGGGCCGCCGAGCGCTTCTTCCGCACCGAGGTGAAACTGAAGGATATCGAGCAGATCGCCGCGGATTATGCGGAACTCGATATAGTCGGTGTCCTGCTGGCCTGGGATGCCGAAACGGCAACGGGGTTGCCCCCGCTGGGGAACGATTATGTCGCGGCCATTGTGCAGCGCTATCCGCAGCAATTTATCGGGTTTGCCAGCGTTGACCCGCACAAAGGGAAGGCAGCCGTCATAGAAATGGAACGCGCCATCAAGGAATTGGGACTGGCAGGCGCGAAATTTCACCCGGGCGTCCAGGCGTTCTACCCAAACGACCCCGCTTTCTACCCCTTGATGGAGAAGATCCAGGGGCTGGGCGTACCGGCCCTTTTTCACACAGGTACGAACGGGCTGGGCGCAGGGACACCCGGAGGCATGGGCGTCAAACTCGATTACACCCGTCCCATCTACCTCGATTCCCTGGCGGCCGATTTTCCAGGCCTGACCATCATCGGGGCGCACCCCTCCTGGCCCTGGCACGAAGAGATGATCGCGATCGTGCAGCATAAGGCCAATGTGTTCAATGATCTCTCCGGATGGTCACCAAAGTACACGCCTGAATCGCTCCTACGCGAGGCCGCGACCCGCCTGCAGGACCGCTTCCTCTTCGGCTCGGATTACCCCTTCATCACCCCTCAACGCTGGCTCAAGGACTTCGATACCCTCGACTACTTCAAGCCGGAGGTGAAAGAGAAGCTGCTGTGGCGCAACGCCCAAAAGCTGCTGGCCCATACCGCCGTCGGGCACATGCACTTCTCCTCGTAGAAGTGCGCACCGCGGCTTCGCTATCAGCAAGTTCCTGGCCTATGCGGTCAAACGATCCTGCATATTGCGCTTTTTCGATCTGCATCCTTTATCCTCCGCGCTGTCTCCTCTCCATTCCCTTATTTTGGGGATGAGTCGGCGTCGTTCAGTCGGTATCCGAGATGTGGCTCAGTAATGATATATTGCGGATGGGCGGGATCAGGTTCTAGTTTAACGCGCAAGCGGCGTATAACACCCTTGATATAATCAGTTGCGTCATGATACTGAGGTCCCCATACTCGCTGCAAGAGCAGTCGAGTGGTCAACACACGGCCCACGTTACCAGCTAGTTGAGCCAGCAGGGCATACTCGATGGGAGTGAGGGTAACTGAACGGCCTGCCACGCTGACTTTGTGCATCTCTATGTCAATCTCTAAATCGCCGCAGACGACCTTTGTTGCTACAAGTCCGGTTCCACGGCGCAACACCGCTCGCACTCGAGCGAGTAGTTCTGCTAAACGAAAAGGTTTGACCAGGTAGTCATCAGCGCCGAGATCGAGTACAGACACGATGTCAGCCTCGCTTCCCTTGATACTGAGAATGATGATTGGAATTGCGGAGTATTCACGGATACGCTGGCAGACTTCCAGGCCGCTACAGCGGGGCATCACCAGGTCGAGAAGCACCAGTTCTGGCGATTCGCGTTCGAACGCATCTAACGCTTCCAGTCCGTCGGTAGCTGTCATCATCTCGTACCCGTGGGTAGTCAGGGCTTGTTTGACGGCCACCATGATGCCAGGATCATCGTCCACCAGCAAAATTCGCTGTTTGGAGTGGCTCATAGAGTTCCCTCTTCTTGGTGCTGATATCGCACAATGCAGCTTCTGTCCCTTCCCCAAAAGCCTCAAGTTCGACAGGAGTGATCTTTGGCAATGGAAGTGTAAAGTAAAAGACACTTCCACCTCCCAATCGCTCCTCCACCCAGATCGATCCGCCATGCGCTTCCACAATGCCCCAGCAGATGGCGAGACCCAGGCCGTTTCCTTGCATAGCTGCCCTATTATGATCTCGATCCAGGCGATAGAAACGCCGGAAAATCTTCTCCCGTTCTTCCAAAGGCACCCCAAGGCCGCGATCACTCACCCCAATCAGCACCTCGGTTCCAGCCCACCTGGCGTCTACCTTAATCGCGGAATATGGTGGCGCATACCTATAGGCATTTTCTAAGAGATTCCAAAGTACCTGAACGAGGCAATCGGGATCGACATATTGTAACGGGAGAGGCGATAGGCTCTGCTCGATGCGACATCCTTTATTCAGCCCCTCAAACTTCGCTATAGTATCAGCAATCAAAACGGGGAGTTCGGTCCAATCACGATCAAGGGGAAGGACTCCGGCCTCGATTTTCGAGAGGTCAAGCAGTTGATCGACGAGTCGCCCCAGTCTACTGGCCTGACTTGAAATATTATGCAGCAGGTTTTCTTGCTCCCGCCCTGATTGAACTATGCCCTGGTCGATCAGGCTCTCAACCGAGGCGCGGATGGCCGTAAGAGGTGATTGTAGATCGTGAGAAACGCTTGCAAGGAATGCGCTTTTGAGCCGGTCAGCCTCACGCAACATCCCCATCTCGCTCTCGGCGCGCAGCAGTTGGGCATTCTTGAGCGCCATACCAAGTTGCTGTCCAATGGTTTTGAACAAGGCCAGGTCATCCTGGGTGAGTCCTCGCGCGCTATGACTGCCAACAAGAAGTACGCCGAGGGTGGTGCTGCTGGCAGCAAGGGGAACGATCATCACGTCGCAGAAGTCTAGAGCGCGGTGAGGCTGGTGGATAATACGGCCATCGTTCGTCAGGTCGTTAATCAGACATGCTTCCCCTGACATGGTAACGCGCTTCGCTACTTCATAAAGCGACTTCAAGGGATGCGCGCATAAATCTGACAGGATGATCTCAGGTTGGCCGTATTGCGCAACAAGGGTGAGGCTATCCACGGGATTATCTGCGCCCTCGTCACAGAGGAAAACAAGGCCAGCGTCCAGGTTCATAATCTCTGCGATACGTTCCATAACAGTATCGAAGTGTTGGCCAGGATCGGGCAGGGTGCTGAGGAGTTGCGCCATAGCGTTGAGGGCTTCGACATGGCGGTTGTGCTGCTGGAGAGTATCGAAGAGCCTGGCATTCTCGATAGCAGTAGCCGACTGCAAGGCAAAAGCGAGACCAAGCCGCACATCATCAACTATCCAGTGATACGTAGTATATTTTGGAGCGGCGATAAAGCCGATGACGCCGCGCGCAGTCGTCAGAGGAAATAGAGCCATCGAGCGTATGCCCATCTTTTCCACGAAGGTGGCTGGTAAGAGAGATGAGGCGAGGATATCATCAATGAGTACCGGCTCGCCGCGTTCGCGAATGAGTGAGACGGCCTCAACCTGCCCAAGCAGGGCTTGCATGGTGGAAAAGGTTTCAGCGCGCAATGGATGCTGTTCGTCCCATATGTACACATCCCCCTCACTTTTGTCCGTCTCATCGAATATGCAGACAGCAGCGCATTTGAGCCGTAATATATGAGCCAGTTGTTCAGCGACCTTATCGAGAGCGACGGATACATCCAGGCTGGCGCTGATCGCGCCAGATGCCGCTGCTAAACGTTCGGCATCCAGCGCCCGACGTTGCTGTAGGGCGAGTTGCGCCTGGATGTAATCAACGCTGGGGATTTCTGACGTTGACCAGGGCAGGAGAGGCCGCGCAGGGGCAGACGAGGGCAGGAGTGACAAGCCAGGCCCGTACTCTGCGCCATTCTTAGCGGACGAAGGCAGAGACAAGCCAGGCCCGTACCCTGCACGATTTAATGAGGCATGATCATTAGTAGTGAGGAGTGTTTGCACTTGCTGTGAAGCGACGAGAGTGGCTTCCGCGAGGGTGCTGGTAAGAAATGTGCGAATGAGGCGATAATCGCCAGTGACATCAAGAATACCCATAACCTCGCCAGTGAATGGATGCCGGATAGGCGCTGCCGTACAGGTAAGGTCCTGCCAGCCATCGCAATAGTGTTCGGCAGCCATGAGTTGCACGCCATGCCCATCTGCCAGGGCAGTACCGATGGCGTTTGTGCCAGCTGCTGCTTCACTCCAGTCTCCGCCTGGAACAAAGTCGATACGTGCCAGGCGACGGCGAATGGTGGCATCACCAACGACATCGAGCAGGCGGCCTCTGGCATCGCTTAATACCACAACATAGCCGGAAGCAGCTAGAAAGTCGGTGAGATGATCCATAACGGAACGCGTGGCACGTACAAGTATCTCGTTGGCCTCGCGCAGATTCTGAAGTTGTGATTCACGGGCAACCGCTAGCGGCGCGTAACGCTGCGCCGGATTCACTTCAAGCACATCGCAACGCCGCCAGGAGTTGAGTATGATCGGGCGAGGAGTACGCAGGGTCAATATCCCTGTGGTCAGAAATTCATTACGTACCGTTGTCAGTTGCCGGGCGGTATGCTCGATCTCCGATGGGGAGGCAATTGATAGGCCCACGCTATGTCGTTGATTGGTCATACCTTCACCTCAATCAATGTAGGTGTGGCATGGCACTGGCCTCGTTGCCTTTGCCCGCCGTCTGGATGTACAGTTTGTGTGAGAGCGCCCGGAAAGGGATTTTTATGGAAGAATCAGTCTGTAAAGACGTGTTTGTTACAAATATAGCGACCACCAACGACAACTATCCACATAACACGTTATAGCATATTGTATTTCTTCTGTCCAGAAAGCGCATATGCCAGCTCTCTTTTTTCACCGGTTTTTCACCATCAAACCCGTCTTTTCTCACTTCCCCCTCACCACCATCATGTTATCATTGACTCAACCCCGTAGTAAGGTTCTCGTTATCTGACAAGTTTCGTAACCAGCCTTGTTAATATCACTGTCACACAGTTCGACCACGTTTGACAGACAGCAGACCAGTTCCACGAAAAAGGAGAAAACATTATGGCTCGTAGTAGCATCACCAGAGCCTACCAAAAAATCCAGGAGCTTTCCTGGGAGCCAACCTTCGCTACACCGGTCAAGAAATATCCTACCGACTACAAGTTTGATAAGGCCCCTCAGAAGGAGCCATTGAAGCAGGTCATGCAGTCCTATTTCCCCATGCAAGAGGAGAAGGATGACCGCGCTATGGGGGCTATGGACGGCGCGCTGCGTGGTAATATGTTCCGCTCGACGCAGCCGCGCTGGATGGAATGGATGAAGCTGTTCTTAGGGATCAGTCCTTTCCCGGAGATTTCTGCCGCCCGTGCCATGCCCATGCTCACCTCAGTCGTACCCAATCCAGAGCTTCATAATGGACTCGTGCTTCAGATGATTGACGAGGTTCGCCATTCAACTATCCAGATGCATCTGAAGCGCTACTATATGAAGAACTACATCGACCCTGCTGGCTTCGACACCACTGAGAAGTCCTTCGACAGGTGTTACGCGGGAACCATCGGGCGCCAGTTTGCTGAGGGTTTCATCACCGGCGATGCGATTACAGCGGCTAACATTTATCTCCAGATTGTTGCTGAAACCGCCTTCACCAATACGCTGTTTGTGGCGATGCCATCCGAAGCGGCCGCTAACGGGGACTACCTGCTGCCGACTGTTTTCCTGTCGGTGCAGTCTGACGAGTCACGCCATATCAGTAACGGCTATGCCACCCTGCTCATGGCTCTGGCCGACCCCGACAACCAGCTCTTGTTGGAGCGCGACCTCCAGTATGCATTCTGGAACAACCACTGCCTCGTTGACGCGGCCATTGGTACCTTCATTGAGTATGGCACGAAGGATCGCCGCAAGAACCGCGAGAGCTATGCTGAGATGTGGCGGCGCTGGATTTACGACGACTATTATCGCAGCTATCTGCTCCCGCTGGAGAAATACGGTCTGAAGATTCACCACGAGGATGTTGAAGAAGCCTGGAACCGCATCGCGAACAAGGGGTATGTCCATAAGACCGCCCAGTTCTTCGCCACCGGCTGGTTCGCCAACTTCTGGCGTATCGACCCCATGACGGAAGAAGACTTCGAGTGGTTCGAGTTCAAGTATCCGGGCTGGTACAACGAGTATGGCAAGTGGTGGGAACACTATGCGCGTCTGTCCAAGCCCAATGGACACAAGCCCATCGCCTTCGAGGATGTTGGGTACGTATATCCGCATCGCTGCTGGACGTGTATGGTCCCCTGCATGATCCGCGAAGATACCATCATGGACACCGTTGATGGTCAGGTACGCACCTATTGCTCCAAAACCTGCCACTGGACCGACAAAGAGGTATTCCGAGGCTCGTACCAGGGCCGCGAAACGCCTGCTATGGGTCGCCTGGTCGGCAAACGCGAGTGGGAAACTTGCTATCATGGATGGGACCTGGTTGATGTTATGAAGGACCAGGGCTTTGTCCGTCCCGATGGCAAGACGCTGATACCGCAGCCACATGTCCTCTTTGATGACAAGTACATGTGGACATTGGATCACCTCAAGGGGATAGGGTTCCAGAGTCCCAATGTGCTGCTGAACCAGATGACGCCAGAGCAGCGAGAAACCCACATGGCAGATTACCGCAAGGGCTTTACCATCAAGTAGGAAGCAGGGCGAACCAGGGCGGGGGCAGAGCCGCCGCCCTGATCAAACGGATAGTCTTTACGACCCCTCCCCAATCTACTCTATATATAAGGAAGCGTTGGAGTATGCCTACACACAAGGTTCGCTTTCAACCGGTTAACATCGAGATCGATGTGGACGAAGACGAGACGGTACTCAATGCTGCGTTTCGCCAGGGCATATCGTTGACGCATGGATGTCGAGAAGGGCAATGCTCAGCCTGCAAGTCGTTTCTTCTCGATGGCGACATAGAGCTGGATAAATATTCTACCTTTGCGCTGCCAGAGTACGAGAGCGATGAAGGGTATATACTGCTCTGCCGCTGTCATGCCTATAGCGACCTGGAAGTCGAGCTGATTAACTACGATGAGGATATACTGCGACTAGGTATCCCCATCGAGACATTCCAAACAACCATCGCGGAAATCGAAACGCTCACCCACGATATCAGACGCCTGGCGCTCAAGCCGATGGAGTCGGCGAAGAAGTTGAGGTTCAATGCCGGCCAGTATATGTCGATCCGTATCCCAGGCACTGAAGAGTACCGAGCCTATTCTATGGCTAACACTCCGCGTAATAACGACGAGCTGGAATTCATCATTAAGGTCTTCCCTGGGGGTCTTTTTTCTGGCCTCCTGGATGGTGGTTTCACGGTTGGTCAGCAATTGGAGGTGAAAGGACCATACGGCGTCTTTATGCTGCGTGAAAAGTCTGAGAGCGAGATCATCTGTATCGGCGGTGGTTCTGGCATGGCCCCACTGTGGTCGTTGCTGAATGATATGGCAGAACGTGGTATCCAGCGCAAGGCTACCTATTACTACGGGGCGAGAACGCGCAAGGATTTGTTCTACCTGGATCGACTAGAACGACTGGCAGCGCAGTTGCCGGGATTCCGTTTCGTACCAGCGTTGTCTATGGCGACGCCAGAAGATGAGTGGGAAGGAGAAACGGGATTGATCACGGAGGTGCTAGATCGTGGTTTAAAAGGTAGTCAGACAAAGACTCAGGCCTATCTCTGTGGCCCCCCGCCGATGATCGATGCAGCGATTCCGGTACTTGTGCGCAAAGGCATCAGCGAAGACCGCATTTTCTTTGATAAATTCACGGCCACTGGCAAAGTAGAGTGACCAGGGCGGGCGGGGCTTCGCCGCTCTCGCGGCCCCCCCGCCCTGGTTCGACCAGCCCCTACAGAAACGGAGGACAGAACATATGGCAGAATCAAACACCGGGCCAGCAATCCACATCACGAATGCAGGAGCGGGCGCGGCTAAGTTCTCAGGATCAGACAGTCGATCTTTTAACTACTTCACGCCAAAAGGACGGCAGGCCAGCGTCTACGAGGACGTGACAGTCGATGTGCAGCCGGACCCCGCTCGTTATCTCTTGCAGGGTTGGCTTTATGCCTTTGCCGATGGGACGGAAGGGTTTGATCCGGCGTGGACGAAGATGAAGTCGTCGGATTGGCATGCGTTCCGTGACCCCAACGAACAGTGGCATCGCACCCTCTATATCCGCGAGGCAAACACGGTTCGCCAGATTCAACAGACGCTGGCAATGGCAGTAAGCCAGAACGTATTTGCAACCTGGGACAAGAGTTGGGTGAAGGCAGTCGAGACCCACGCCAGCGCCGTTATGCATGTCGAATATGGACTTGGTATGCATGTCTTCACACCGGCGCAGCGCGATGCCCCGACCAACATGATTAACAATGCCATCTGCATCAATGGCGCAGATAAGCTGCGCCTGTCTCAGGACCTCGCGCTCTACAACCTCGCCTTGACCGAACACATTCCCAATTTTGATGGGAGCATCCATACGGAGACCTGGCTGCATAATCCGGCCTGGCAGGGAACGCGAGAGAATGTAGAGCGTTTGACAGCGACCCCCGATTGGGCAGAGCAACTTTTTGCGACCAATGTCATCTTTGAGCCGCTGGTTGACGAGTTGTTCCGCAGTCAGTTTGTGATGCAGTTCGCCGCGCCTCATAGTGACTTCGTTACCCCTGTCCTCTTCGGAATTGCGGAGTACGATTATGAGCATAACCTGGCATACACCATTGAGCAACTGAGATTGCTCGCCAGTGATCCTGTCCACGGGGAAGAGAACAAGCGCGTGATGGGTGAGTGGCTTGTGCATTGGACTCCCTACAGCGTGGCGGCAGCGCGTTTACTTCAGCCCATCTGGTCGCAACCGAAGCACAAGGTGCTGCGCTTCGAAGACGCTTATGCGCATGCGAAAGATCGTTTTGCGTCCATTCTATCGAAAATTGGAGTACAGTTGCCAAAGGAGGTACAACTTTGAGCCAGACTGCAAGTTCCGGTACAAAATCGGCGTATAGCTTTAAATTTTCGCACCAGCAATCCAACCTGTGCGGGGTGACGATGAGCGCGAGCGAAGAAGGGAATGTGATCGCGGAGATGATGAGCAAGAAGCCGAATGTGACGATCTCCAGGTGGCCTGCCATTATCCGTATCGATGGAGTGGGCAAGCTGGAATTTGACATGGAGGAGATCGGCGCAGCTCTGGGCAAAGAGCCGGGTGAGTATACCGTCTATGATTTCGAGGTGGAGACATCGACCCACTACGGGCGGCAGGTTCGCCTCGACGATAAGGTGCTACTCTTCGCAAATCCTGAGGACGCGGCGGAGTACATTGGGTTCGATGCTGTGAAAAGATAGAGACGCGATACCTTGCGTCCCTACACAAGGAGGATGAGTCGCTATGCTATGGGACGCGATAATTCGCGTCCCATAGAGACAATAATCGGAGAGTATTTGTGGGCGCAATTTGGCGAACCTTTTGATAGCCAGCCTGCCAACGAGGCTACGCCTCTACTGCTTCGCAGTCAGACAGGCTGTAAGGAACGTATTGCGCCCCTAGAGTTCGCAGACAGGAGACAAAGACGCTATGTATCGCACCGCAGCCGGGGAAGAGATTTTCATTGTTGATGGTCATTCGCATTTGTGGGACGCCAGCCCCGCGAATCAACGCAACAAGTACGGACGGGGATGGATTGACTGCTTCTACGCCTATCACAAGAATCTCTCGCCACCTGATTATGTCTGGACGTTGGAGCACTACGAGAAGTACTCACCGGAGGATATGGTTCACGATCAGTTCGTCAAAGGCTATGTGGACCTTGCTATTCTCCAGCCCACCTATCTGACCGATTTCTACACCAATGGGTTCAATACCATTGAGCAGAACAGCACGATGAAGAAGGCCTTTCCTAACCGCTACATCCTGAATGGGGCCTGGGACCCTCGCGATGGATATAACGGGTTAGAGTACCTGCGCCGTCAGAAAGGCGAATGGGATATCAAAGGCGTTAAGCTCTATACCGCCGAATGGCGGGGCAGTTCAAAGGGCTGGAAGCTGTCCGATCCTGACGCCTATACCTACCTCGAGGAGTGCGCGAAGCTCGGCATTATGAACATCCACGTGCATAAAGGGCCAACGATCTATCCGCTCAACCGCGACGCTTTCGACGTAGCTGATGTAGATGACGCAGCTTCTCACTTCACCGAGCTGACCTTCATCGTTGAACACGCGGGCCTGCCACGCCTGGAAGATTTCTGCTGGATCGCTACCCAGGAGAGTAACGTGTATGCTGGTCTGGCGGTGGTACTGCCGTTCATCCACCCCCGCCCGCGCTACTTCGCTGAGGTGATGGCGAACCTGCTCTTCTGGATCGGCCCGGATAAGATTCTCTTCGGCAGCGACTATGCTATCTGGGAGCCTAAGTGGCTGATCGAGAAATTCGCGGCCTTTGAGATGCCAGAAGACTTGAAGGCGGAGTTCGGCGTCGATATGACGATGGAAACCAAGCGCAAGATTCTTGGTCTCAATGCGGCGCGCCTATACGGTATTGACCCGGACGAACATATGAAGAAGGTCAAAGGAGACGTGCTCTCACAGCAAGCGGAGATACTCCATGCCATCCATTGATTCTGATACCAGAGAGGTTGGGGGATGCGATCAATCGCGTCCCCACATGAACAATGCAGGGGACGCAATAGGCAGATGTCATGACAGCGATTTAGGGGACGCGATTGATCGCGTCCCTACAGAGGCAGATGTCATGACAGCGATCGCCGATGTGCTCGATCCAGAATTGGACGAGCCGTTGGTGAAACTGGGCTTCATCGACCGTGTCCTGGTGGAAAGCTCTGATGTGACGGTGGTCTTCAAGCTCCCAACCTACTGGTGCTCGCCAAATTTCGCGTATCTGATGGCCTCAGACCTGCGCGAGAAAGTTCGCTCTGTGCCAGGTGTACACACCGTGCGCGTCAATCTCCTCGATCATTGCGCGGAAGACGAGGTGACCAGAGGCATTAACGGGGGATTGTCTTTTTCTGAAGCCTTCCCTGAAGAAACGCCAGAAGACGAAGACCTGGAGATGCTGCGCCGTATATTCTTACGCAAAGGTTTCCTGATGCGCCAGGATACGTTGATACGTCAGATGCTCAAAATGGGGATAGACGAAGCAACGATCATTACGTTGCGCATGGCAGACATGACCATTGATGAGTCTGCCAATGTCGTAATGGTGATGGCGCCGGGACAAACGGTGCGGTTAGAGGGCGCGGGTCGCAACGCGGTATTGTATGTACACAGGAGGGCGTCGCTGGGCTTGCCTGTTGGGCCGGACGACCCACTGATGATAAATGATGAAGGTCTGCCAGTCGAACCAACAGGATTACGGGAGTTTTTGCGTCGCTCGCGCTCCATCCGCATGAACATCATGTTTAACACCTCCATGTGCAAGGGGTTATTCCGCACACGCTATGAGAACGCCGGGGCAAGCGAGGCCTACCCAGAAGGAGAAAGCATATGAAAGCGGTCCGTCTTCATCGCTATGAACAGGAACCGGTGATCGAAGAGGTTGCCGAGCCAAAGATTACAGGCCCCTTCGATGTAATCGTGCGCATTGGCGGCGCTGGTCTGTGCCGCACAGATCTACACATCATCGAGGGACAATGGGCGGAGAAATCGGGTGTGCAGTTGCCTTATACACTGGGCCATGAGAACGCCGGCTGGGTTGAAGCCATTGGCTCGGCGGTGAGCAACGTAGCCATCGGAGATACGGTCATTGTCCACCCTCTGATTACCTGTGGCCTCTGTCGCGCCTGTCGCGCGGGCAATGACATGCATTGTTCAAATTCGTCATTTCCTGGTATCTCTATCGATGGTGGTATGGCGAACTTGCTCAAAACCAACGCCCGCGCCGTTGTGAAGCTTGATGCGAGCCTTCATCCCAAGGATATCGCTGCTTTGGCTGATGCGGGCCTGACGGCATACCACGCGGTCAAAAAGGCTGCCCCTACCCTTTATCCCGGCACTAAAGTGGTGGTCATCGGGGCTGGTGGCCTGGGTCACATCGGTATCCAATGTCTCAAGGCTTTGACGCCAGCGGAGATCATCGTGGTGGATCGCTCCCCCGCCGCGCTCGATTTGACGCGCAGTTGGGGCGCAAATTATATGGTGCTGGCCGATGGGAAGCATGTCGAGAAAGTCTTAGAGATCACGAATGGCCTGGGGGCAGAGGCTGTAATCGACTTCGTAGGCGAGCAAGGCGCGGAGCATGATGCGGTCAAGATGCTGCAACGCGCAGGCTCCCACTACATCATCGGCTACGGTGGCACGCTCAATGTTCCCACCATCGATATCATTTCGACCGAGATCAATTTTATCGGCAACCTTGTCGGTACCTACAATGATCTGGCCGAGCTGATGACGCTCACGGCTCAGGGCAAAGTGACCATGCATACGGCTATTTACCCGCTCGATGCCGCTCTCGACGCTATCCATGACCTGGATGGCGGCAAACTGCGCGGTCGCGGCATTCTTGTGCCATAGGCGTCAAGTGAGCGAAACTCCTTTTGATGAACTTTGCCAATCGAATGCAGCTATAAGATAAAACGTCCGTCTGCGTCCTGTAGGGACAAGGAGCGGATGTGGAGTAGGGTGGGGGCCTTGTGCTTGTCCTCTTCGGATGGCGATTCCTCCAGGTTTCATGATGACCCGTTGGATCACCTTAACTGGGCGAGGACAAGCACAAGGCCTCCGCATCCACTCTACCCAGCTCCTTGTCCCTACGGGACGGTTGACGCCTGTTGCTGCATTCGGTCCTCAAATTCATCAGGAAGGGGATGTATGGGACGGGGCGCAATCAATCGCGTCCCTACATGAACAACGAAATGAAGGGATTGTCACAATGGTAAAACAAATCGCGTTTCATGACCAGGCACATCGTTCAATGAAGAGGGGCGTTGACGTTGTAGCCGGGGCGGTTAAGTTCACGCTTGGGCCCAGAGGCCGTAATGTTGCGATTGACCAGCGATTTGGCCCTCCTGTTGTCACACACGATGGCGTATCTATCGCGAAAGAAATTGATCTTGACGATCCACTTGAAAACATGGCCGCATTCCTTATCAGAGAAGCGGCGAGCAAGACAAATGATGTAGCAGGTGATGGAACGACCACTGCTACTGTATTAGCGCAGGCTATCATAACGGAAGGTCTCAAAAATCTCGCTGCTGGTGCCAACCCGATGCAAATCAAACAGGGTATCGAAAAAGGCACCGAAGCTGTGGTAGAGTACATACGCATGCATGCCATTCCCGTCGTAAACAATAAGGAGATTGCTCAGCTTGCCTCTATTTCCGCCGCCGATGAAAGCATTGGTCAGCTCATTGCCGATGTCATTAAGAAAGTGACCACGGACGGCATCATTACCGTTGAAGCGTCACAGGGAACCGATGTTGAGGTAGAGTACGTCGAAGGCATGCAACTGGACAGAGGCTACATATCCCCTTATTTTGTAACCGACCAGGCAAAGATGGAAGCTTCGCTCGAAAACCCCTATATCTTGATAACAGACAAAAAGATCAGCGCGATTTACGACCTCGTGCCTATACTGGAAGAAATCACCCGGCAGGGGCGTCGTGATCTGCTCATTATTGCCGAGGATGTCGTGGGCGAGGCCTTGACAACGCTGGTTGTCAATAAAACGCGGGGCATTCTCAATGTGCTGGCAGTGAGAGCGCCGAGCTTTGGTGATCGTCGCAAAGACGTGATGCGCGACATTGCTTTCCTGACAGGCGGACAGGTTATTAGCGAAGAGATGGGGCGACGCCTTGAAAACACAAAACTCTCTGATCTCGGCTCGGCTCGTCATGTCGTAGCTCGCAAGGAGTCGATGATACTGCTGGATGGGCATGGGTCTAAAGCTGATATTCAGGAGCGCATGCGCGAGTTGAGAGCGCAACTCCAGGACGCAAGCAGCGATTTTGATCGCGAGAAACTCCAGGAACGCCTGGCAAAACTTGCTGGTGGCGTGGCAGTCATAAAGGTTGGCGCAACGACAGAACTGGAACAGAAGTACCTTAAGACGCGTGTTGAGGATGCTGTGGCAGCTACTCAATCTGCCATCGAGGAGGGAATGCTTCCTGGCGGCGGTGTTACTCTGTTGAATGCGGCCGAGGCTTTAGACGCGCTGGCGTTCACGGGTGATGCTGCGACAGGCGTGAGCATTTTACGCCGCGCATTGGAGGAACCACTACGCCAGATTGCTATCAATGCAGGGCATAATGGGGCCGTAATTGTCGATGGCGTTCGACGAGCCCAACAAGAGCACAACAACAAACATTATGGCTACAACGTAATGACAAGCCAGTACGAAGATATGATCGAGAGCGGCATCATCGACCCTGCAAAGGTGGCGCGATCTGCCTTGCAAAATGCAACCAGCATTGCAATGATGATTCTGACGACTGAGGTTATGGTTGCCGATGTGCCTGAAAAGATTGATCCCAGGCCATTGCTAGGGGAGTATTAGGCTTTAGCCAGCGCGGGTTGCTTTTCTGCTTAACTGAAAGAAACTATCGGTTGTATGCAGTCGCCTATTTGTCAAAATAGCCCTTTTCGGGCCGCTGCAATTCGCTCACTTCCCACCCATTTCGCGGGCGGAACGGATATTTCTGGGCCGGGCCATTGACGCACCCTTCCTCACTCTCTCTGATATTCTACCAGACTCCTCCATCAAAGCACCCTCGTGCTCCTACGCGTGGCGATTAACATAGAACGTGGGCGTTCGGACTTAAAGCGTTTACCGTTTCTCTCACGGCCCTTTAGAATTGATTACTGAGCACGCCAAAAGTACTACTCTACGATGAAGGTGCTGGAATTTCCGGTCAGAAAGCGCTCGTGATCTTTGAGTTTGACCTCAGTGCGAAAATAGCGTTCGGCTGCCTGTGCGTAGGGGGGCCGAGTGTGACCTGCATAAATTCGGTCATAGGAAGGTGGACATGAAAATCGATGGCGCGCGGCATAGCGAATCCTCCTGGTAGCCAACATTGGCATGTAATTGTCAAGAAATTGACACGTTCATTTTAACACCATATACTAACGGGCATAATACCGCAGTGACGGGTGAGAGAACAAGGAGCATGCGCCATGTCATTCACCGAAGACGAACTACAAGCGTTCAACACCATTCTTGAGCAACGACTAACAGCTCAGCGCCTGGAGCTAGAGCGCGCGTTTGACCAGCGAATCACTGAGTATCGCCATGAAAACGAGCAGCGGCTTTCAGCGTTGCAGCAGGATATCCTGCGCAACATGACGCTGAAGCTAGCGGAAAAGCTCGCGGAGATGCAGGGCAGGATCGATACTCAGCTCAGTGAAAAGCTGCAAACGCAGCAAACACGCATAACCCAGTCTATCAGTCTTGACGCGGAACAGAAAATCCAGCAGATGGAAGGCAGTGTGGATCGCATGCTGGCTGCACAACTCCTGGGCGTGGAGCAGTTGTTGAGCCAGCAATTGCAACAGCTCATGCTACAATCTCTGCAAGACGCGGTCACGACGGCTAACGGCGTACATCCCCTGGGAGCAATCGAAGTACAAACGGAACTGCCCTGGGAAGATCTGAGCGATATGATCGGGAAAGCGCTCGATGATCGCCTGTCTGCCCTCAATGAAGCCATCTCGCGCTCACTGCAAAACCTGGAACAATATCTTTCGGTGCGCATGCACAGCCTGCGTGACGAATTTGTACGCAGTCAACCGCAGTCTACCCCTTTCAATGGTAATCATACCAGCGTGCAGGAGGTATTGCATGGTATCGAGCATCTTGAGCGTGTTGTCGAATCGTTGCAAGTGGCCATGACAGCCAACCATGCCTTGCTTTCCAATCGGCTGTATCATCACCAACAACTCCCACTTGAGCGAGCACACCCTGGTAATCATGCTCATCCCGCGCAGGGAAACGGCCAGGCCAGCGCCCTTTCACTGGCTAAAGACCGTATCGCGCGTGGCCTGGAACCTGAAGCCACGGGCAAAATTGAGGTTGAGGAACATCAGGGGTTGTAGTTTTATCTGCCAGTTCCTTATAATAACAATGACGAGTGTTCCGCGAATTGTGCAGCATTCGTCTGGTCTCATTATTATCTGGGATAAGGAGCGGTTGCATGTCGATTGAAAAATCACCAGCCGGTACAGCGTCAATACCGGAATACGAGTTGGGAGTGGTAGCGCAGGATAAGGATGGTAAGAAGCTGGGTAAGGTGCGCGCGCGTTTCAGCCAGTATATACTGGTTGAACGAGGAGGACTTTTCGGTAAAGCCTATTATGTGCCAAAAAGTGCGGTGAAGGGTATCACTAACGGTGTGATCCAGCTATTGCTGAGCGAAGATGATCTACGCGCACAGGGATTGAACAGCGTACCGGATGATTTGTACCACGAGCCGCCGGAATTTGGTCAGCCTAAAGTAACAGGGGTTCCGTTGTTTGGTCAAAGGCCACTTTCGCCGGCTGAAACGGGTCACTACAATTATGGGCGTCGTTCGCCTGGCATCAATACCGATGCCAGCGGTTCCTATTTTCGTGAAGACGTGATGCCTACACCGCAAAACAAAGTGGGCGAAACTGTCTTTACCACCGATAATCCCATAGAACCGCGAGAATTGAGTTCAAATTAGCCCCGGCCAAAACGCGCGTGGGGCGTTAGAGAAATTCTTATGGAAGGGTTTGAGAACCGCTTGTATCCTCACCTCTTGACGACTGTGGTTCTTTCAGGTATACTCTTTATCGTAAGGTTACGATGAAAGAGAGCAAAGAGATGATCGACTGTTGCCAACAAGAAGAAGGCGTGAAGATAGCCGAGAGTACCGAAGAACGGCGCGAGCAACTCGCGCGCTTCTGCAAGGCACTGGCGCATCCGGCGCGAGTGCATATTCTGCAATTTCTCGGTACGGTAGACGCCTGCATTTGCGGCGACATCGTGGAGCAGTTACCACTCGCCCAGTCTACCGTGAGCCAGCATCTCAAGGTGCTCAAGGAAGCAGGACTGATCCAGGGGACGATCGATGGGCCGCGCACCTGCTACTGCGTGAATCGCCAGGCGCTGGCGGCTTTCAAAGAGCTGGTGACGCTGCTCTGACCATCCGGCTTTTTTTCTCGCCTATTCATCGTATATCGTCGATGTACAATAAACCAGGCTGAAACAGGAGGATTTTTATGTTACCTATGTACACGGCCCAAACGGCCACCATCAGCATCTACGATCCCGCCATGTGTTGCTCCACCGGGCTATGCGGACCCAGCGTTGACCCGCAGCTCTTGCAGGTCGCGCGCGACCTGCGCCGCTTTGAAGCGGAAGGGGTCACCGTCGAACGCTATAACCTGGCACAGCAGCCGGACGCCTTTGTGCAGAATCGCAAGGTTGCGGGCCTGCTGCAGGCCTTTGGCGACAAAGCGCTACCCGTCATCCTGATCAACGGTGACGTTTTTGTCTATGGGCGTTATCCCTCGCGTGATGAGGTGGCATCTACCCTCACACAGCAACGCGAGCAGGAACCGGTTGCCGCCCAAAACGCAGACGGCGGCTGTGCATGTGGCAGTGATGGATGCTGCTAGTCGGAGCAAGAACTCCGGCCAAAGAAAAGATGGCAATAATGATGAGAGATAATCAATTAGCGACACTTGTCCCTGTAGATTGGCTTGGCTGGCAGACGCCATTTCTCTTCTTCACCGGCAAAGGAGGCGTCGGCAAAACCACGGTCGCCAGTACCGTGGCGCTGCAGCTGGCGGAACTGGGACGCCGCGTCCTCCTGGTCAGCACCGACCCGGCTTCCAACCTGGACGACGTGTTTGAAATGACTGCCGGGCCAACGGCTACCCCTGTGCCTGATGTTCCCGGCCTGTTTTTGCTGAATATCGACCCGGAAGCCGCAGCGGCAGCCTATCGCGAGCGCGTGATTACGCCGTATGCTGGCGTGTTGCCTGCCTCTGCGCTGCAGAGCATGGAAGAGCAATTATCGGGGGCCTGCACCGTCGAGATCGCGGCGTTCAATGAATTCACCGGCCTGCTGGCCGATCCACACACGGTCTCCCGCTTCGAGCATATCGTGTTCGATACGGCACCGACCGGCCATACCCTGCGGCTCTTGAGCCTGCCGAAAGCATGGAGCGGTTTTATTGAAACGAACAGTCATGGGGCCAGTTGTCTTGGCCCGCTGGCCGGACTGGAAGCCCAGCACGAGCAGTATACGGCGACCGTGCAGACCCTGGGCGACGCGGCGCGCACCACCATCGTGCTGGTCAGCCGCCCGGAATCCAGCGCGCTCCAGGAGGCGGCGCGCGCCGGGGGAGAATTTCGCGCGCTGGGGATCACGAACCAGCACCTCGTGCTCAACGGGGTCTTGACCGCCCCCGCCGGAGACGATGGCGTTGCCCAGGCCATGGTCGCCCGACAACGGGAGGCGCTGCGGAGCATGCCTGATGTCCTGCGCGACGTTCCCACCGTCGCCGTGCCGCTGATGGCCTATGAACTGACCGGCGTTGCCGCATTGCGTCGGCTTTCGCACAGGGCAGAGCATACGCCGCCCGCAGACTCGGCTGCGAGTGTGAGCGCTGCTTTCGACGCCAGTTCCATCCCAGGACTCGACGAGCTGGTGCGGCAACTGGAAGCAGACGGGCAGGGCGTCATCATGATGATGGGGAAAGGCGGCGTCGGCAAAACGACGCTGGCGGCGGCGGTCGCCGTTACACTGGCTCACGCAGGCCATGCCGTGCATCTCTCTACCACCGACCCGGCGGCACACCTGGGACATGCGCTCGGAGCGTCTATTCCTGCTGGCTTGCAGGTTAGTCGCATCGATCCAGCCGCCGAAACGCGCCGCTACAGCGAGGAGGTTCTCGCGGAGGCAGGCCCGCTGGAAGAGGAGGAGCGCGCGCTGCTGGAAGAAGACCTGCGCTCTCCCTGCACGGAGGAAATCGCGGTCTTCCGGGCTTTTGCGCGCACCGTCCAGGAGGCGGAGCGGGGCTTTGTGGTGCTGGATACCGCGCCAACCGGGCATACCCTGTTGCTGCTGGATGCGGCGCAGAGCTATCACCGCGAAGTTGAACGGACGATGGGCGACGTTCCAGAGGCCGTGCGGCACTTACTGCCACGCCTGCGCGATCCGCGCTTTACGAAGATCCTGCTGGTCACGCTGGCCGAGTCAACTCCGGTGCAGGAGGCGGAACGGCTGCAGGCCGACTTACGCCGGGCCGCTATCGAGCCGTTCGGGTGGATTGTCAACGCCAGCCTGCTCATGAGCGGGACGAACAATCCAGTGTTGCTCCAACGCGCTCAGGTCGAAGTGCCACATCTGCGCCGCGTGACGCGGGAGCTGGCTTCTCGCAGCTGGCTTGTTCCCTGGTATGCATCGATACCGACCGGGGAACAGGCGCTTCTCGCCATGGCTGGTCGGTAAGGAGCGGAACGCGGGAGAACGTCTCTGTTCTCCCGCGTTCCGCGAGATGGCGCAGGCGGGTAAACACTTCCGTGAAGAGCAACGTCATGCTCAACAATGAAGTCTTGGCGGCAGATCGCCTTCAGAAAGGGAAGGTATCCCAACTTATCCCTCCACCATCCTGGAAGAGTCCTGGCAATGTATCGCTTGACTCCTCATTGAAGATGTTCCGCAGCTTTTCTTGCGACAAATGGAAGGCCACCTCGCCAGCACCGGGATTGCAAAAACATCCCGTACGCAATGACAGATGAGACGCGCTGGCTCTCCGCTCAACAATAACCTCCTTATACAGACTCTAGTTTTGTTCCTGTTTTTTACAAGTGGATTGCGTCTATAAAACGCTATGTTGAAAAGATATCCGGCCAAAATCATGATGTACTACTGAATAACCTCGCTAGAGCGTCTATTGATAGATGGGATATAATGTGATTGAAGCAACTTAACACTTGTTCACTACTAAGGGCATTATTGATTGGATTGATGGAAATGTTACGTGTAAAAAAGTCCGTGCTTTGTAACCAGTCTGCTAAGTTAAACGTATTAATTAGGCACGACCTGTAATTGTTGGTATTTTTGAATGTCGCCTGGTAAATGGGTATTTAGTTGTTTCGTAATATATAACTAGTTGAATTTAAAATTTGACAGGAAGTGCCATCTGTTATATACCAGGAAGGTCTGTTTTCACTATGCCACGTCCATTAAAAATGGTGTCACCAGATACGTTGGGGGGGAGAATCAGAGCCGCGCGCCAGGCTCTGGGACTTTCGTTGTCCGAAGTAGCCGGCAAAGAATATAGCACCAGTCTTATCTCTCAGATTGAGCGCAACAAGATCGAGCCTTCGGCGGAAAGTCTCAAATACCTGGCAGGGCAATTACGTTTACCACTCGATGATCTAATGCTTTTAGCGCAAGAACATCGCGATACGGAGGCCGAAACACTCCAGTATACGAAGATCGAGGAACAGCGCGCGCTGGCGGCCCAACTCTTAGAGAGCAATCATGCCCTGCGCGCACTCGAACACCTTCAAAATGTGAATATTGTACATATCCCCATCGCGTTGCGCTGGCGCATCATCGCATTACGCGGGCAGTGTTACTTTGCGATGCGCGAGTTTCTCGCAGCTCAGCAAGAATTTCGTTCTGCCTTTACGGTAATGCCTGACTATACCCCACCCGAACAGTACATGGAAGTGCTCTTACTGCGGCTGCACCTGGCGGCGGCATCGAGGGAGCTGGGCCAGTACGAAACAGCCTACAAGCAGTTTCAGGACGCGCGCGCCATGATGAACGCGACCACGCCGCTACGCTATGTTGCCGAAGCGCACTGGGGTATCTCGCTGGTCCTGTATGAACAGGCGAATAAACTCTGGAACGACGCGGAAAATGGCAACGGACAGAAACAGCAGGCGAAAGAGCGCTTTATGTCATTGATGCAGCAATCTCTTAAATACGCGGAGAATGCCTGCTCGCTCTACAACTCTATTGATGAGTTATCACGCAGCGCGCTGATGAATTGCCAGATTGCACTGATTGAACAGGCAACAGAGAACCCTGACGCCGCGCGAGAACGGCTCAAGAATGTGCTGGATAGCTGGTCTCCCACATTGATCGAAACCGAACAGGCAAGAGCGCCAGATATCGCGAAAAAGATTAAACGCTATTCATTGAAAGAGCGCGCAAATATTGTCTCGGCAGCCTCCTGTTACATGGCCAGCGTCGAATATGACGCCAAACAGTGTAGTGCCGCGCTGGCATACATAGATAAGGCGCTGGAAGCTGGCAAAAATAGTTACATCCTTCGTCGCGCTGATGCCTACATGACTAAAGGTCAAATACTGGCCGAATGTAACGATCCAGAAGCTGCTGTGGCATTTAGACAAGCTCTCACCCAACTGGAACATACTGATCGATTGGGCGCGAAGATACGCATCCACAGGATGCTCGGCGCGTACCTGATTAAACAGGGCAAGGACAGGGAGGGCAACACCGAGCTAGATATTGCCTTGCGCCTCGCCAACGTTCCATCTCAATATCAAGCTTCGGCTGAGGAGGAGGAAATCAGCGCGAACAAGTAAACCCTATGACGACTGATTCTTCATGAGCAACTGATATGCAGCAATGATACGCTGCATCTCGCGCGGATCACCACCTCGATCGGGGTGGTTTTTCTTGGCAAGCTCGCGATAGCGGCGCTTAATTTGCTGAGTTGTAGCGTTGGGCGGTAGGCCGAGCACAGCCAGCGCCTGCTGTCTTTCAACGATAGGACGCACAGGATTCACACGCATGCTCCAGAGTGCCTTCGCGCTCAGTCGTAAAATATCCCAGAGTAGGGATGCGATGCCAGGTGGTTTTGGCGGTTGGGAATCCATTTATATGCTTGCTTCACGAACCTGCAAATGCTCGACGATCTCGCCTGATCTACCGGAAAGACAGAGACCATCGGCGAGTATAGCCGCTCCCAGAGCTAACTCATAACCAGGCATATCGGCCTTACCGGAAGGAAATAGGTAGACCTGGTAAATTTCGGCAAAATGATCGACGAAGGCTTCCTGGTAGTCGCCCAGCACAACGATGTCTTCAATATGGTGAATCGCCATCAACCCGGCTATATCTCGCGTCAACTCCTCCCATAATGCCAGTTCATATTCAATGCTCATCTGCTCACCAGCGGGAATCGTCTCGAACACGGTTGCAATACTGTTAACAATGCATCCATTTTCCAGCACCTGCACAGACCTGGCGTGGCGGTTAATCTGGACCAGCAGGAATTGCATCTCAGGCCACGCCGCTTCTTTCTCTCGCAAGCCGTAAAGCAGCGCCGCCACCGCGCAAACATCATTCGTCGTACCCAGGTTTGTCCGTAACAACTTCCTGTACGATGGTATGCCTGGCAAGGAGCGCGGAGATGGCACAAGATAGCTGTGCAGGTTGATATCCTTTATGGCTATAAGAAATTCTTTGGCCTCCTGCACCGTCCAGTCTTTGAGCGGGAAGGTTAGAGTTGACTCCCATTGCGGAAAAGGTAGCTTACTCAGTGGCTGAAACGGCGTTTCACAGGCAAGAGAAATGGCAAGGGTCAGTTCGGGGTAACGCGCGCAGGTATGCTCCAGATATGCCAGCGCCGTCTCAGCGCTTTCAAACGCGCACTGCTCGATGAGTTGTCCCTGTTCCAACATACAGGTTTTCCAGGTATTGCCATTGCGAACCACACCAATACTGAGAGCCATTTCAATCATTCTTTCTCTCGATACTTCATTACGCGACGTTATTATATCACCTCACAATTCAGGATAAAAAGAGGCAGGGAAAGCACCTGAAAGTCCTTTCTGCTTGACGTAAACATTCTCCATCTGCTACACTTTGTTCAAGAGAAAATATGGGCTAGATTTTGTTAGAGCGTTCCCTGTGGTTTTTTATCAGCCATTGTACTTTCTCCTTAAAGCATCTCCACTTCCGACTGAATAAATTAGTTCACCACATAGTAGAGAAGGAACTTCTCACATCAACTACACATCATACGGGCAAGCAAAACGTAACGAGGTCTAAGTATGTCAGCCAACCCACTCTCAATACCCAATCCAGAAGAGCATCTTCGCTTGCAGGCTGCGCTGCGCGAAAGCGAGATACTGCGCGAACTGGCCGACTTGCTGGCATCCTCCATGGACCTTGACAACCGATTACAGGCATTGGTTAAACGCACATCCGAAGTATGTGAGGTTGAGCGTTGCGCGGTCTGGCTAATGGATGACACGCGTGGCATATTACGCCCCAAAACCTATCACCTTTCTTCGCAGACTCTTGATCGCAAGACCATTAAAGCCGCGAATGCCATCTGGTATCGTAGTTCTCTGGCAGTAGACGACCCGGCTGTTCAACACCTTCTCAAGGCAGGAGGCATGTTATACCTTGAAGATTTGCGCTCTGAACCCACCATGCAGCATATGGCAGAGACGTTTCTTGCCCGCTCGACGCTGCTGGTCGCGCTTATGCGCGAGGGGCGGCCCGTTGGCATGCTCTCGCTCGACGATCCCGCGAAGAAGCGCGCATTTAGCGCAGAGCAACAGCAATTAGCGCGTGCCATCGGCCAGCAAGCGGCTACTGCCATAGACAATGCGCGGCTGTACCAGCAGGCGCAAACAGAACGCAAGCGCGCCGAACGCCTTATCGAGCGCGCACGCTCTACCTACCAGGTCGCGTTGACAGTCAATGCCAGTGAAGATCTTTCCACCGTCTTTAGAGTGGCGATGGAGAACCTGGTGCGCCAACTAGGCGCGGACGGTGGAGCGATTGCCCTGATTGAAACAGGCGAATTACGGCTTGTCAGCAGCCACTTTGGTTATGCTCCATCCAGTGAATACACCCGTGTTCAACTCGATCAACTTCCCATTTGTCGCCATGTCGCTACAACTGGACAACCATTGTATATCAAAGAGGAGCAGGTCGCGGAAACAGAATTGCTCTTTTACCGCAAGGTAGGATTGCACAACACGATCATTGTTCCATTAATCGTGAGTGCCAGTTCTGCGAACCAGGATGTCATCAACGAGACACGTCTGGATACACCTGATAGATGCGTCGGTCTGGCATTCGTCAACTACTATACCCACAGTTTTCAACCTGCAAAAGGCCAGTTAGCCTATGCCCAGGACATCGCCGCCCAGTGCGCGCTGGCAGTCGAGAAATTTCGCCTGCTGGCCGAGGTACGCCAGGCCGCCGCGGTAGCCACTGAACGAGCCACGACGCTTGACACCATCTTCCACGCCATGACCGAGGGTATCACACTGACGGATATGCAGGGCAACGTCATGATTCTCAACGACGCCGCTTCACACTTTCTCGGTATTCCCAAGAATTACAAGAACCATTTGAATGCCTTCCTGCGACGGTACCCCACCTACACGGTGGAAGGCCGACCGATGCCGGAAGAAGATTTTCCCCTCACGCGCGCGCTGCGCGGTGAACGCATCCGCGCCGAACGCTTTGTAACGCGCCGGGCCGATGGAGAAGAACGCATCCTGGAGATCAATATAGCTCCCATGCATGATAGCCATGGTAAGCAGATCGGGGTAGTCAGCGCGTTTCGCGATGTCAGTGAGTCCATTCGCGCCGAACAACGCATTCGCCAGGCTCTCGATACCATGCTGCATGTCGCCGAAGCCGTCTCAGGTGTTATAGATATCAAAGACATATTGCGTAGTGTGCTGGAACGCACGCTGATCACTTTGAATTGCCAGCGGGGCGCGGTTTATCTTTTCGATGAGGAACAGCAGAAATTCTTGCCCCTGTTTTTCATTGGATTTGGCGGCGGAAGCGAAGAACAATGGCTCAAAGATCAGCAATTCTGGCTTGAATCAGCGACTGAAGAGTATCATGGTTTCTATCGCCAGATCATCGATGGCCACGCTGTGCTGGTAAACGCCGAACAATGCCCATATCAACCGAATCCCTTCAGTCATATCATGATCCTGGCAGCCCCTATCAAACATAATAACCGCGTGCATGGCCTGATCCTGCTTGACAGGTCGCTACCAAACGCTGGTGCCTGTGACAACGACGATCTACCGCCAGAAACGTCCCACCCAGAACGTCGTGAATTTAGCATCTGGGATATCGCTGTGCTTGAAGGTATCGCTCAACTAGCGGGTCTGGCAGTCGATCAGGCGCGCTGGCAACAGGAGGCTCTCGATGCCCGCACCAGTGAAGCTGCCATGCGCGAAGCCAACGCCCTCAAGGATGAATTTATGGCTATTACCGCTCACGAATTTCGCTCGCCGCTGACCGTCATTCTGGCGCAGAGCCAGCTTGTCGCGCGCGTTCTGGCCCGGCTCCAAAAGCAGATACCGGAAACCAACCAGGAATCGATACAGAAGGCAACCCGCAATCTCTCCATCGTTGAGGATCAGACACGTCAATTAACTGATATCGTCAAGACGTTTCTTGAAGTGACGCACATCACACGTGGTCAATTGACCTTGAACATGGCTGAGGTCGATCTGGGGGAAATAGCGCAGCGCGTGGTCAACCAGAGCAGCGCGACCACACAGGAACATACTATCAACTGCATTCTCGACCCCTCCGGCGCTTCTTACATCGTCAGAGGCGACAGTGCGCGATTGCAACAGATTATTGCCAACCTGGTGGAGAATGCCATAAAATATAGCCCGCTCGGTGGCCCGATTATCGTCAAGCTGCGTAGCTATATGACCATTGAAGCTCAAAAGAAAATCGAAGTATGCGTCGAAGACAGAGGTATCGGCGTCCCGCCAGACGCGCAATCTCGCCTGTTTGAGCGTTTTTACCGCGCGCCAAATAGCGCGAGCAGTCAGACGAAAGGCATTGGACTGGGCCTCTACGTGGTCGCGCAATTGCTCCAATTGCAGGGCGGTGAAATCCATGTCGAGAGCAATGGGAGGTTGGGCGAAGGGAGCCGTTTCGTTTTTACTTTACCGGCACTGGAGAGTATTGAGACCGTTGAACACGCTTAGAAGCTGGCTCCTGCAACTCGCGCAGGAGACTATGGAGCGCGAGGGCAGCGAAGATGCCGCCCACGATGTCGATCACCTGGCCCGTGTAATGGCGCTGGCTGAAACCATCCAGGCACGCGAGGGCGGCGACCTGCCCATCGTACAGGCAGCGGTAGCCCTGCACGATATTGGTCAGGCGCGCGAACTAAAGCAGGGCGGCGATCACGCGTTGATAGGCGCGCAACTGGCCGCGGAACTACTTACAGGCACAAGCTTTCCCCAGGCATCCATTCCCACAGTACAACAGGCCATCCGCGAACATCGCATGACCGGCAGTATTGTTCCACAAACTTTGGAAGGGCGCATTCTCTACGACGCTGATAAGATTGATTGTCTGGGCGCAATCGGCATCGGTCGTCTTTACATGATTACTGGCCGCTACAATCAAAAGGTCTACTCGCCCGTGCCTGACGACATCACAGAACCGGTTGACCCCCGGCTCATTCGCCAACTTAGAAGGCGACCCGATTACTCTCCCAGTATCGAATTTCAACTGCTCTTCAGCAACATGACCGAACGCATGACGACTGAGACGGGACGCGAACTTGCTCGCGAACGCTTCGCGTTTATGGAGGAGTTTTTCCGCCGCTTGAAACAAGAGGTCGAGGGAGAACTTTAGAAAAGTTCTCCCAGCAGAATTACATAATTGAAGGGCGTGTTTGAGGCGGCAGGCGCGCTCAGGTGAAATTTGAAACCATAATCCGGCAGAAGTGTGTAATACTGCACCACGACCGGCCCAGGATTGCCAAGCAACGTCGCCATTACCACACTCGACGGGGATACAAGCGAATTTTCAACGGTTATCTCTGCCTGGCCCTGAAGAATCTGTCCGGTACCGGCGAGCTTCTGCCGCGCTGCCCTTTCATCTTTTTTCAGTATCACGGCTGCGGGTGTTTCGGTCACATTTTCCCTGGCAGGAGTTTCCGGGACAGCAAGCATGACTTGCTCTCGTATTGGTTCAATCGTGCCAGGCAATACAGCCATCTTCTTCACACCCCGTTTCTCTGTTTTTGGGACAGCCTGCAATTGAACCTTTGTATTGCGTCCAGCCAGTCGCTTCTTTTTAGGCGTGGTGGTGAGCGCCTCTACAGGGTTCGTTTCAGGCGATGCATCAACTATTATGGGTCTGATCTGCTGATCGGATACTATCTGCACTGCAGGCATCTGTTTCGACTGCAAGCTTAAACGTGGGGGAATGAGCATCGTATATGGCTTTTGCGGCTCCGACGCGGCCTCTTCATCCCCTTCATCATCAAACACTTCTACCAGGCCAGGATTGGCTAGCGTTTCACCAACAGAAGCTGAAAGCCCCAGTCGCCCTTTTTCAAAACGCGCGCGCCATCGCTGTTGTTCCTGTTCGTCCTGTTCTCCATGACCTACCATCATGCACTCCCATGACTCTTTCTACAATTTCAAGCTACCGTTCATCCATGAAATGCGCTGGTACAACTAGATGCAGTATAGCATACACCACGTACAACTCATGCATGAATAGCACATTTGGTGTAGAGTGCGGTTACGGATCGCAACGTGGCTCATCATTCCCACGCATAACACGAATATAGGAAGTTTGGGTATTTTTCTGCTTAATGCTTGTAAGAACGGCAACGAATCGCTACAATACACCATGTGAAATAATTGCGATAAAACCTTTTCTTGTTACAACTTCCGACTTATGGCAAAAGGTATGAGAAAAGGCCAGCATATGTAAAATTAAAGGGGGGATTTTCATGAAACTCAACGGTACGCACAAATTCAAAGCCAATAGCCAGCAAGTATTTAACGCCATACTCAATCCCAATGTTTTGCAGACCTGTATTCCCGGCTGTGACTCGGTCGAACTGCTCGACTCGACGCGCCTCAAGGCGAACATCACGACGCCATTGCCTGGACTCAAAGGACCGTTTGGCGTAGTCATTCGCATGGCGCAGCGTCAGGACCCCAACCTGCTCGTGCTGGAAGTGAATCGCCAGGGCCGAGGTGGTTCTGTCAATGCCATTAGCCAGATCAGTATCACCGACCAACCCGACGGCGCGCTGCTCACCTACGATGCCAAAGCTGATCTCGAAGGTCCCATCTCCATCGCCAACAACCCCATCGGCCAGGGCATCACCAAAAACTCACTCAAATCATTCTTCGAGAAACTTGAACAGGCTATCGTTTAGTTCCGTCGTCCCAGAACTGCTGCATAGGGGCCGCTAGAAAGCGCGTATTTCTGGCAGCCCCCGCTTTTTTTGCTCGCCTGGACAAAGATGAGAATTTTCTTGTGACTACTCCCCACGGCTAAAGCCGGGGGCTTCCAGGGACAAGCCCAGGCTGTGTAGTCCCACAGCACGAATGTTTAAGGCAGCATTCAAGTCGCGATCACAGATCAGGAGGCAACACGGACAATGATAGGTTCTCTCGC
>DATLSI010000162.1:0-4181 GCA_035534255.1 Ktedonobacteraceae bacterium | reverse complement strand
TACCGAGAACCGTTTTACTGCTTGTTGCATGTATACATTTTACATCAGATTGTACGCATTGTCAAGCATGTTCCGTCTGCGGACGGCGCGCCTTCTATCCCCTGCTTGAAAGCCACGGGTTTTACGGCGCGGTTCTATAATTCATAGACAGAATATGCCGTATCACGTAAAATGAGCTGCGCCAGGTGATAGCCCTGCTGCTCATCGATTTCGTCGGCCTCCACCATCTCGCTTAATACCTGGCCGATAATACTGCGCCCGCGTATGGCCGAGGCCCAGTGCATCTCCGGGATGTTGGTGCCGTCTGAACTGTACATCAACTTGCTGGCAGGAGCGATGCTCAAAGCCTGGCGGGTGAAGGCCAGCATCTCAAGGCGGTCAATATAGGGGATAGTGTAAGACAGGTCGAAATAGACGTGCGGGTAGATGGCCGCGAGGTACGCGCCAAACTGTGAATAGGGGTAACTTTCGTGCAGCAGTACCACCTTCATATTATGCAGATCGCCCCGTTCCAGCACGTCGCGCAGGTGCAGCGGATTCCCCAGGCGCATATCGGTGTCGCTGTCTCCATAGCCGGTGTGAAACTGGATGGGCAAGCCTTGCTCGGCGGCATGGCGGAACGCGATAAAGAGCAGGTAATCAATCAGGGGCTTTTGGGAAATGCGCAGACTTCTATTTCTTATAGCCGAGCGAGCTTCTCGAAATGCTGTGATTGCTTCGTCTCTCGTGCGTTCTAGTACCTGTAATCCGCCGCGATAAGCCACGATACTTTTCAGCCCGCTATACCCGTTGGCGCGTAGATCGCTCAGCACATGTTCGAAACGTTCCACCAGTTCGTCGAAGTCGCCATAATCGACGACCAACCGTTGCATGAGCGTTTCCAGGCGCAGCAGTTTTAAGGCGCGGCAGTGGCCCAATTGACCCATCTGCTCGGGAGAAAGGCAGTTTTCAGGTAATGGGACGCCCTGATCAAGCACCAGCGTATCGATATTGGCAGCGCGGAAAAGGCGCTCGATCAGTGACTCGCTATCAAGCCTGTTGCGCGCGGCTATAAGAGCGTCCTCCGTGTTTGAACAGCCATAGAACATCGCCATCTGGCGTAGCATCCAGAGGTAATAGACCGTATTTTCTACATGTTGTTCCGCCAGTATGGGATCGCTGGCTTCGGTAAAGTAGCGGCGAAAGCGCAGCGCGTCCATAGACTGGTTGAGCAGGACTGGGTGGCAATGGTTATCTACGACGGGAATAGCTGACAGGTCGAGCATGTGGGATCTCCTCACGGAAAAATTATGACGGCTGTGGATCGGTACGAGGGCGACCGCAAGGGTCTCTACCCCGCACAACACAACCCCCGCCCTTACAATGACCACGACGAAACGTATTTTACATGTTGGACGACGTGCATTAGCGGGTACGAACCAACAAGGTGTAGTGTATTCTAGCACATTGTTCGCAACTTGCTCTATAATCTGTAGTATGGAGGGGGTTTGAGATGCTGGTCGCTTACGGCCCTGACGGGAAGTTGGTGATAGCCGGTGAGACACCGCTTGAGCGCGTGCAAAGCTGGTCGCGCGGGCAGGCGCTGCGCTGTCCCAGTTGTCGCGGCATTGTCTACGCGCGCGGTGGGCCTGAAAAACGCGCTCAACTGCATTTTGCGCACCAGAAAGGTGAATGCGCGTGGAGTACTGAGGCAGAATCGGTGCGCCATATGCGCGGCAAAGTTGTGCTTGCTGATTGGCTGCGCGAGCAGTTTCCCCTTGCGCGTGTCACGCTTGAAGAGCGACTTCCCGAACCAAATCGTATCGCGGACATCTTCGTAACTTACCCTGATGGACAGCGCCAGGCCATAGAGTTTCAATGTGCCCCACTTGACCTTGACGAATGGAAACACCGGCACGAGGCTTATCGCAAAGCAGGCATCGTGGATAGCTGGATTATCGGGAATAATCGTCGCGAGAAGCAGGAAGCGTTCATCGAAGCAATTATAGCTATGGCACACGAGGCACTGTTCCTCGATCCGCTTACAAATCCTCCCCGTATCTGGCTGCGCTGGCCTGTGACGCGTGAAATAGCGCGGGTGTGGCAGGCAGAAGCAAGTCTGAAACCCCTGTTTGAAGGGTGGGTGGGACACCTGGGTTACGGCGTCTCTCTGACGGGCAAGTTACAGGATGTGCGATTGGAAAAGGCGGGTGTGTTGAGTAACGCGGCTCGCGCGACGCTGGAAACCCGCGCCCGCTTGCTCGATCAAATGCGCGTGGTTCACGCGGTAGATGAAGTGTTGCTGAAAGCTTACTTGCTGCCTGCTGTAGGTGAGGCGGCCCTCCACGATGTAATTATGCCGGTAATGCGCGCTTTCTTGCGTGACCCTGACCTGTTACGCCGCTATAACTATGGGCGTGGGCAGTGGCATCAATCCCTTGATACGCAAGATCAGCAGCGCGTGCAGAAAGCGCGTGCCTGGCTTGAGAAGATTGCGTTGCAGGGATATACCCCGGCGCGCTTGCAAGAGCTGGCGAATGAGATACCCCTGGTTGGTCCTTTCGCGGCATTCGCGGGATATGTGCGTATGCTGGCTGTTGTGATATGAAATGACACATTCTGAAACCAGAAGCCGGGTTCGTGCGTATAGTTATAGACAATAGTGTATCTTCATTGAGGCGATGTGAACGTGATTGTAGGTTGTGTCGCCTGCGAAAGAAAGGATTTTGAAGATGAAAGGTTTTATCAGGGGTGCGTTGATAGGTGTTGGCGTTGGCTTGCTTATCGCACCGGTGAAGGGTGAAGAGATGCGCCGTCAATTGGGTGAGCGTGTCGCGAAATTGCGCGCCTATTTGCCCGAAAATGCGAATGAACAGTTCAATCAATATAGCAGGCAGGTTTCTGAGCGCGTGACGCAGACCGGAAGCAACTTGAAAGGTTATGCGCAACAGGCCGTCTCGAAAGTCAAAGACACCAGCAGTAGCCTGGGCGAACTGGCGCAAAAAGCCACCTCGGAAGTGAAGCAGACAACTAAAGATGTGGCAGATACTACAAAGCAGAACGCGCAAGCCATAAAGCAAAGCTAAGCCTCGCTGCTAATCATGTATGGTCACTACGAACATAAAACTCCTCTCAAAGTTGCCATTGAGAGGGGTTGTTGCGATATCGCGGATGTATTGCGCGAGCATGGTGGAGTAGAGTAATCAGCTTATTTTCCCAGGCACGCTTCTGCAAACATGCGCAATGGGGTCAAGTCTTTGGCATCGGGCATATACAGGATCAGTTCCTGCGCGCCTGCCTGCTCAATCTCCTGAACGCGCCTGCGCACAGCGTCGGGCGTACCGACGATGGCCTGCTCGCGAATGCGCCCCGCCGGGATGTTGCGCTGGAAAGGCGCGCTTTTGGTCAGAGCTTCCTCGTCAGTTTCGGCGATGGCACAATTGAACAGTGCCGTGCGGCGGATGGCGTTGTAGTCGCGTCCGACATCTTCGCAATGTTGCTTGAGGATGGCAAACTTACGCTCAAGACCTGCCGCATCAAGGTGTCCGACGTTGCAAGCATCGCCATATTGCGCCACCAGTTTGAGCGTCACTTTCTCTCCGCCTCCGCCGATCAACAGGGGAATATGCGGTTTCTGCGCGCCTTTGGGCTGGTTGATCGCGCCATGCACAGAGGCATACTGGCCCTCGAATTCGGCGTGCTCATCGGTCCACATTTTCAAAATGATCTGCACGGCGTCGCGCAACTGTCGCAGGCGTGTCGGGCCGTCGGCGTAGCTGTAACCATAGGCCAGATATTCGTGCTCGTACCAGCCAGCGCCGATGCCGAAATCCAGGCGACCATGACTCAAGACATCGACGGTGCTGGCCATCTTTGCCAGCAGTGCCGGGTTGCGATAGCTGTTGCATGTGACCATCTGCCCGATGCGCACTCTTTTCGTATCGCGGGCAAGCGCGGCAGTGCTGGTCCAGCATTCAAAGGTGACTTCTTGTGTCGGCGCCGGTACAGTGTGGAAGTGGTCAAACAGCCAGATCGAGTCGAAACCCAGCGTCTCGGCTTCCTGCGCGACGCGCGTCATTGTCTCATAGGCTTCGATGGGGTCGGCAATGCCGACCAGGTCCATGCGCCAGCCCTGGGGGACAAGAACCCCAATTTTCATAGCCATGTCTATTTGCTCTTTCTGTTGGAAAAATACGGGTAAT
>DATLSI010000161.1:0-3025 GCA_035534255.1 Ktedonobacteraceae bacterium | reverse complement strand
CCTTCGATGATGGCCCAATGCAGAACAGGCAATGCAATGGTACATGAGATAGGTCTGGGAGCAGCCGATGTGAGCGAACGGAGTGTACATTCTGCCTGCACGTATTCCGCGGGAACTGTCACAAGGTAGTGTCCCTGTTGTTGAAATCGTATCTGTATCTCTGGATCGTTGCTCTCCAGTGTGACATCGGGACTGGTGATAATGGTGATCTGAGGTGAGGTATAGATGCCTGTTGTATCAGGAAAGCGAATAACGTCACGATCCCGCATTCGTATATCCAGCGCAGGAACAATGGAAATGGAGAAGGTCGTATCGCGCCCAAGTGGGCCACGCAAAGAGATCTCGAAACTCCCGAACACAGAGCGATCAAGCAAGGAGGAATCTGAAAGAAAAACCTTTAACGCATCTTTTTCAACCAGGTAAGGAATATCTACAATGGATTTTGAGCATACGACGTGCTTTTCGTTATCGCGAATGACGATATGCCAGCGTACCGCTTCGAGTTCTGCTTTTCGTTGTGGCGTGAGTGGTATGTAAATAGTGGGCGGCGGCCCGGCGAAGAGAACAGGTTGACCTACAGTTCTCAACAATCCCTGTACTTCATTACCCACAAGATATGGCAGTAAACTGGCTGCATCCACTTCCACCGGCAGCGTTGTTTTTCCAATGGTGACGGAGCTGGCCTGACTCAAGTCCCATTCATCGGCTGTATAACCTGCCCACGCGCCGGAAAAGCCAGGAAACTCTTCGCATTTCTGGCCCCCCTCTATCCTGGGCTGCTGCTTCAAGGGATAGAGCAACCAGAGTCGCCTGGCAGGCAACGTATCGAGAAACTGAACGAGTTCGCCGCTGTCCGGCTCGAAAGCCATCAATGGCAGTTCAGGTGTCATTCCTCGGAATTGCCATGTACGTTTTCGTGAAGGCCCGCCAGCGAATGTAATCGTGTACGCTTTCGCCGGATGAGATAGCTCGACCTGACAGAGATCAGTGTTCATTCCCTTCCCATGCCAGCGCAACCGCAGAGGTATTTCAACCCTGTGTTGATCTGCCTGGATCATCCAATTTCCTTCATGTTCATCAAAAGAAGAGGGCAGCGTTTGTGCAGGCAGTTCGGCAAGAAGCCCGCTGCCCCAGGGATCCAGGATGATCTCTGGCCGGGCAAGATGGACCTTCTCCGCCAATCGCGCTTGTGTGCGGCCTCTGGCCCATGCGCGATATGCTTCGATCACACGCTTCGGCAAGCCTAGCGTTTCACTCGTGGAAGCCAGGGGCTGATCGTTGAAGTATCTTCCCATTTCGAGGCAACGAGCAACAAAGTCGAGTGCGATCTTCCCTCCGTATTCGAGGAAACGCGGAACAGGTTTGTCAACCGCATTTTTTGCGGGACTGTGTAGCCAGGTAGTCACGATATCGCGCTCGCTTAACCCTGAGTAATCGGAGTCTGAGAGTACAGGCTGTAGAAATTTCTCGAAGAAGTCATTCAGGCAGTAGTTTGGGATACCGCCATGCAGCAAAACCACACTCACATACCGCAGGCCATGCTGGCTTCCACCAGGGAATGTGGGTAAGGCATGATCGCGCAGGAAATCCTCAAACAATAAGCCCAATTGTTGGATAGTGCCTGTATTCCATCCGATCTCTTCAGCTATGCTTTCCCAATAATTGCCTTCACGATATCCGTATACACCTTTCGCCACAAGATAGGCAGCCAGAGTCGTGGAGCAGGCTGTCTTTAACACCTGTAACGCAGTAGCTTGACTTGATGAGCGAACGAGCCGGGCAATCAACACTCCTATCCGCTTCACGTCATCTTCCGTCAGGTCTAACTCGCCGAGAAGCTCGACATAGGCTATCATCTCTTGCAGATTGTTCTCCCAATCAACCAGTTCCGCGATTTTTTGCATTGATTATATCCCCCATAGTCGAACGAAAAGGAATGCAGCGCTTCTCCCTCTATCCCCCTGCCACATCGCGCAGCTCGTGCCTCCATGCCAGCGCGTTAGCCCAGACCATGTCAGGATCGAACTCCGGCACACATTGCACAGCGTCGGCGTCTCGGCCAACGCATAGTTGCCAGCGCCGCACGCGATCTTGTGCGCTGGCGAGTACATGCCAGCAGGAAGCCAGGTCCAGCCGCAGCGTGATCGCAGGACCGCTGAGCAGATAATCCGCGCCGGGTACAGATGCAACCAACGGCGCTTCCATCGGGCCAATCGCCAGCTGCACAACAGATACTGCGCCGGGCGCTCCAAAGGACAGTTCGATGGTTTCAGGCAACGATGTGTTTGTCTCTCCCATCTGCCAGTTCTGTGCGAGCATCGTTAACCCGGTAACAAGCTGCTCTTGCTCGATCATGATCTGAGAGAGCGGAGGGCGCAACACGGGGAAATTGTCTGGCATAGACGCTGGCAGAGCGGGAAGAACGAGCGGGACGCGGCTTTCCGCGTGGGACTGGGTGACAAAAAGGCGCGCTGGCGCGGCTTCCCACCACAGCAGCAAATCGCATGGCAGTTGATCAGCAGCAGTCACGACGGTTGGGATGCGCTGCAAAAATTCGGCCAGGTGCAGCATGGCGCTGCTGCCCAGCGTGACCGTCCAGAACGGCGGCGTCTCCTGGGCATAGCTCTGGATGGTTGCCTGTGAAGCACGTTTCCCATCGGCCCACGCGCATTGCAACATCGCCTGTCCGCTTGATGCTGCCCTGGCCGTGATCTTCAAAAAAGCCCCGCTTTCAGGGGTCAGGCGCGTTTCAGCGCCGAGCAGCGGGGTTGTCCAGGTCAGCGCCTGCCAGAGTTGTGAAGCGGATACCTGCATCCCGACCGATGGCGCTGTCCTGTGAACCTGTTCTCTTGCCTCATTGTGCGACGCAGCATATGGCATGGGAGGTTCAGCCGGGATCGGGCGCTTCGCAGGACGCACGCTCTGAGCAACGATCAGCCGCTTACCGATACGTGGGGCCGCTCCGATGCGCTGTTCCGCGGCCCGCCGTTTTTCTTGCGCCAGCTTCTCGGCAGCATGAAGCTCC
>DATLSI010000160.1:0-30597 GCA_035534255.1 Ktedonobacteraceae bacterium | reverse complement strand
AGGGTCCCATCCCCTCCACACCACCTCCCCCGCCTCTACTATGAACGCTCGGGTTCTGCTCGTTGTCGTCATAGTAGAGGCGGGGGAAGAGGGGATGAGGGGTGGGGACCCTTGCGGTCGCCTTTTTCCCTTTACTCCATCAGCCCTTCCTGGCAATAATTCACAAGCCCTGCTGATTCTATACTCACCCATTTGCAGCGAAACTGACTCTATGATATGCTACATATCTGAGAACGTCTGTGCAGTTCTGTAAGGAACTTATTCGGGGAGATCAAACTTACAAGGAGGCGTCCCATGCTTGACCCGGAATCCATGCGCAACACCGTAGAATGGAAACATGCCCGACCCGAAGATGCCGCCATCTGGGTATCTGTGACGAGGCGCAGCGCGGACCAGGTAGCGTTTGAGAGCGAAGATGCGCAGCTTGCCCGCTACAAAGAAGAGACTCCCGAACAACAATCCCAGCGTTACCTTCTCTGGCGCGACGATACACCCGTCGGACGCCTGCGCTTCTTTGCCCAGGACGATACCGCTGAACTCGACGGCCTGGTGCTTATCCCTGAAGCCGGTGGAGGCGTGGCCGCGCAGGTGGTGACCGAAAGCCTCTTGCGCGCGGCAGCTCTGGGTATGCGTCACCTCAAAGCAACCTATCCCGCCGCTTATATCGCCTCGTTCGCATCGGCAGGCTTTCAAGAACTGCGCCGTCGTACCGCGATGATCGCGTCAACCAATGTCACTCTGCCACAGACCTCACTCCCGTCCTCACTGCGCGTGCAGCCAATCGCTGGAAACCAGACCGAGGAAATTGGCGCGTTGCTCCAACGCTCATACGCTGGCGGTCCCGACGAAGTTCATCCCGACATTTCTGGTTGGCGCTCAGAGGTTCGCGCAATTCAGGAAGGACGTTTTGGCCCGTTCCTGCCTGAAAGCTGCTATATCGCTGAACATACCCTCGATCGATTCCACCTTGCCGGTGCCATTCTCGTTCATCTGGAGCGCAATGTCCCACGCATCCGCCATATGGCAGTCGCCCCGTTATTTCGCCACGTCGGCCTGGGACAATTGTTAGCTATCAAAGCTATGCAGCGCCTGCGCGAGCTTGACTATCCAACGGTGATCCTGTATGTCACGCTTGGCATACCCGCCGTGAATCTTTACCATCGGCTGGGCTTTGTTGAGGCGGGCGCAACCTACATCGAGGCCGAACGTATGCTTACTCGCTAGCAAAGTAGCTCTGTATATCCTTAACCTTTGAGGATATATCCTGAGCCGCGTACCGTCTGAATGAGACGCGGGGTACTCGGCTCATCTTCGATCTTTTCTCTCAGGTAGCGTACATAGACTTCGATGATGTTGGTTTCGCCCATAAAGTCGTAGCCCCAGACCCGGTTAAGAATGGTCTGGCGGTCTAATATCTGGCGGGGATGGCTCATGAACAGGTGTAGCAAATTATACTCGGTCGAGGTCAGGTCGATCTGGCGACCAGCGCGTGTCACCTCGTGGGTTGCGTCGTTGAGAATCAAATCGCCAAAAGTAAGTACCTGCTCGTTTGCCTGATCCTCATCACTTTTGCCGCGCCTGGCTCGCCGCAGAATAGCGCGTATGCGGGCCACTAACTCATCAAAGTCAAATGGTTTAGCAAGATAATCATCCGCGCCTATTTCCAAACCGGCTATGCGGTCGCGCACATTATCTTTCGCTGTTAGCATGAGAATGGGTATATCGCGCGTCGTTGGATTCGAGCGCAGCCGATTGCAGACTTCCAGCCCATCCACGTCGGGTAAAAGCAGGTCCAGGACAATCATAGCAGGGTTAAGGCGCTGCGCTACCGCCAGCCCATCCGCTCCTGTGGAAGTGGACTCAACCTGAAAGCCTTCGTACTTGAGTCCCAGTTTGATGAGCTCTATGATGTTCTCATCGTCGTCGATTACCAGCACGGATAACGTTGGTTGGTCTTCCGCTTGCGCAGGTATTTGAGACTCTTGAAACATTCTTTGCACTCCCTTACTGTTCTCCTCGCTTATTATAACACAAGCTCATCTCTCTTGATACTTCCTTTTTCAGTTCATTAATTTTGCTTAGATACAGGTTAGAAAAAGCCTTTCTTCTCTAATTTAGATTAGAAATCGATAAGAATAACATTAAAAAAGGATGACCCTCTTCTAATATAGATTAATTGTTCCTGAGAAAGTCTATAATTGTAGATTATCTGTGAAAAAAGCCTTGAAATTACATCACGTATTCTCTATCCTTATACCAGGGACGATGCCAGGGTAGAGGTGCGGCGAGCGGCGGTCTAGAAAGAAAGTGAGTAATTAAAATGTCACAGGTATTTGAATCAACAGAAATAAATCTGTACGAATGTGCAGACCACGTACTCGTACAAAAGTGTCTGGGAAATGACCAGACTGCATTTGAAACGCTGGTTCAGCGATATCGCCCCATGTTGTTCAACTTCGTCTACCGCATTGTGGGAGATTACGACCAGACGTGCGATATTTTGCAACACGTGTTTATCCAGTTATTCATTTCATTATCCACGCTAAAAGCGGGCAAATCGATGCGCGGATGGCTTTTTCAGGTCGCGCGCAATCGCAGCCTGGATGAACTGCGCAAGAGACGCGCAATTCATTTTTCGACTCTGGAGGCGGGCGAAGACGATGACGAGGTTTCTGTGCTGGCCGCGTTGCGTGACCCTAATGCACTGCCTGATGAAGTCGCGGAACGTCATGACTTGCAGGAAAGCCTGCGCCAGGCCATTACCAGCCTGCCGCCCAAATATCGCTTAGTGGTGTTCCGGCGTTATGCGCGCCAGGAAAGTTTCGCTGAGATCGGCAAAGCATTGAGTATGCCAGAGGCGACAGCGAAAACTTACTTCCAACGCGCTAAACCCCTCCTGCGCGCTCAGTTAAGCCAGACGATCTTGCATTAGCGCACACCGTTCACCCTACAATTTGCAGGCTGCCATCATCCTGAACACCCACAATCACCGGTGACACCTGCGTACTCGTCACCAGGATACCCGCCGTCTCGCGCAGTCGGATGGGACTGCTCACTCCGGCAAAGCGTTCTTTGCTGATGAGTTGCACCAGTTCGGCTCGTGTTGGCAACGCGATGGTTGTGGTCGTAGTGGGGGTCGCTTTTGCCGTTGATTGGACAGGAATCATAGCCTTCGCCACGATCTCCACTCCATCGGCAAACAACAAACCGCCCTGATCCAGGATAGCCGCTCCGCTGCAATGTGTGCCGGGCGCGGCAAAAGAGGTGCAGAAGCTGGCGTAGAACTGTTTGGGCCATTCATTGTTGTCGGGTGGGCGCACCGCTGAGATCAGCGAAACATAGATACGCGGCAGCGTTAACTGCTGCTGCCTTGCCCATTGCACCAGTTCCTGCAGCGCTGCAGGATGCACGAATTCCCCACCGATCATCAATATCGGTTGTTGATTGGCGGGAAGCTGCGCGATATCTCGCGCCAGCGTAATCACATCGTTGGTGAGCAGCGGTGCGAAGATCAAGTCGGGGCGTGGTTTGGCCTGCAATGCGTCTTGCAAACCTGCCAGCAGATCATCCGGCGAGGCTTGCGGTCGCCCGCTGGCATCGAGCAGCCCACTCGCTACTGCCGTCTCGCGTGCCACAATCTGCGCGCCGCGCTGCCTTGAGAAATTGTAGGAGAAGCTATCGGCAGACCCCACCGAAGATGGGTTGCTGGGATCATAGAAAATGGCCGTGTGACGGACATGGAGCTTGCTATACGCGTAGTTCGCCGCCAGCAAGCTCTGCGTCGCGTCATCCGGCGAGAAGCGAATAAACGCGAAGCCGGGCGCGCAGTGGCGATAGAGCGATGTCTGCTGCAGGAGATTGATAATAAACAGACCTGTCGCGGTCGGAGCGATCAATGGCACACCAGCCCTGCACAGCGATGGCAGCACTAACTGTACCAGGCTGCTCGGCGCGAGTCCCAGCACGCCTAAGAGTGGCAGTGGACCACTGGCGAGCAGGCCAAATTGTTGTGGATTGGTCGCTGTAGCCAGGGTCGCGATATTTTGCGCGATTTGCAAAGCTCCTTGCTCAACGCCCGTCGTATTCGCCAGAATGAGATAGAGCAGAGGCGCGCCAGGCGTTTGCAGGGCGGCTGTATTGTAGTTTTGCTGCGCGATGAAGGCCCCTATAAGTTCCTGGGTGTAGGCGGCATAGAGGATATGGCGATCGGTGCCGCCCTGTGGATTAGCCACGCCTGGACCGCTATCGAAGGCTATCACTAGCGCGCCATAAGTACGACCTGACTGGCGCACCTGTAAATCCTCGCCATAAATCGCGGCCTCCGCGCCGTTGCAGCCCGTCGTATCCGTGCTCACCACGCCGGTAGCTGATGCCAGTAAGGTGCCAGCATTCGTCAGATTGTGCGCCTGCAACGCCTGGGCTGCTGCTCGTTTATCCTGGTAGCTACTGGCGTTACAGGCATCGAAGACTTTAAGACCATCACTTAGACCAATGCCGTCGGGTGTCGGAATAATAACTGTATGAACAGGAGGACGATAATAACGCGCGTCGTCCCAACGGACGGCAAAGTAAACGCTCAATGTGGAAGCGAGCAGCAAAAGCATCAGCGTGCCATAGGCGAGCGCCATCGGCGACATTGGCACCTGCCCGCCCCGGAAAAAGCCCGTCACTTCCCAGCCAATCGCGCTGAATGGATCGCGCACCTTGCGCCGCCGGTATTTGCGGCTGGCCTTTGCCTCCTGGCGGAAAATGTCGAGCAGCACCAGGCATCCCGACTCGCAATTCTCCAGGTGTCCCTGCACTTCGGGATAGAACATCGTCACATTCTCGCCAGTATCCATCGCTTCCGCGTATTCTTTTAGCCTCTGGCGACACTGCGCGCATGTGAGCGGCCCCTCGATAATGGCCGGTAGTGTCGCGGGCGTGGGCGCTTTTAGCGGCGCAACGGTTGCGACGACAGCGGACGCGCTCTGCCTGGGAGCTGTGACGACCGGCTCCGGCTTTTTTTGCGCGCTGCTCGGCGCAACCTGTGTAACCTGCGCGTTGGATTCCGCGTGAGTTGCTCTGGCGGTCGCAAATTCTGTGGATGACAATGCTTGCGCTGTAGCCTCTTCTGATGGAACAGGCGTATGTGGTATCTCAAACAGCGAATCGGATTCTAGCGGGCGGCGCGGCCTTTTCTTTTTACGCGGCGGACTGATGATTGGCGGGGAAGAGAGACAGCGCGCGCAGGTTGCCAGGTGGTATTGCGCCGCTTCAACTGCTTCTTCGGGGACGGCATCGGGGTCCATATCGCGTTCGACAAGCACGGAAATGGCAAAAGCGCACGCTGGCGGCAAGTGTTGGTCGATTGCCATCAGCATCCTCCATAATACAACGATGACTATTCACGAGCAAAGGAGCGTAAGGCATAGGTGATCTGCTCTTCCAGCGTCATAGCTCGATCTTGCGGAATCTTTGCGAGTGCGGCCTGCGCCTCGGCAGCCGCGAACCCCAGGCCCATCAGCGCTTCCAGTACCTCGGACTGTATTTTGCCCGCTGGAGTAAGCGATGCCGCCCCTCCCGCGCCAACAAGCGTCGGGAGTTTTCCTTTCAGTTCGAACACTAACTTGCCCGCAAGCTTTTTGCCAACACCCGGAGCCAGTGATAAGCGCGTAATATCTTCGTCCGCGATGGCTTTGTAGAACGTGTTCGCGTCCATCGTGGAGAGCAGAGCCAGAGCAATCTTTGGCCCAACCCCGCTGATCAGTATCAACTGCTCGAAAGCGTCCCGTTCCTCCGCGCTGGCAAAGCCAAAAAGCGCCATGCCATCCTCGCGCACCTGAAAATGCGTGTGAAGTGTAACCTCCGCACCCACCTCCCCCAGGTGGCTCAAAGTCGAAGAGGGTGTGAAAATACGCAGGCTAAAGCCGCCAACGCGAATGATCGCGGAATCTGCTCGCCGCGCCTCTAATACGCCGTGAATGCTGGCAATCATGATTATGCCTTCCCTCTTCTATAGATTAACATCTGGCATGTAATTTCGCATCAAATTAGGAGATTTGGATGTGGTTTGCCCCGCGCTATCTTCTGACAAACGCGCTTGCGCGCAGCAAGGGCGAGGTGTGTAAATGACAGATGGCAACGGCGGCGGCATCCGCGGCATCGTCAGGGTGAGGAACAGTCTTCAGCTTGAGGAGAATACGCACCATCTCGCCCACCTGCTCTTTCTTCGCGCCGCCATAGCCGCTCACCGCCTGCTTGACCTGCATGGGCGTATATTCTGCTATCGAAAGCCCGCCGTTGGCCAGCGCCAGCATCGCCACGCCGCGCGCCTGGCCGACCGTTAAGGCCGTGCGCGCGTTTTTCGCGAAAAATAACTCTTCCATTGCAGCTTCATTGGGATGATACATGCCGATGATCTCGCTTAACTGCGTGTATATCTGCTGCAAGCGCTGCGGAAGCGGCAGGCTCGCCGCTGTCGTGATGACATCGCAGGCGATCATGCTCAACTCGCTGCCCCGCGCGGCCACGACCGCGTACCCGACAATGGCGGTGCCTGGGTCAATGCCCAGAGCAATGCGGGTGGCTGGCGTTGTAGAGCGCCGCTCGTCCTCTTCGGGCAGCATATTCATGCTGCTCTACCCTTCATAATACGCAGTGGCCAGTTCTTCAGGAATGTCCGCGTTGGTATACACGTTCTGCACGTCATCCAGGTCTTCCAGCTTCTCTACCAGTCGCATGACCTGGTGCGCGACCTTCTCTTCGGTCAACAAAATTCTGGACTTGGGAACCAGCGTGCTTTCCGCTTTCACCACTTTGTACTTTTTGGCTTCCAACGCCTGGCGCACTTTTTCGAGTTCGGATGGGTCGATATAAATAGTGAGGTGCTCGTCATCTGGCCCGACCGGCTCAACATCGTCCGCCCCCATATCGATGGCTTCCAGCGACAGTTCGTCGGCATCGTGTCCCGCGAGTTCCATTTCGATAACACCTTTGTTCTCGAAAAGCCAGTCAACGCTGCCGTTTTCGCCCATATTCCCGGCGTTGCGGTTGAAGGCGTTGCGCACTTCGGCCACGGTGCGGTTGCGGTTCTCGGTCAGGGTTTGCACCAGCATGGCGGTACCGCCTGGACCGTACCCCTCGTAAGTAATCTCCTCCAACTGCATGCCCTCACCACCGCCCATAGCGCGTTTGATGGTACGCTCGATATTATCCATTGGCATGTTGGCATCGCGCGCGTGTTGCACTGCCATGCGCAGGCGGAAGTTCGCGTTGGGGTCTCCACCGCCGCCCTCGCGCACCGCTACTACAATTTCACGTCCTAAACGTGTGAAGAGCTGTCCTCTTCGCGCGTCGTTCACCCCTTTGGAACGACGAATTTGTGCCCATTTTGAATGACCAGACATATTTTCGCTCCTGTTTCACTTCAAGCTGCACCCGTTACGAAAAACTAGATCCGCGTACAACATGTGTTTCTGAGAAATACTTTCGCTAGCATTTTAACATGAAGAGTCCATGTCAGTCGAGGGGTTACAAACAGGTTATAAACGCGCCAGCCAATCTTCGATAGCCTGGTTGACCACCTGCGGCTGCTCGCGCATCACGTAATGTCCCGCATCCGCGATATAGCGTAAGGTCGATCCCGCTATATGCTCGTGCAGGTACTGGCTGTATTTAACAGGTGTCAGGCGATCCTCCGTGCCACACATAATCAGCGTGGGCAGGTGGATATCTTGCAGCCGCGCCATGCAATCAAATACATTGCAAGCCGCCAGGTCGCGGTGAAGCATTGTAGGCGCTGGCCTGGCCTGCTCCTCCTCTTTTAGCATGTCATCCACCATTGTCGCGGCGTGGGCAGGAGTGAACGCCAGTGCTTTCAACTGGCGAGTAGCGGCTTCAGGAGCGCTGCGCGTCGCTTCGAGCAGATCAGGATGCACCCGCAAGCGCGCGCCGGTCCCGATCAATATCAATCCGCCCAACTCTTCGCCATAGTCCATGCCCATCGCCAGCGCGACAGCCCCGCCCAGCGAATGCCCGGCAATAATGGGCCGTTCCACGCCGAGTTCGTTCCAGATAATCTCACGCGCTGCCCTGGCGTAGTCCATCACACTCACCTCCGGTGGCAGCGTATCCGCCCTTTCTCCATGTCCCGGCAAATCAATGGCGATGGCGCGCCTCGGCCCAAAATACTCTGTCTGGAAACGCCAGATGCGCCCCGCATCACCCGACCCGTGAATAAATACCAGCGGCTTATGCCAACCACTCGCCTGTGTACCCTCTTGTTTAGCTTCTGCATCGTTAAGCATATTCTTGTATACCGCCTCTCGCCGATCTCAACAGGTTTTTCACCAACGCTGCTGCCGCCATCGAAATCGTCTCTATGCAACAGCGTTATCTCAAATTATACCCCAGTGGGGACGCCCGAAGAAGTCAAATTCATGATAAAATACTTACTGCTGGGTATAGTTTCACCCGGTGGCAGCAAAACCTACAACTCGGCCGGTCAGTAATCGTATAAATACCATAGTAATGGAAGCAGGAATGTATGGCGCGAGATACGAATGCCGCCAGCGAGCGCAAAAATAACGCGCGTCAATTGCTGGGACGCAAAGGCGAACAGATGGCCGCCATAACGCTGCGCGAGCGAGGCTATCGTATCCTGGAACACAACTTTCGCTGTCGTTATGGAGAGATCGACCTGATCGCAGAAGAGAGTGACGACCTTGTCTTTGTCGAGGTGAAAACGCGCCGGGGCATAGCCTTCGGGCGTCCCGAAGAAGCTGTGACGCTCACTAAAAGGCGTAAATTAGCGCAGGTTGCTTCCTATTATCTCGCTCTCCACGCTAAATACGACCACCCATGGCGCATTGACGTAGTAGCAATACAATTCGGCCAGGATGGGAAGTTCGAAGAAGTCCGGCTCTATCAAAACGCAGTAAGTGACGAATAAAAAATATAAATATACAGGAAAGGCAGACAAATATGTCAGATTTTGTAGAGAACGCGAAAAATATGGTAAGCGCCGCCGTCAGCCGCACGAGTTGGCAGGCACAGAAACAACTACGTGCGCGTGGCAAACAGGGTGAAATCGACCAGTTGATGCAACAGCGCCAGCAGTTGCTCGACGAGCTGGCAAAAATAGCCATGGACCTCTACCAGCAGGGAAGGCTCAGCGATGCGCAACTCTCGCGTCTCTGTGCCAGTATTCAGGAACTCGATCACGACATGCAGAATCGCGAAGCCCAGTTGATGGAAATCAAGAGTGAGGTCTATCTAGCGAACCAGTTCGCGCCTTCCGCTACAACCAATTACGCGCCTCCTCCTGTTTCGCCGAATCCTGCTCCCAACCAGAACCCGAATCCCGCGTCAACCTATACACCGCCAGCCGCGCAGCCTAATAAACAGGCTTGCCCGAACTGTGGAAGCCCCGTGCGGGCAAATGCGCTGTATTGCCGCAATTGCGGCGCGAAATTGCGCTGATCGACCGGTTACTTTCCAGGGTGACCCTCGCAATCTCCCTGGAAAACTGCTCTCAAGGCTGGATGCTTTTTTGCCGGGAACTATGCTATAATAATACGTACCTCCAGGTAGTGGGAACAGGCGCGCCTTTGAGAAAGCAAGGACGCGGGCCGCGTCTCTCGCACATCCTGTGGGGCGGGTCGGAAAACGATGTGAAGGATGCGCCTTTGTTAAAGCAGAGCCAGGAAGGAATGAGTTGTACGCTCGACAGTATCAGTCACAGTGCGGCACAGACACAGCGACTGGGCATGAGACTGGGTGAATTGTTGCGCGGCGGCGAACTCATTTTGCTCAACGGGCAGCTGGGAACGGGCAAAACCACTTTCACGCAGGGGCTGGCCCAGGGTATGGGCATTAGCGGGAATGTCAACAGTCCCACGTTTACCTTGCTAAAGGAGTACGTGAGCCAGGTGAAATCGCCACGGGGCAATGTGTCTCGACCCGGCCTCGCGCTCTACCATTTCGATCTCTACCGGCTAGACAATCCCGACGAAATCATTGATCTTGGCTTTGAGGAGTATTTTACCAGTGATGGCGTGTGCGTCGTGGAATGGGCGGAGAAAGCCGATCTCTACTGGCCAACCGACCACCTTGACATTCGTTTGAAAATGCTCAGTGAAACCAAGCGCGGCCTTTTATTTGCGGCAACTGGCACGCGCTATTGCGATTTGCTGCGACAGTTCCAGAAAAATACCTATGTTACTACTGGCTCTTGATTCATCCACCCGCCAGGCGAGCGTCGCCCTCTGCACAGAGGATACGCTTTCCGGCGAATATACATGGCAGGTGGGCAACAACCACAGCGTTGAGTTGCTAGAGCGTATACAGCGCCTGGTGATTGAATGCGGTCATACCATGCAGTCCATTGAAGCTATCGCCGTTGCCACCGGGCCAGGATCGTTCAATGGTCTGCGAGTCGCGCTGGCTACTGCCAAGACTCTGGCCTACGCCCTACGCGTTCCCCTCGCCGGTATCAGCACGCTGGATATCGTCGCGGCTCAACAACAGCACTGGCATGGACCTATCTGCGCCTTGCTGGAAGCGGGTCGCAGCGAATTGTATGCGGCCTGCTACCTGTTCGATGAAAGCGAGCAAGCCGGACAACTCTCCTACGATATGCGGCGTCTGAGTGATTACTTGCTTGACTCTCCTGCGCAATTGAGAGTGTATATCCACGCGCATCTCAACGAATGGTCGGGCACACCCGGTGAACGTCAATTGCCGCCAGTGCTCTTTTGTGGCGAAATCAGCGAAGCATCATGTGTCGCTCTCGCTGAACAATTGCCGGAAAGTCTGTTTCTCACTTCTTTGCAATCTACTCGCCATGCCTCGACTCTGGCAACCCTGGCGTTTCAACATTTCCAGCACGGCATTGTAGATGATCCTTTTTTGCTTGAGCCGTTGTATTTACGGCGACCTTCCATCACCACCAGCGCTCGCAAACAGCCGCTCCTGGGAGGGAAAACGCATCGGTCGAGTGACCTGGCACAGACAGAAAGGGAAGAAGGTGCGTTACATCATTGATCGAATGACAATGTCAGACGTGCCTCGCGTTATAGAAATTGAACGCCTGGCCTATCCGTCTACCTGGCCTCCCAGCGCCTATCGCAAGGAACTCCAGGATAATCGCTGGGCGCATTATATTGTCTTGCGAGATAAGAAAATCGCCGAAGAGCCGCTGGCTATGTCCGCGCAAGAGCCAGAGAAACCCCGCCGGCTTTTTCCACTCTCGCTGCTGCCGGGGCGGCAATCAGTCACCTTGCCCCCGCCAAATTTAGCCTCAATTCTCGGCTTTGCCGGCTTATGGCTCATGGTTGACGAGGCGCATATCACTACCATTGCCATGCATCCCAACTATCGACGCCTGGGACTGGGTGAGTTCATGCTGACCAGCCTCATCGACATTGCTTACAGTATCGGCGCGAAATGGGTCACGCTCGAAGTGCGTCTCACCAACTACAATGCCCAGAATCTCTATCGCAAATACGGCTTTCACGAGGCGGGCGTTCGCCATCGCTATTACAGTGATAACAATGAGGATGCCTTGATTATGTGGACTGATGAGATAAATTCCTCTACCTATAAACAGAAATTTCAAGAACTCAAAGCCGCGCTTATCAATAAATTGGAAACCCAATAATCCCGTACAGGGTAAGGGCGACCCTGGCGGTCGCCCTGGCAAAGAGGGTAAGGGCGACCCTGGCGGTCGCCCTGGCAAGGGTCAAGTGTAAAATTATGCTCATACTAGCCATTGAAAGTTCATGCGACGAAACGGGAGCCGCCATCGTCAAAGATGGGCGTTACCTGCTTTCAAACGTCGTCGCCTCCCAAATCGAAATCCATAACCGCTATGGCGGCGTGGTGCCGGAGGTCGCATCTCGCCAGCAACTGGCAGCTATCATTCCGGTGATTGATACCGCTATGGAGCAAGCACAATGTAGCTGGGAGCATATCGATGCCGTGGCTGCAACCTATGGTCCCGGACTGGCCGGTTCTCTGCTGGTTGGATTGACGGCAGGGAAAGCCATCGCCCTGGCCCACCAGCTTCCTTTCCTCGGTGTCAATCACCTGGAAGCGCATATCTACGCGAACTGGCTGCGCGAGCAAACCTATACACGACTCGCTCAGGACGTGGATGATGCCGATTGGGAATATCAGGAGGGCGATCCCACTTTTCCGCTCATGTGCCTGGTCATTTCGGGCGCGCACAGCGAACTTGTGCTGGTTCGTGGTCATGGCCAGTACCAACTGCTGGGGCGCACGCGCGACGACGCTGCCGGAGAAGCCTTCGATAAAGTCTCGCGTATCCTGGGCCTGGGCTATCCTGGTGGCCCGGCTATCCAGCAGGCGGCGCAGCGCGTTGAAGAAGAACTTATGCAGAAAGGCAAGGCGATCTCCCTGGCTCGTGCTGCCTATCGTCTGCCGCGAGCATGGCTGCGCGGCACCTACGATTTTAGTTTTAGCGGGCTTAAAACGGCGGCGCTGCACCTGGCGGAAGGTGCCTCCAGCGGGCAAGAGGCGGGTATACCACCTGGCGACAAATCTCACTCACAGGTCAGCCAGTATACAAGAATGGGCGCGCAGGCCGCCGCGCAAAAGGGCGGCGCGAACGTGGCCTTGCTCGCATCTAGCTTCCAGGAGGCTGTGGTTGACGTACTGGCCGTCAAAACTCGCCTGGCGGCCCAGGAATATCATGTGAAACAGGTCTTGCTTGCCGGAGGCGTCGCGGCCAATACCAGCCTGCGCGCGCGGCTGGAGCAGGAATTGCGCCCCCAGCGTATCCGTCTCAGCTATCCGCCGGTAGCATTTTGTACCGACAACGCCGCCATGATCGGCAGCGCCGCCTTCTTTCACCTGCTCAGAGGCGAACAGCATAGCCTGGACCTGGATGTTGATCCCGGCCTGAGCCTGCCCTTTGTCGGGGCGTAATTGATAGTATCTCAGTAGGGACGCCCTCGTGGGCAATACATTTCAAATAAGCGTTCCCGTCGTCCCTGTCCCTACTGACCGATTCTTCGTTATATGGAAGTGAGCGTTATAGTATGGCTAAACAAAAAGTGTATGCCCTGGGCATCGACCTGGGAGGAACCAAAACCCTGGCAGCGGTAGTGGATGTCGCCAACGGCGAAGTAATCGCCTCTGCTCGCAAGCGCACTCGCGCCGAAAAGGGGCAGGAATTTGTCTCGCAGCGCATCCTCGACCTGTCGACAAAGGCTATTGAAGATGCAAGACTGCCAGCCGATGCCGGTATCGTCGCGGTTGGTGTTGGAGCAGCCGGACAGATCGACCGCAAGGCAGGCGTTGTTGTCGATGCGCCTAATCTGGGCGTGAAAAACATGCCCCTGGGTGAATTGCTCAATAAACAATTTGGCAAGCCAGTCGCGGTCGGCAATGATGTAGAAGTGGCCGCGCTGGGCGAGCTTCTTCATGGGTCGGGAAAGGGCTATAACACCTTCGTCTGTGTATTTGTGGGTACGGGCATCGGCGGCGGTATTGTGCAAAATGGACACCTGTATAATGGCCTGAGCGGAACCGGCGGTGAGGTTGGTCACATGACAATCGATGCTGGCGGTCGCCTGTGTCCATGTGGCAGTCGTGGCTGTCTCGAAGCCTACGCCTCGCGCACAGCCATCACCAGAGCTATCATGGCCGAGATCCATCATGGCCGCCCATCCATCCTGGCTGATGACGCGGAACACCAGTTGAAAGAGGGTGAAACCATCATTCGCTCAGGTACGCTCGCCAGCGCGATTGCCCATAACGATGCTCTTGTGATCGAATGTGTCACGGAAGCTGCCGATTATCTCGGCTACGGCCTGGCCTCCGTCATGAACTTTTATAATCCCGAATGTATCATCCTGGGTGGCGGCGTCATCGAGGCTATCGACCTGCTTTTTGAGCGTGCCATCCATCGCGCGCGCATCACCGCGCTTTCTAACCCGGCGCGCGATACCAAAATCACACGTGCCAAACTGGGAGACTTTTCAGGCGTCGTGGGCGCGGCATGCCTGGGGGCGCAGGCGGCAGGTTTCACTTTTCCTATATAGGAGCGCAATCAGCAACAAAAGGGGGCGTTCGATCATGGAGAAAGCATTATCGCAGGTCGGCGAACAGGTTGAGGTACGCGCGGTAGAGATGACCGATGCGCCCGCGCTGCATGCCCTCGATTATAGTTTTGAGACGGATCGTATCTATACCCTGCACCAGCAAGGCTACCTTGCCCAGGGCGATGGGCAGGCAAAGATTCCTGGCAAACCCGCGCTTGCCTTCGAATTATGTGAGACGCCCGTCGATCTGCCCCTCTACAAGGATTTACGCGTCTACCAGCGCACTCTCGAAGCGGTCGAGGTTCGCCTGGCCTCCGTGCATGGCGGGTATGTAGCTCTCGCTGATGGGCAGATCGCCGGAGTAATATTGCTCAAGGTCGAAGAGTGGCGTTCGCTGGCGCGTATCGAAGATATCATCGTCGGGCGTCTCTTCCGTCGCTACGGCATCGGCTCCCTGTTGCTCAACTGCGCTGCCGACTGGGCGCGTAATCGCGGCTGCCGCGCCATTCTCCTGGAGACGCAGAACGTCAACTATCCCGCTATCCAGTTCTACCTGCGCAATGGCCTGGAAGTGTGGAGCATCAGCCAGCACCACTACCCGCCCGGCCCCGTCGAACACGAAGTCGCCATATTTATGGGCAAAATGCTGCGCTAACGCAAACTCACCAGAGCGACAATCCCAAAAATCGTGAGTATCGCCCCTGAAATGCGATTGAGCCACCCTAACCACTGCATAGAGAACCTCTTGCGTAGCAGGCCGAGTCCTCCCGTCAGCATGCACCACCAGGCCGCGGAACCGCAGAAGACACCGACCACAACCAGCGCCGCCGCCAGGTAATTCCCCTTTTCCGCGCCTCCCCCAATGCCAATACCCGCGAAGATCACCGCGAATGAAAGAATCGTGAGTGGGTTGGTCAGCGTGAGCAGAAATGTTGAGACATACGCGCCCGCAAAACTGTTCGCTTGCGCCCTTGCCGCTCGTTCTGCCGGTTTCGCCAACACAGTCCTGATACCGAGATAGATCAGGAACAACCCGCCTATTAAACGAATCCATACTTGCTCACTGACCAGAAAGCTTGTAATCACCGTCAGACCGAATGCCGCGACGCTTCCATACACCGCGTCTGCCGTCGCGATGCCCATACCCGAAACCAGGCCGTACAGATAGCCTGTGCGCAACGTGCGTTGAATGCATAAAATGCTCATTGGCCCCACCGTCGCCGCAATAGAAAGCCCGAGCAATAAACCACGCAAAAAGAAACTGGCATCCATCTTCACCTCCTTATTAGTGTTGTGAAACAACACAAAAAAGTCGCCAGACCTCTCAAGTGGTCTGGCGACTCTTAACGTCTATTTCTTAGCTGCTGGAAAGCATGCAAAGCAAGCCAAACCTCTGTAGTTGGCCTGGCTGCTGGTTCTGATTTTTGCTGATTACGAACAATTCAATATCCATCTGGCCGAGTATAGCAGATACTTCTGCTGAACGCAAATATGTTCGTCGTCATTGGTGAGCGTCAAGTTAAGGAAGGTCGGAATTCCCCTCTCCTCTCCCCGCCCTGGGGGAGGCGTGGGTATCTCGCTTACTTAGCCCACGGCACACCGGCTTCAACAAGCTCTTTCCAGGCGGGCTTAGTAATAGCATAGGCATCGAGGATCATTGCATCCAATATTTGTTGAGTGCTCGCGGCCCTCTGTACAAGGCTTACCCGGACCTGTCGCGCTTCATCTTGTTTTGCTAAGAATACAGCAGCTACCCGCGGGTTTGGTACAAGGATATCTTTCCCACCCTTTAGATAAGCCATAGCGCCATTGGCACGTATGATAGCCTCAAGAGCTTGTATCGCTTCTTTGCTGAGGTTTTGGCTAAACTGGAACAATTTCCTGTTTAACAAGACTTCCAGAGAATAGTACTGCGCGCCGTTCATCACAATATCTCCGCGCAAAACTAACTCTTCAAGTCGTAATGTCGGAAGTTTGGTAGAGACAAGCACACCATTTGTTGAGACCTGCTGAGCATGATCTGTTCCAAAGAGACGCTCGTGGTCATACAACGCTTTATACACGCCGAGCACATCGCGCGTCATATCAGCGAGCCGCTTCTCCAGTTCTGGCGACCAGTTGGGAACTGGCAGACGCAGAATCTCCTTAAAGTTGGCATGAGCGTTAGTGGAAAACAGACTGAAGAAAAAATTGTAAATTTCGCTCGTCAGCAATCCAAAAACTGCATATGCCAGGTCTTCGTATGCTGCTTCCAGGGTATACATAACGAGCAACGTTTCATCTGCAACGACAGGATGTTTGTTGTCGCGTTGAAGTATGGTACCTCTGATAGGTCGTTTCATCTCTAAACCGGAAACCTCTTTGAGGAAGAGAACAGTTTCATGCTGAGTTAAGCTGGCAATGCGTTGAATCTGCTTCTGTACCCACCGGCTGCCACTATAATCTTTTATCGACGAAGGAATAGCCACGGAAGGGTCCAAATATGCCACAGTTGTCCAGCCTCCCCAATCTGTAACGTTTTTGCCCTTGGTGAAAGGCAGGCTATGCGCTGTTTGTCTCGAATTGAGCATAGGTTTGGCCCAGGTTGATCTCACATCGCCTTTCCCTACTTCCAACTTTCTCTCGAGCAAATCAGCCAGGTCTTGTTTCGTATTGCCTCGCACAAACTCCCACAAATCGTAAGTTGCGGCATTGGCATTGACCAGCCAGGGTTTGTTCCAGGTGGTTTTTGCCGGGTAGTTTTGGGTGACGCGAGCGTATTCCACCTGTGTTGCTGTTTGCGCAGCTTCCACCACCGAAAAACCGCCGCGAACCTCTACCAGAGCTGATGGTGCGGCTGGCAAAAAATCGAAACGCGCGATACAAACCCCTTGTAACACGCCTGGGAAAAGCACATCCCTGGCATAAAAGCGCGTCATTGATTGCATACGCCATTTGTTGAACAACTCGCGCGCTCGCGTGGTTGACTCATCACCTAAGAGATTCAGCGGGCAGATAAAACAGATACTTCCACCTTGAGCAACATAGTAAGCAGCAAGGCGCAGGAAGAGCAGGTAGAAGTTCTCGTCGCCTTTCACAACCTCGCGATAAAACGGGTATTCTCCGTAGCTTTTAGTTCCCAAAATAATCCCACGATTAACATAAGGCGGATTGCTTATAACATAACTGAATGATCCCGGCTTACTTTTCACCACTGCTGCTTCATCCAGCGCAGTTGCTTCATCTGTGAACACTGTAGCAAATGTATTGTGTCCAGAATTCAGGACATTCGGTGGCATTTCAAGGCTATTGGTATTGTAGATCGCGAAGCGATCAATATCGGGCCGCTCGCCATTTTTCCATAGGAGAGCCAGGTCATCGAGTACCTGTATAAACAGGTTGAGTTCCGCTAAGTAGCAAGAAAAAGGATTCACTTCCAACCCGACCATTTTCGTTTTGACCTGCTCAATAAAGAGTCTGGCGCGTCGTGTAGGATCGCTGTCAGGTATACTTGCGTGGAGTTGCTGTCTGAGTCTCCGTGCCGCGTGAACCAGGAAACTGCCTGAACCGCAGGCAGGATCGAGCACACTTTCCCCTATACTGGCTGGTGTATTGTAACCTATGCGATCAAGCATAAACTCAACAATTGATGGCGGCGTAAGAAAGTGACCTTTTTGATTACGCGCCACACGATCTATAAAAGCTTCGTAGGTAAAACCGAGCAGATCATTGGTCACATCTTTGAAATTGTACATGTTTAGACGATAGAGCGCGAGGGCCAGCAAATAATCGTCGGGCATAAACCAGTCAAAAACAGGCTGTTGGAAGAAGTGCCGGTAGAAACTAACGACGCGGTTGTAAACAAGAGGCAAGAAAGATTCCCCCCGAATTTCATGAACCCTGTCCTCTAGCGAAGAACTGCGCAAAAACGAGTACCAGTTCTTAAAACCTCCATCGGATACAATGCGCGCCATGATACCTTTATCTTCCAACACTCGCACTAATAACAGGCGGGCGAAGAAGACATAACTCACCTGTTCCGCGAATGCTTGCTGGCGGCGTGACTCGATAACGCTCTCATCACCTCGTTCTTCACCCTCGATAAATTTGTAGCGTTCGAGCCATACCAGGTAAGCCGATCGAATACGGCGCGACTCGTTGCGCGCGAGTTCACGTTCTCGCAGCCCTGATACTACCGCTTTGATATCCTGGACAGCGCCATTCCAGAGTGGCATCGTTGCAGCGCTCATAGCAGGTTTTGCGCGTTCGATATATGCTATGTCTACATCAATCAACCGGTATGCAAATGCCTGTAAGGCGCTTTCTAGATTGCTCACTTCAGCGAGATTTACGCCTCCACCACCTTTGAGTCTGTCAAATAAGCTGGATAGAATAGAGAGGTATTTTCTCTGACAGGATGCATAATCATCTATTGCTTCTTCTAGCTCAAGCGAGACATTGCTTAATCGCGCCTGGATAGCAGTTGATAATTTATCCAGCACATCGCGGCTCTCGTTTATAAATGTGCGTAGTGAAGCTTCATCTGCAAGCGACTTTGCCCGTTGCCTCCACTCGCTTTCATCAAACGTTTCCTGTGCTGATGCCACTACACACTCCTGCTGCTACGAGTTCCGTCAATTTCTTAAATTGTATGACACCCATCCGTGAAATGGTTTTCACGGATGGGTGTCATGCATGGGATGCCAGTTGCTTTTAAACCGCTACCACTTCTTCCAGTTTGGGGAAGAGCGGCGATGGCACAGGCAAATGGATACCCGCCGGTAATTCGGTTGGCCGCCAGTGAGCGGTACTAACGTTGCCCTCAAAGCCCAGGTAGTGATGCAACTTCTCGGATGAGAACGGCAGGAAAGGCCAGAACATGATGTGCAGACCACTCAGCACCTGTAGCATTACATACACCGTTGTACCGGCTGCCTCGCGATCAACCTTAATCTGCTTCCAGGGGGCCTGCTCGTCCAGGTAGCGGTTGGCAGCGCGCGCTACAGCCATGGCCGCGTTAATGCCATCTTTGAAATGACAATTGGCGATATTATGTCCGACCAGCGCGAAGCCTCGATCAACTTCAGCCAGAATTTCGCGGTCCGCCTCGCGCAGCGTCTGTGGCTGCGGCACCACACCACCGAACTTGCTTTGCAAGAACGTCAGTGTGCGATGCACCGCGTTGCCATAGGTGGCGACCAGTTCGTCGTTGTTGCGGCGTATCAGTTCATCGTAGGTGAAATCGGTATCGCGTCCTTCGGGCGCCGTCACCGACAGGTAGTAGCGCAGCGTGTCGGCTCCATAGTGATCCAGCACGTCTTTCGTCCAGATCACATTGCCCCGGCTGGTTGAAGCCTTTTGCCCGCTCATAGTCATGAACTCATTGGCTGGCACGTCATATGGCAGGTTGCGGTTGCCATAGCCCATTAGCATGGCAGGCCAGATGAGCGCGTGAAACGGGATGTTATCCTTGCCGATGAAGTAGTAGGACTTCACCGGGGGAGTCGTCTGTTCGGGAACCCACCATGTCTTCCAGGCTTCAGGTGTACCCTGGCGTTCTGCCCACTCTACCGAGGCCGAGAAGTAGCCGATCACGGCATCGAACCAGACGTAGATACGCTTGTTCTCGTAGCCGTCCAGCGGGATAGGCACGCCCCAGTCAAGATCGCGTGTGATGGCGCGCGGGCGTAGTCCCTCTTTCAGCCAGTTCATGACGAATCCCATAGTGTTCGGTCGCCAGAAATTTTTACCATCGGCGAGCCATCGCTGCAATGGCTCTTGTAATTTGGGCAGGTCCAGGAAGAAATGCTCTGTCGGGCGAATTTCCAGCACGCTGTCCACGCTTCCGCACAGTCGGCAGCGCGGCGAGATCAGGTCTATCGGGTCGAGTGTGCGCCCGCAATTGTCGCACTGGTCGCCGCGCGCCTGCGTATAGCCACAGTGCGGGCAGGTACCCTCGACATAGCGGTCAGGCAGAAAACGGCGGTCGGTCGGGCAGTAGGGAGACTCCATTGTGTCTTTGAAGATATATCCCTTATCGTAAAGCGTTAAAAAGAAATCTTGCGTGATACGATAGTGGTTTTCTGTACCCGTCTCAGTATATAAATCCCAGGACATTCCCAGGCGATCCCATACTTCGCAAATCTGCTGGTGATAGCGTGCCACAAACTCGCGCGGGCTTATGCCTTCACGCTCCGATTCTACCAGGATGGGTGTCCCGTGTTCATCGCTGCCGGAAACCATCAACACCTTATTTCCAGCCAGGCGATGATAACGGGCAAACGTATCAGCAGGGAGATAAGCCCCCACAATCTGGCCGACATGCGTAGAACTTTTCGCATAAGGCCATGCTACACACACAAGAATATGTTCATTCATCCGAAAATTGTCTCCCTTAGAAAAAATGGGGCTAAAAACAGGGTGAGCTTCACCTTGCCTATTATAGCATGAGCGGACAAGTAGGGAGCGCGGCGTATTGTCTTCCCTAAAAACGTGGTATATAATGAGCGAAAGTGCTCGTTCCCCGCATGTTATGCTCTATCAGGAGGTATCACACGCATGCCAAGCTACGCCGAGGTAATTGCATCTAATCCCAGCTACAGCGCGAAACGCTACGCTGCGCGGCTGCCCTATGTAATTTTGGCACCCGCGATTGGGGGTCTGGCTCTCATCTTGTTCTTCTTCTTTGTGCCCTGGTTTTCTACCGGCGAACCGGCTACCATAGTGACGGCTTCGAAGGATCGCCTCCCGGTGAATGTGTCGGGTCCCAACGTGGCCGCGGGTAGTACGTCTGTGAGCGTGTATGTCGTGAACAATGATGGTAGTGGTGGTCGTACTGTCAGTGATAGTTATTCATTTCCTTTGATCTGGGCTATCCCGCTCATAGGTCTGGTTCAGGTCGTGCTGGCTCTGCTTCTCTTGAAGGATCGGGTCCTCCATCGATGGTTGTCATTAGCCATCAGGTTCAGCTTCCTGGTCGCACTGGTATTTGAGTTAATGTACTTCGCCAGCGCATTCTTCCTGGCTCTCGTGCAGGTCAAATCTGCGGGAGGTCAAGTCGCCACTTTCCCCGCAACAGGATTCTGGCTGAGCATACTGGTAACTATTATCACTGCTATCGTGGCTCTTATTGTCACGCCGGATCTCAATTGGTGCTGGACCCTGGCGAGCAATGACAAGGCGCGGGCAGTCAGATATGGCGAATTAAAGACGAGCAATGCCGTACGCATGCCCGGCTCTCCGGCCTGATCCGGCAAATGTTTTAATTGCCAATGTAGCGCGCGTAGATTGAGCGAGCCACCATTTCATTGTCTGTCCCTTTGATAATGGCGCGGGCATCGGGGAATACCGTTATGTCGTACCCGTCAACCTGAAAACGCAGCAGGTAGACATTGTAAGATACCTGCCCGACCTGGCATAATCGTTCGGCCAGGTCGGGGAAGTTGATGCTATTGCCGCGCTTGCCGCCGCGCACCTGTACCGCGTCGCGCCCGCACAGGCTGGTACTATCTGTCCCACTCAACGTTTCAAGAAATTCGTAGTGATGCTGGCCGCAGGTCGGGCAATCTGCATAGCGCGGCAGTTCAATGCGTTCGCTCGTATTCTCCCAAACATCCATCCAGAACATGGACCGGCTGGCCTTCTCGCTCTTGAGCAAAATTTTGAGCGCCTCAGTAGAAGCAACTCCCGTAATGGCCCCTACGATACCGTTGATGATACCCGCCGTATCGCAAGTCGCGGTCGTGCCTGGCAGTGGCATTTCCGGGTAAATGCAGCGCAGACAGGGCGTTTCGCCGGGAATAATGTTCATGGTGACACCATAAGAGGCAATCACCCCGCTATATATCCATGGGCGTCCGTATTTGATACACGCGTCATTGAGCAGGTAACGCGTCGTAAAATTATCAGTTGCATCGACTACCAGGTCTACATCTTGTACCAGGGACTCAATACCATCAGCATTGATATCTTCGACTAGCGCCTCTATGCTGACATCGCTATTGATGCGGCGCAGCTTTTCGGCAGCCGCCACCGCTTTAGGGAGCCTGCGCGCGATATCATCTTCGTCGAAAAGTATCTGCCGTTGTAGATTATTGATTTCAATGTAGTCTCGATCAGCTATCACCAGCCGCCCGACTCCCGCACGACAGAGATTATTTGCCAGCGTGCTGCCCAGCGCGCCACATCCGATTATAGCTACCGAGGTAGCCAACAGGCGTTCCTGCCCCTCTTTCCCAATCGGTTTGAACAGCGTTTGCCTGGAATAGCGGTCAAGCGAAGATGTTATTTGTGACATTGTCCGGTCTCCATGTGTGTAGGGACGCGATTGATCGCGTCCGAAACGCCGTGTCCGTCCCTTGTCCATGTGTGTAGGGACGCGATTGATCGCGTCCGAAACGCCGTGTCCGTCCCTTGTCCATGTATTGTAGCACAAGCCAACTATTATGTATGGCCCTGTATTCTAGAAAGAGAAGGCATATGCCGATAGTTAGAGAGTAAGAAGATAGTGAGTTGGCAGCTAGTAGTAACTGTGTTACAATGCAGAAAGGCGACGGATGCTCTTGGAAAACGAATTTATAAATAAAACGACCTATCGGCGCGGAGATCTCATGAAAAAGGTCCTGGTGATCGATGACAACCCGACCATCGTAGAACTGATCAAATATGCTGTAAACCTGCAAGGTACCTATGATGTCGTTGTCGCCTATGATGGCGTGCAGGGGTTGGAACGTGTCTTTGCAGAGCAGCCGGATTGCGTCATCATTGACGTGAAGATGCCCGGTATGGACGGCTACCAGCTCGTGCGCTGTTTACGCGGAGATCCACGCACATTGAATACCCCGTTAATTATCCTGAGTGCTATGACCCGCGAACAGGATCAAATGACGGGCTTCCTCTCTGGCGTTGACGAATACCTCACCAAGCCTTTTAAGCCGAGCGCCCTGAATGCCGCTATCGAGCGCGTATTACACCTCACTCCGACCGATCGGCAGCGGCGCATGGATCGCCTGGTAGAAACACAAGCCGAGCGGGAGTGAAGTCTCTTTGGTAAGTGGTAGACATTGCATACATTTCGCAAATTATACGTACTTCTGGTGGATAGTGATCCAATAACCCGCGTGAAAATGCAGCAGGTTTTGGGTGATCGTATTATGCTGCGCACCGCGATCACAATAGCCGAAGCTCTGCAATGCCTGGCTGACGGTTTACCTGATGTACTGATTTGTGATGTATGCATCGGCCAGGACAGCGGGCTTGATCTCTGCCGTTACATCCGCTCTACATCTTCTCTGTATGATCTGCCCGTCATGTTCCTGACTTCACTCGCTACCCTGCAAGACAAAGTAGCGGGGTTTGCGGCAGGAGCCGACGATTACGTCATAAAACCATTTGATGCGCGCCATTTAGTGGCGCGCATCCGTTTGCTTTCGCGCATCAAACGCATGGAACAAAATCAGGATTGATCTTGTCGCCTATCCGGGGAAGTGACAGGCGGCATAATGATTGGGACGCTTCTCCTCTAATGGCGGATTAATTTCGCGGCAAATATCCTGTGCCTTCCAGCAGCGCGGGTTGAAGTTGCAGCCGGAGGGCGGGTTCACCGGGCTGGGTACATCACCTTCCAGGATAATGCGCTTGCGCTTGAGTTCCAATTCAGGGTCCGGCACGGGAATCGCCGAGAGCAGCGCCTGCGTATAGGGATGGAGCGGATTATCGTACATATCTTCGCTATCCGCCAGTTCTGCCACGCGCCCCAGGTACATGACGGCCACGCGGTCACTGATATGTTTCACGACCGAGAGGTTGTGCGCCACAAACAGGTAGGTCAGGCCGTAATCATGCTGTAAGTCTTCCAGCAGGTTCAGTACCTGCGCTTGAATTGACACGTCCAGCGCGGATACCGGCTCGTCTGCGACAATAAATGAAGGCCGCAAAGCCAGAGCGCGCGCAATACCAATACGTTGTCGCTGGCCACCACTGAACTCGTGCGCGAAACGGTTCATAAAGTATGGGTTTAGGCCCACTACCTCCAGCAGATGCGCTACCTCCTCCTGAATCTCCTTCTTGCTGCCCCGGTTAAAGTTCTCCAGCGGCTCCGCGATGGTCTGCCCGATAGTGAAGCGCGGGTTGAGAGAGCCGTAAGGGTCCTGAAAGACCATCTGCATCTCGGCGCGCTTCAGACGTGTCTGGTAGGGATCAAGTGTGGTCAACTCGGTTCCTTCCAGTTTGACGCTGCCCGCCGTTGGCTTAATCAACTGTAAGATCGCTCGCCCTGTCGTCGATTTACCGCAGCCGCTTTCTCCAACCAGACCCAGTGTCTCCCCGCGTTTGACGAAAAGATCTACGCCGTCAACCGCCCTGACTTGCGCGACTGTTCGGTTCAGCAGGCCCCCCTTGATGGGGAAATGCACCTTCAGGCCCTTGACATCGATCAGCGTGGTGCCTGTTTCCGTCGCTGTCGCTTGTATTTCTTGCGCCATACTACTCTCTTTTCCCCCTTAATCTGGATAGAAACAGGCCGCTAGTTGTTCGCTACGACCTACAGGCATCAATTCCGGTCGTTCTTGCCGGCACCGGCTCTGCACCTTGGGGCAACGTGGAGCATAAGGACAGCCTGCCGGTGGGTTCAGCAGGTCGGGGGGTTGACCGGCGATAGGGTTGAGTTTAATGCCACGCTGGTCATTCAAACGCGGAATAGAGTGCAGCAGGCCCACAGTGTAGGGATGGGCCGGTGTCTTGAAGAGTTGCTTCACCGGCGCGGACTCTACCACATGTCCCGCGTACATTACATTGACGTACTCACACGTGCCTGCTACAACTCCCAGATCGTGCGTAATCAGCATCACGGCTGTATCAAATTCCTTGGACAGGCCCTTCATCAGCTCTAATATTTGTGCCTGGATGGTTACGTCAAGCGCGGTCGTCGGCTCGTCGGCGATCAGGAGTTTGGGGTTGCACGCCAGGGCGATAGCGATCATCACGCGCTGGCGCATGCCGCCACTAAACTCGTGCGGGTAGTTCTTGGCGCGTCGTTTGGCGTCAGGAATGCGTACAAGGTCGAGCATTTCGATTGCGCGCCTCCACGCCTGGTCTTTGCTCATATCTTTGCGGTGTCGCGTCACTGTCTCCGCAATCTGGTAGCCCACGGTAAAAACCGGGTTGAGAGAAGTCATCGGGTCCTGAAAGATCATTGAGATTTTGCTGCCGCGCAGATCGGTCAACTCGTTCTGATTCTTTTCGAGGATGTTTTCGCCGTTAAAATTGATTTCGCCACCGACAATTTTCCCCGGTGGATTCGCGACCAGGCGTATAACAGAGAGCGCGGTGACGCTTTTGCCGCAGCCGCTTTCTCCCACCACACCTAATGTCTCACCCGACTTTATGGCGAAGGAGACATCATCAACCGCCTTGACCACTCCGCCACGTGTGAAAAAGTAGGTCTTGAGATGATTGACCTCAAGTAAATTTTCTGTCATTCTTGTCACTCCGCTCACTAATCTTTTGATCGAGGGTCAAAGGCATCACGCAGGCCATCGCCCAGGAATGAGAAGGCCAACACGAGGATGGTCAAGACAATTGACGGTAGCAAGACCTCCCAGGGGTGTGTCTGCAGGCTGCTGGATGCATCCGATATCATCAGTCCTATACTGGAACCGGGTGCCTGCACACCCAGACCAAGCAGGCTAAGCCCGGCTTCGCCAATAATGGTGCCGGAAATATCCAGTGTGGCGGCGACAACCACGATGCTGGTCAGGTTCGGGATGATGTGGCGCATGATAATCTTATAGTCGCTGGTTCCAGAGGTGCGGGCAGCTTCAATAAATTGCTGTTCTTTGAGTTGCAGCGTTTGTCCGCGCACATAGCGCGCCATCAGTGGCCAGGCGGTGAATGCCAGCGCCAGCGAAACCAGCAGGAGGCGCGCATTCCCGTTTGCTCCAATAAGGGGAAGGTTGGCGAACGCGGTATCAGCCTCAGAGCCAAAGATACCTGTCAGGAGGATAGCAAACAAGAGGCCGGGGAAAGCGAACATGATGTCGGTGAAACGCGCCAGCAGCTGGTCGATCCAGCCGCCGTAGAAACCGGCCAATACCCCGATGGTAATACCCAGCGTGATATCAACTATTTCTACCAGGAGCGCAACCGTGATTGAGACGAGCATGCCCTGCATCAGGCGTGCCAGCAGGTCGCGCCCGATGGCATCGGTACCCAGCCAGTATTGCCCGGAGAACAGTTCATCCTGGCGGTCCAGTTCCTGGTGGAATGGGTTGTGATACAGCGCCGGCCCTATATTCCCGAAAAACGAGCTGTTGTAGGTGCCACCGATGTGCTGGTATATGGTCGGACCAAAGATGGGGATCAAAATGAAGAGGATTATCACGCCCAGGCTCACCATAGCGCGTTTATCACGCCGCAGGCGTCGCAACGATTCCTGGAAGGGGGTCGGAGACTTCTTTGGCTTTACCCCAGGAGGCAGAACCTGTCCTTCCTCCGGCTCGATCGCCTGTATCGCCATCTCACTCACCACCTCGTTTTCGATGAGAAGCGGTGACATCGAGGTATCCGGCATCATTACCCCCAGAGAGGCAAGTTCGGAATCTTTATCTTTCGTATCCATGTATTTGCCTGCCTCCTATTCAGCTTTGATGCGCGGATCTACGACACTATAGAGAATGTCTGAGATCAGGTTCCCCACTACAACGGCCACAGCCAGCAGCACAACCGTTGCCTGGATCACAGGGTAGTCTCGGTTATTGATCGATGTGATAGTCTGCTGCCCGATACCGGGGATATTGAAGATTTGCTCGATGAAGAATGCGCCAGTTACCAGCAAGCCTATGGAGAGGCCGAACACGGTGACGAGTGGAATCATGGCATTACGGAAAGCGTGGCGATACACAACGGTGCGTTCCCGTAACCCTTTGGCACGCGCGGTACGCACATAGTCCTGGCGTAGCACTTCCAGCATGCTGGTGCGAGCAAGACGCGCGAAGAGAGCAGTACCGGTTGCCGCGAAAACTAGCACCGGCGCGATCATGGACTGGATATGGTTCCAGTCATACTGCCAGGCATTGCCCCAGCCTGCGACCGGCCAGGAACCTCCGGTCTGGTTGTCGAGCCACACGATGACGAGCTGGGCAAAAATTGCCAGAACGAAAGATGGCAGAGCGAAGAGGATTAGCATCACGCCCATGTTAACCGTATCGACCCAGGAGTTTGCTTTGAGGGCCGACATGATGCCGATGGGGATGCCTACCAGCAATTGAAGGAGGAGCGCCCAGAATGCCAGCTCAGTTGAAACAGGTACACCCTCTTTAAGGATGTTCCAGACGGGATAATTTTGCTGGTGGAACGAATACCCGAAATCAAGCCTGAATAAATGGGTGAGAAAATTCCAGTACTGCGTGTACCACGGTTGGTCCAGCCCATAGGCATGTTTGAGCGCTATATAGACCGATGGAATGACGTGATTGCCCAGAAGTTCGCGGATGGGGTCGCCGGGAGCAAAATAACCCAGGATGAATGTGATGAAGGTTACGCCGATGATCACGAAGATCAGACCGATGAACCTCTTGATCAGAAATTGAACCATAGTGTACCCTCTACTCTCTTGTTCGCGCTTATAGTGATATGAGAGAATGCTTTAATTGTCTTCTCGTTCTGGTGGTCCATATTTCGTTCTTGATGCCTTGCTTGCGAGAATATCTATGAATTGGCACACTTCTCATAGATTACTCTCCTTCTGCATGAAGGCAAACACTACGAGGATAGATTTAATATTATTGTATTTGACGCTATCATGCTTGTCAAGCATCTGGCGCGCTGCGGGGCCGTCATCTTTTTGCGCGAGCTACCAGGGCGGGGGCAAGCCCCGCCTACCCTGGACGGGATAGGCAGGCCACTTCGTAGCAGGGTAGGGGCGGGGCTTGCCCTCGCCCTGGTCAATGCTTACTCATTAGAATGGGGGACAGCAACCATCGTGATTGCTGTCCCCCATTCTCCCGCGCACGCGCTATGCCCGGTTGAGAACTTGTGTGCGCGGAAAGATGTCTGCGCTATGATGCTAACTTGGCACAGGGTGTATCGGTCGAGATGTAAACCTTGCTCCAGTCATCCGGCGGAGCCAGGCCCAGCGCGTTTTCTACAATGCCCTGAACGCAAGGTTTGCGCAGGATATTGATTTCCTGCTGTTCCATCGGGAACCAGGCAACGTAGTTGACCAACTTCTGCTCGATGGCATTGTAAGCCGCCGCGCGAGCAGCCTGTTGAGCCGGTGTAATTCCAGGCATGGTGTCGGCCTGTTCCATCTGTACCTGTAGCGCCTGCTGAGCGGCAGCGTCGGGGCCTTTGTTCTGGCCGAAGCTCATGCCGTTCTGAGACGCGCCCTTGTCGAACTGGAGCGTAATCCAGTCCTGCGGGTCGGGATAGTCATCCAACCACGCCGGGCCGGTATAGAACTGCAAGGGGTTGTTTGAACCCAGACCTTCATCCGTGAACAATTTGTTGATGTCGATGTCGTCGGTCTTGACGCTGATACCCAGCACTGTCTGCCACATCTGCTGCATGGCCGCGACTTCGTTACGCACGTCCTGCGAACCGGCGCTGGAGTAGGTCAGCGTAATTGGCGGGAAGCTTGCAGCGCTCGCATACCCTTCAGCTGTCTCGCAGGCTTGCAGATCCTGCTTGGCCACCGTAGTATTGCCCGCTGTGCTGGTGGTGCCGTCCGGCCCGGTAAGATTCGGGTTATAGCCATACTGCCCCTTTGGAACGATGTGGTTAGTGGCTATGAAAGAATCCTTCCAGACGGTCTTCACAATCAGATCCTTGTTGATGGCAAGCGCGAATGCCTGGCGGCAGGAGGTGACATCAAAAGGCTTTTGCAGGTAGTTCATCGTGTAGTAGTTGATCGCCAGGAAAGGAGCGTTGATGTAGTCGGTGCGCAGCCTGTCGGTCTCCAGGTGGGTGGTCGGAATGCTGGTGTCGTCGACCTGGTTGACCTGGTATAACTGATAACCGGTGTCGGCTACTTTAACAAACGGGAAAACCACTTCCGATAACTGAGGTTTGGGGCCATAGTAGCCGGGGTTGGGCACAAAGACGATCTGCTTGTTGTGCGTGTATTCCTTTACCTTGAAAGGACCATCGCCGCCCTGTCCGCCATTGTCTGCCAGGTGATCGGTCCAGGCGGTACCCCACTTCTGGATAACGCTCTTCTCAACCACGTAGGAGGTCGGATAGGTCAAAGACTCCAGGAAGAAAGCGACAGGACTCGCCGCCACAACCTCTACGGTACTTGGGTCGGGAGCAATCAGGCTGTCACCGATAAGGGTCTTGACTTTGCCGCTGGCGCGCGCGGTGGCGTCTTTGATATAGCGCATGTAGTATGGCGCGGTGCCCGACTGGGTCTTGGGATCGAGGGCGCGGTCCATACTGTAGACTACGTCATCCGGTGTCAGAGACGTGCCATCGCTGAAGGTCAGGTTGGGCTTCAAGTGGAATGTCCAGGTGACGCCATCGGAGCCAACGCTATAGTTTGAGCACAGCTCGCACTGCACCTGGAGCTGGCCGTTTAACTGTACCAGTCCGGTGAACACCATGTCGATGGCGGCTGATGAAAATGCATCGGGTGCTATCGCTGGATCAAACGACAAAATATCGCCTGTGCCGATCTCGGCACCAGAGATCAAGACCTGTTGACTCTGTGCGGCTTTAGTATGGGTTGAAGGGGTGGGTGTCGTCCCAGCTGAACTGGAACCCCCACAGGCTACGACGAGCATGGCTACCAGAACCAGGAGGGTTGGGAGAAACCCTACCTTGAACTTCTTGTTTGATAGCATGTGTGACTTCTCTCCTTATATTGTCTCAAGACAACTTTTGATGTGACGTTGCTCTCGCAGAAGACGCGAGGTATGGTTGTATCACGTGGTTTGTAGGAAACTGGCTGCTGAACCATTGAGGACGTCACTTCCTCTCTTACCCTTCTAGAAAGAATAAGCCATGGCCTGGGCCAGGTTTGTCTCGACCCTCCTTTCAAAGAGCCTGCAACATTCAGAAGGGTAGCCTGGCATGCATCCGTTCACACATGTTTGCCAGGAATCTCCATTACAGACTTTGATTATCAGGCGCGGATTCTTAACGTGTTCTCTTATGACACTCACCTACATTACCCGTGCGTCATGGCAGGGCGCTGTGACGATGCCTCGCGCATACTTCTACGAAGAGGCGCACTCTGCTACGGATTGGTAGCAGTGAACATATCGCCATGCAGCGATGAACCGCCTGCATGCACGCCAGGTTGCAAACGGTGGCATATTGTTTATACGTCCGCATTATTAGAAATCTCACACAGCGGAAAAGTATTATCCGAGAGGAATGGGCAAGCGGATTGACCAGGGTGGGGGCAAGCCCGTACAGGGTAGGGGCAAGCCCCGCCTTTCACTAGTAGGTTTTTTCATCAAGCGGCCTCCTGAGCGGCATGAGCCGTGATCCTGGCCTTCTTCTTCCTCCTGGCAGGAGTGGGACTGGAAGGCCAGGGTTCGGGCAAAAAGCGACCAAAGAGCAAGCCCTCGCC